>DRPG01000700.1 GCA_011376105.1 Deltaproteobacteria bacterium
AGGATACACACATGACCAACGATACCCCTGCACCGCCGGTCGACGTCCCGGGATCCGGCCAGCTCAAGGCCCGATTTGTCACCTCCAAAGGCAACATTGAGGCAGATCTCTACGAGCGCAAGGTCCCCCGGACGGTGGCGAACTTCGTCGCGCTGGCGACCGGCACGGTCGAGTGGCGCAAGCCCAACGGCCAGCCCACCACCGAGCCGCTGTACAGCGGCACCGTCTTCCACCGGGTGATCCCCGACTTCATGATCCAGGGGGGCTGCCCCCAGGCCGACGGGCGGGGGGGCCCCGGCTACCGCTTCGGCGACGAGATCGTCGCGGAGCTGGTGCACGACACGCCGGGGGTCCTGTCGATGGCCAACGCCGGCCCCAACACCAACGGCTCACAGTTCTTCATCACCGAGGTCCCCACGCCCTGGCTCGACGGCAAGCACACCGTCTTCGGCAGGGTCACCTCGGGGGGAGAGCTGGTAACCCAGATCGCCCACGCTGGAAACGGCACGGTGAAGCTCGATCGCGTCGAGATCTACCGCGAGGGATAGGCCGGCGGGGGCTCACTGCCCGGCGGAGGGCTCCACAGCCGGCGCGAGGTGGTGGCGGATCGAGTTGGCATAGTAGCTGACGATGTCCTCGAAGCCAGCCACGATCTCCACCCCGTCGCCGGTGGGCGTCAGCACCCTGCGCAGGACCCCCCGGCGGAGCAGCAGCTGGCTCGCCAGCGAGCCGATCCGCTCGGCGATGTCGGCCTCGGCCAGCTGTGCATCGAACGCCTCGTGGATCGAGGGGAGATCGTCAGGCTGGGGCTGCAGCAGCCCCTGGAACGCAGCCCCGAGGGCCAGCGGTGCCCCCACCGCCCGGAGCTCGGCGATGACCTGCTGGACCCGCCTCCGCAGCGCCCCCCAGTCGTCGTCACCTCCCCTGCGCAGCGCCTCGCACAGCAGGGCCACCGGCGTCGCCGGGATCACCGCTCCCACCCTGCGCAGCAGCAGCTCCTCCCCCAAGGCGTCGAGCGCTGCCCGGCGGGGCTCGTCGGGTAGGGTGTGCAGCTCGCTGCCCCCTGGCCACTCAGACAACAACAGCGGCTCCCCGAACTCGATCGCTGCATAGCCGAACTTGCGGTGGGATCGGGTGGCCACCCGCAGCAGGTTCGCCAGGATCAGGCTGGGGATCGACACCAGGATGCTGATCACGTTCTCGAGGCGCTCGGCCCGGGTCGGCGCCGGGGCGGAGCCGCTGCCCCGCCGCACCAGGATGCGATCCTCGAACACCCGATCGTAGTTGAGCCCCACGGGCATGAACGCGATGTCGCGCTCGGGCTGGTCGTGGCGGAGCCCGATGATGTAGTCCAGCAGGCCCGTCCGGGGCCTCCGCAGCGCGCCGTCGCGGGTCAGTCCCCCCTCGATGAAGAAGCCAGTGACCGCCCCCTGCCCCGCGAGCAGCTGGATAAACCGCTCGAGCACCGCGTGGTACAGCGGATCAAGCTCCCCCCGGCGCACAAAGTAGCTGCCAAAGGACCGAAACAGCGTGTGCAGCGGCCACACCAGCGCCCACTCCCCCACCGCATACGACATCGGGACGTGCCTGAGCAGCCCATAGGCCAGGATCAGGGGATCCATGTTGGCTCGGTGGTTGATCACATAGACCCGGACCGCCTTCTTGGGGACCGCCGCCACCTGCTCCTCGAACCCCCCCCGCTCGACCACCATCTCGAACAAGAACCCGATCACGCGCTTGGCCAGGACAGAGCCCAGCCGGTAGTAGGCGGACAGCGAGAAGAACGGCGCGATCTCCTCGACGTAGGCGTCCACCCGCTCGTGCAGCTCCACCACCGAGTGATCGGTCTCGCGGGCGATCCGGGCGACAGCGGCCTCGATCCGGGGATCCTGGGCCAGGGCCTCCCGGATCCACAGGCGATCGATGAACCGTGCGCTCTCGAGCTGGATCCGGTGACGGCGCACGAACTGCACCGCCCCGGTCCGCACCACGGTCCGGATCCGGCGCACCACGAGGTACCGGATCAGCTCGTAGGTCGCGATCCCTGCGCCGATCTGGAGGGCCAGGACGCCGGCGCTCACAGGCAGCGCTCCGGGCGGCTGCGCAGCTCACAGAGCATGGCCCCGATCAGCACGACGAAGTACACCGCGAGGCCCACAGAGGTGGTGGTGGTGGTGGTGTAGCGATCGTACCTCACCACCCGGGTCCACTGGGTGACGACCTCCACCAAGAACAACAGCACCATCAAGACCCGATGGATCGGCCGATCGATCCGGGCCCCGTGCCAGACGAACAGCAGCAGCCGCAGGTTGTAGTAGTTGATCTGGGGGTTGGTCATGCAGAAGAACGGCAGGATCGCCAGGGGGAACAGCTCCCAGGCCCCGCGCCGGGTGCGCCGGGCGTACAGGGCGATGAACCCGATGGCGAGCAGCCCCGCGAGGCGCAGCGGCCACTGCATCGCCCGGATCTTAAGCTCCTTAGCGTAGATCCCTCCTCCAGCCCGGATCTCGGCGCGGGTGGTCTCCCCCCGGAACAGCAGCAGATCCCCGAGCCCCACCCGGTGGGAGCTGTAGGTCTCGTTGTGCATGGCCAGGTTCCGGGCGCTGGCCGCAAACGTCGCTGGACCGTACTGGATCAAGGATGTGCCCAATAAGGTGATCGAGACCACGGCGACGCCGGCGGCGAACCGCCGGTGGCGTGGCGCGATCCGGCGCTGCTGCACCAGCTCCCGCAGCAGATCCAGGCCCCACCCGAGGAAGAATATCGCGGGGAAGACCCGGTTCAGCGCTGCATATCCCAGGCTAGCCCCCGCCAGCCCGTGCCACCCCCGCGCGAGGAAGCACATGCTGCAGACCAGGGCCGCCACCCAGTCGAACCGCATCAGGGCCTGGCCGAGGATCGGCCAGCGCCCGCTGAAGGTCACCACGTAGAACAACATCGCGAACGCGCAGGTCTCGATCCCAAACGCCCAGGCGATGCACCCGAACATCCCCGCGATCCACACCATGTCGACGGTGCAGATCAGCTTGATCCGCTCCACCGGCACCAGCGACGCGAGGTTGCCCCCCACCACGGTCCAGGTCGGCGGAGGGTTATACCCGTGATCCACGAAGAAGTTTGTGTTGATCAGGTAGTCGTCCAGCCGATCGAGGAACCAGGTGATGTCGTGGCAGAAGCTCGCCCAGCGCTGCTCGGTGAAGGCCTCGGCCTTGAGCTGGCGGCCGTGCTCCAGCCCGACGGAGATCGGCTTGATCTCGTAGTCCCGCAGATCGCGATAGCGCTGGAGCCCGGCGGTCCTGGGGCTGCCGCGCTCAGCCTCGCACAGCAGGGTCGCTCCGTACAGCCCATAGTAGGAGAGCTCAGGCAGGTACTTGCTGTTGGTGTAGTAGTAGGTGGTGTCGGTGTAGTCGCCGATCCCGGTCAGCACCTCAGCGTCGAACTGGTAGTAGTTGAACCAGCCGACGGTGCACAGCGCCGCGAGTGTGCCCTGGAGCCCGCGACGGGCCCGCTGCCCCCCCCACGACGACACCCCCCACCAGGCCACGACCATCGCCGCGCTGATCCCGGCGAGCACCATCCGCCCATAGTGGGAGTCGTTGCGGGAGATCGGATCCACCCACAGACACAGGGCCGCCGCCAGGATCACCCCCACCACGACGGGGAGGGCACGCCGGAGCCAGTCTGTGGAGCGTCTGAGCGGTGATTCGTCCATGGGCGCGCAGGTAACGCACTGCTACAGCCACGACCTTCGGCGCTCGGTGGCCCTCCACCAGCCCGGAGGGACCGCGACCCGGGCGTCGATGTCTCCAGCATCTGGCAGCTCCCCCCGTCGGGGAGGGGCTGCCTGGGGAGGCCGAAGGCCCGGGCCCGGGCGCGGCCGCCGAGCGCTTATCGGCTCGCCCCCACGCTGTCGTTGGATCGAGTGAAGACGGTGAGACTACCCCGATGAGCGCTGATCAGGCACCTCCGGCGGGCTCCCCCTGCGGATGAGCCCGAGCCCCACGGAGCCAACACCCACAGCCTGCTCGGCTCAAGCTCGCTGGGCGGCGCTCTAGAGGATCTCCTGGAGCTTGATCACCCGCAGCTCCCCCGCCCGCAGGCTCCGGATCGCCGAGACCGCCGCCTTGCCCGCGGACAAGGTGGTGATGCAGGGGATCCCATGCTGGAGCCCCGCGAGCCGCATCGCGAGCTCGTCGTACTGCGCCTTCTTGCCCAGCGGGGTGTTGAGGATCAGGTGGATCCGGCCGTTCTTGATGTGGTCCACCGCGTCGGGGCGCCCCTCCCGGACCTTGAACACGCGCTCACACGAGATCCCTCGCTCAGCGAGGAAGCGCGCCGTGCCGCTGGTGGCGTACAGGGTGAAGCCCAGGTGCTCCAGCGCACCGGCCACCCCCACGCTCGCGGCCTTGTCCCCGTCGCGGATCGAGAAGAACACGCCCCCCTCGGTGGGCAGGATCATGCCCGCGGCCAGCAGGGCCTTGGCGTAGGCCTCCCCAAACGACCATCCGATCCCCATCACCTCGCCGGTGGAGCGCATCTCCGGCCCCAACACCACGTCGTGGCCCTGGAACTTCCGCCAGGGGAACACCGGGGCCTTGATGAAGTACAGATCGTCGCCCTTGCGCTGGATCGGGATGTCGGCCAGCCGCTCACCGAGGCACAGCCGGGTGGCCAGGCCCGCCAGTGGCACCCCGGTGGCCTTGGCCACGAACGGCACGGTGCGGCTCGCCCGGGGGTTGACCTCCAGCACATAGACCACGCCGTCCTGGACCGCATACTGGACGTTGACCAGCCCCACGACACCGAGCGCCAGGGCGATCCGCTCGGTGTAGTCCTCGATCGAGCGACGCTCAGAGCCGGACAGCTGCACCGGGGGCAGCACGCCCGCGGAGTCCCCGGAGTGCACCCCCGCCTCCTCGATGTGCTCCACGATGCCGCCGATCAAGACATCGGTGCCGTCACACAGCGCGTCGACGTCGTACTCCCGGGCCCCCACGAGGTAGCGATCGATCAGCAGCGCCCTCGCCTCGCTGGTGGAGATCGCCTCGCCCACGACCCGCTCTAGATCGGAGAGATCGTAGCAGATCGCCATCGCACGGCCCCCCAGCACATAGGAGGGCCGGACCAGCAGCGGGAAGCCCATCTCGGCCGCCACTGAGAGGGCCTCGGCCTCGCTGTGAGCCATCGCGGACTCGGGCTGGGGGATCTGCAGTTGCTCCAGCAGGGCGGCGAACCGCGCTCGATCCTCGCACAGATCGATGGCGTCGGCGCTGGTCCCGAGCACCGGGCCCACGTGGTGGGCCAGCTTCAGCGGTGTCTGCCCACCGAACTGCAGGATCACGCCCCGCGGGGCCTCGCGCCGGAGCACCGCCCCGACGTGCTCAGCGGTGCACGGCTCGAAGTACAGCTTGTCGGAGGTGTCGTAGTCGGTGCTGACGGTCTCGGGGTTGCAGTTGACCATCACCGAGGTCAGGCCCGCCTCCCGCACCGCGAACGCGGCGTGGCAGCAGCAGTAGTCGAACTCGATCCCCTGGCCGATCCGGTTGGGGCCGTTGCCCAGGACCACCACCCGCTCGGAGGGTGAGTCACCGGCCTCGTCCTCCTCCTCGTAGGTGCTGTACAGGTACGGCGTGAAGCTCTCGAACTCCGCCGCGCAGGTGTCGACCCGCTTGAAGGTCGGCACGATCCCGTCGGCGAGCCTCCGCTGTGCGACGGCCCCGCTGCTGCACCCCAGGAAGCGGGCCAGCACCTCATCGGGGAACCCCATCCGCTTGGCCCGGCGCAGCTCGGCGACGCTCACCGCGTCGATGAAGCGCCCCGACAGGCTCTGCTCAAGCTGCACCATCGCCGCGATCTGATCGAGGAACCACTTGTCGATCCGGGTGACCCGCCTGACGTCCGAGCTGTCCCAGCCCCGCCGCAGGGCCTCGAAGATGCACGCCAGCCGATCGGGGGTGGCGCTGGCCAGCGCCTCCCGGATCGCCTGATCGGTCCAGCCCGAGACGCCGGGGTACCCCCCCTCCAGGCTCTCGATCGCCTTGAGCAGGGCCTCGGGGAAGGTGCGCCCGATCCCCATGACCTCCCCCACCGAGCGCATCGCGGTGCCCAGGGTGCGATCGGTGCCCGCAAACTTTTCGAAGTTCCACCTTGGGATCTTTACGATCACATAGTCGAGGGCGGGCTCGAAGCAGGCCGGGGTGATCCGAGTGATGTCGTTGCGGATCTCGTCCAGCGTCAGCCCCACCGCCAGCTGAGCTGCGATCTTGGCGATGGGGAAGCCCGTGGCCTTGCTCGCGAGCGCGCTGCTGCGGCTCACCCTCGGGTTGAGCTCGATGACCACCACCTCGCCGTCGTCGGGGTTCACCGCGTACTGGATGTTGGAGCCCCCGGTCTCGACCCCGATCCGGCGCATGATCCGCTGGGACAGATCGCGCAGGTGCTGGTACTCTCGATCGGTCAGGGTCAGGGCCGGGGCGACGGTGATCGAGTCGCCGGTGTGGATCCCCATGGGATCGAAGTTCTCGATCGAGCAGATGATGATGACGTTGTCGGCGAGATCCCGCATCACCTCCAGCTCGAACTCCTTCCAGCCGAGCAGAGACTGCTCCACCAGCACCTGAGACACTGGGCTCAGGCGGAGGCCCTCGGCGACGATCTCCCTGAACTCCTCGATGTTCCAGGCGATCCCGCCCCCGCCTCCACCGAGGGTGAAGGAGGGGCGCACCACGGCCGGCAGGCCGATGCGCTGGAGCAGCGCCTCTGCAGCCTCGAGGGTGGTCGCCACGCCCGACTCGGCGACCCCGACCCCGATCTCCACCATCGCGTCCCGGAAGCGCTGGCGATCCTCTGCGAGATCGATCGCGTCTGGAGCTGCGCCGATGAGGCGGACCCCGTGGGCGTCGAGGATCCCCGCCTGGTGGAGCTCCAGCGACAGGTTCAGGCCCACCTGGCCCCCCACGGTGGGCAGGATCGCGTCGGGCTGCTCTCGCTCGATGATCTGCCGGGCGGCATCGAGCGTCAGGGGCTCTACATAGGTCGCATCCGCCAGCCCCTCGTCGGTCATGATCGTGGCGGGGTTGCTGTTGATCAGCACCACCCGATGGCCCAGCGCCGACAGCGCCTTGCAGGCCTGGGTGCCCGAGTAGTCGAACTCGCAGGCCTGGCCGATGACGATGGGGCCCGATCCGATCACCAGCACGGTGCTGCCCTCGGGCAGGCGCCAGCGCTCGCCGCTCACGAGGCCTCCCCGACGAACGAGAGGAGCTGTGCCATGACGGACGAGGCGTCGTGGGGGCCGGGGCTGGCCTCAGGGTGGTACTGCACGGCGAACACCCGGTGCTCGGGGTGGAGGAAGCCGCTGACCGAGCCGTCGTTGAGGTGGAGGTGGGTGATCTGCCCCCCCACAGCCTGCAGCGAGCCCCGATCGATGGCGAAGCCATGGTTCTGGCTGGTGATGGCGATCCGCCCGGTGCGCTCGTCGCGCACGGGCTGGTTGGCGCCCCGGTGGCCAAACCGCAGCTTGTAGGTCTGGGCCCCCAGCGCCAGCGCCAGCAGCTGGGAGCCCAGGCAGATCCCCACCATGGGCCTGCGCCCCAGGGAGGCGCGGAGGGCCTCGGTCACGCCCTCGAGGGCGGCGGGATCTCCGGGGCCGTTGCTGATCATCACCCCGTCGACGTCGGCGAGCCAGGCCTCGGGGGGATCGGTGATCGGGTGGACCCGGACATAGGCGCCCGCGTCGCCCAGCATCCGGAGGATGTTGCGCTTGACGCCCCCGTCCAGCAGCGCGATCCGCACGGTGGGCGACGCGGGCTCGCAGGCGACGTAGGGCTCGCGGCAGGTGACCTCGGTGGCCAGCGCCCGCCCCTCCATGCCCGGCCAGGCCTGCAGCCGGCGCTGCAGCGCCTCGGGGGCGGCGCCGTCGGTGCTGACGACACAGCGCATCGCGCCGTGCTCGCGCAGGTGGCGCACCAAGGCCCGGGTGTCGACACCCTGCACACCGGGCACACCGTGGCGCTCGAGGTACTGCGGCAGCCCTCCGGTGGAGCGCCACGAGGACGGACGGCGGGTCAGGGAGCGCACCACGAAGGCAGAGACCCACACCCGCTCGCTCTCGGAGTCATCGCCATTGACGCCTGTGTTCCCGATGTGGGGGGCGGTCATCGTGACGATCTGCTCAGCGTAGGAAGGATCGGTGAGCACCTCCTGATAGCCCGTCATGGCGGTGTTGAAGACCGCCTCGCCGACCCGGGTGGTGGTGGCTCCGAAGGCCTCGCCGGCGAAGCGCCGACCGTCCTCCAGCAAGAGGATGGCACCCATGCATCTCCGGGGGATGGCACCCTCGGTACCCCGAGAGCGCTCCTCATGCCAGGAGACGGAAGATCAGCAGCCCCAGTAGAGGGAGATAGGCGAGGTGAGCCAGCCAGCTCACCCGCAGGTACCAGGGCGGATCGGTGTACAGCGCCATCAGCGCCGGCGCCGACTCGTCGGGCAGGGTGGCGGGGGGGAAGAAGGCGTCGTCTTCTTCCTCAGGGCGCTCGAGCCAGCGATGCACCAGCAGCAGCAGGGGGAACAAGATCAGGGCCCGCCCCAGGCCCCCCACCGGCCCGATCGCGGTCATGGTCCCCAGCACCAGGGCCAGCGCGCCGAGGGGGCTCACGATCAGCGGGTGCAGGCTCATGACCAGGATCAGCACGCCCATCCCGGTGAGGAACTCCCACTGGCCCTCCCGGTGCATCACGGTGAACAGCCGGAAGTCGGTGGTGACGGGCTCGGGCGACATCACCTGGAGCAGCACGTGCGCCGCCCGCAGCACCAGGATCGGGATCAGCGCCAGGGTGAGCCACAGCACCCCGGCCCCGATCGGGCCTGGATCCGCGGGGGGGGCGGCCGAGACCCAGGAGGCTAGCGGGCCCCAGCAGGCGAGCACCGCTAGCTGCCCCACCAGCCCCAGGCCATAGATCGTGCCCGCACCGAGCATCGATCTGCGCGCCAGCTCGAGATCGGCCTCGCTCATCCGCTCGTCTTCGCGCAGCATGCGGTAGCCGTGCCGGCTGGCGGAGGCCTCGTCGAGGCACACCACCGCGGTGACGGTGGCGCTCCCCAGCAGCAGCGCCAGCGCCAGCGGGAGCAGCGCCGGCTCCTGCAGCAGAGCCGAGCACAGCAGGGCCGCGGCGAACGCTCGCCACAGCTGGCCTTGAGCCAGCCGGGCCATGGGGAGCAGCTCGGCGATCAGCGGGCTGGACGCCATGTTCAGCGCATGCCCCAGCTCGTGGGCCGCGATCGTCCACTGGCCCGGCCGACACCCGCCCCAGGTGCGCTCGGACAGGCCGATGGCCCCGACGCTGGGCCAGTAGGCGTCGAGCCCGTCCCGGGGGTGGACCTCGACGTCCACCGATAGCCCCAGCTCCTGGATCCGGGCCTCGAGCCAGGGGCCCGCGGCGAGCGGTAGCGTGCTGCCGCTCCGGCGATCCTGAGTCCGCTGGTGGATCGCGATCCCGAGGCCCGACATGATGAACGGGAGCGCACAGGCTCCGATCAGCGCACTCCACCGAAGCACGGGTTCCAGGACGACCTCCACCAAGATCAATATCGTCGACAACGCGGCCACCCTGAGGTTCCAGGTTCGTCGAGATTCGTCACGATCGCCGGGAGCTTGTGCGCTGGTGGTCTCTAGCCCTCCATGTGCGACGGGCTCCCTCTGGAGCGGGCCTCGAACGCCCCGCGGTGTCCGGCGACGACCCGGATGCGGCCCACGACGGTGTACATGCCCGCCTCCGTAGCCTCCGTAGCCTCCGTAGCCTCCGGCGCCTCCGGCCCGGCCTCGCCCGCCCCGATCCCCAGGCGCCACCGGGGGGATCGGATCGGGGATCCGGGGGTGTGCGGAGGGGGCTGCGGCGGGTACCCTGACAGAGATGGTCGTTCGTGCCCTCGGATCCTGGCAGGTGGTCACCCAGCTCGGCGTTGGAGGGATGGGGGTCGTGTACCGGGCCCGCCACCTGCAGACCGGCCAGGAAGCCGCTCTGAAGACCCTGACCCGCCCCAGCGCCTCGGCCCGCCGCGCGCTCCGGCGGGAGATCGCCGCCCTGGGGGAGCTCGATCATCCCGGGATCGTCTCGCTGGTCGACGCCGATCCAGACGTCCGGGACCCCTGGTACGCGATGGAGCTGCTGCAGGGCCTCACCCTGCGGCGCACCCTTGGCGCGCTCCCCCGGGCCGCCAGCACCTGGGTCGAGGGCCTCGCCACCGGCGGCGCTGAGACCTGGATCGAGCCGCTGCCCGCGGGGCCGTTCTCCCGGTTCGACGATGCCGCCATGCGGCGGCTGGCCCTGATCGCCCAGCTGGCCCACGCCCTGGGGCACGTCCACGCCGCGGGGCTGGTGCACTGCGATCTCAAACCTGACAACGTGCTGGTGGTGCGGGGGCGCGCGGTCCTCGTCGACTTCGGGCTGGTCTCGGCCCAGCGCGCCCGGACCGATCCCGCCGCCCTGATCGAGGGCTCGGGCGTCGCGGGCACCGCGGCGTACATGAGCCCCGAGCGGGCCCGGGGCCAGCTGTACGACGCCCGGGCTGATCTGTACGCCCTGGGCTGCCTCCTGTACGAGGTCCTGTCCGGCAGGCCCCCCTTCCTCGGCACCTCGGTGCTGACGCTGCTCCGCGCCCACATGTCCGAGCCCCCCCTGCCCTTGTCCGAGCGGGTCGAGGATCTACCGGCGGCCCTGTCTGAGCTGGTCGAGGGGCTGCTCCAGAAGGAGCCAGCGGGGCGGATCGGCCATGTGCAGCGCGTCCTGCACGTGCTCGACACCCTCGGGATCCCGATCCCCCGGGCCCCCCTTCCGGCCACACCGCCGCTGTACCAGTCCGGGCTGCGGGGGCGCACCGCCGCCCTCACCACCCTGCTCGGGGAGGCGAAGAGCGCCCGGAGGGGCTGCAGTCGGGCGGTGTGGCTGCTCGGGGAGAGCGGCTCGGGCAAGTCCCGCCTGGCCGCCGAGCTCGTGGCCCGCTGCAAGGAGATCATAGACCCGATCGTGCTCGTCGGGCGCTGCAGCGCCCTGGCCACCACGGGCACCCCCGTGCCCTCGGGGATCCCGCTGGAGGCGTTCGTCGGTCCGCTGCGCCACGCCGCAGATCTCGCCTGCGAGGATCCCCGGATCGCCCAGGAGCTGGCCGAGAGTGGATCGCTGCTGGTCCCGTTCGTCCCGTCCCTGGCCGCCGTGCCCGGCCTCGCAGAGCTCCCCGTCCCCCAGCTCGATCGGGTGGAGGCCGGCCGGGCGAGGCTACACCGCGCGGTGGTGGACGCGCTGAGCGCCGTGGCCGGCGCCCTGCCGGTGATCCTGATCCTCGACGATCTGCAGTGGGCCGACGAGCTGTCGGTGGGGACGCTCGCGTACCTGCTCCGCAGCACCGGCGATCGTCCCTGGCTCGTGGTGGGTCTGCTGCGCTCGGAGGCCGACGACACCCACCTCGAGGAGCTGCTGGGGCTGGGCACGGTGGTGGACCTCGAGCGCCTGTCCCCCGGAGACGTGGGGGGGATCGTGACCGAGATGCTGGGGCAGCAGCCCCCCGGGCCGCTGCTGGGCTGGATCGAGCGCCACGCAACGGGCAACCCCTTCTTCGTCGGAGAGTGCCTCCGTGCAGCGGTCGCCGATGGGTTCCTCGCCCTGGGATCCAACGGCCGCTGGGGGTTCAGCGAGCCCACCACGGGCGCCCTCGACGCCCGGCCGATGCCCGACTCAGTGGAGGCCCTGATATCTTCGAGGCTGACCGGGCTCGATCCCCACGCCCGGCACGTCGCTCAGGCCTCTGCGGTGCTGGGGGCTCGTGCCCCCCTCGAGCTGCTGCGCGAGGTGGTCGAGCGCCCCGAGGGGCTCGACGACGCGCTGGAGCGGCTCGATCGGCGCGCCATCGCCCACGTCCGGGAGCACCCCGCCGGGGCCACGGTGTCGTTCGAGCACGATCGCCTGGTGGAGCTCGCCTATGCCTCCCTGGGGGTGGAGGAGCGACGGGAGCTGCACGAGCGCTGTGCCCTGGCCCTCGATCGGGCCGCGGGGGATCCGGCGCAGCTGGGTTGGCACCGCGAGCGCGCGGGCCAGCAGCAGCAGGCCCGCGCGGCCTACCTGGACGCCGCGGTGGCTGCGGCCCAGCGCTACGCTTTGTCCGAGGCCGAGCACAGCCTCGAGCAGGTCCTCCGGCTGACGGATCGAAGCGACGTGGTGGCGGTGGCCCGGATCCAGCTCCTGCTGGCCGAGCGGGTGCTCCTGCCTCAGGCCCGCACCACCGACATCATCGCCGCCCTGTCCCGCTCTGCAGCGGCGCTCGGAGACGACGCTCCACCGGACGTCAGGGCCCATGTCCTGCTGCTGCTGGGCCAGGCCCAGGTGACGCGCCACGACGAGGCCGGCCTGCCCACCCTCGCCCGGTGCCTGGCCCTGGCCGAGGCCCAGGACCTCCCCGGGATCGCAGCTCAGGCCTTGAGCGCCACCGCCAACGAGCACTTCCGCCGGGGGGATCCCGAGCTGGGGGTGTCCCTGCAGCGCTGCGCCCTGGCCCGGCTGCCCGACGACGCACCGCTCGAGCTCTTCCTGCAGATCCGCAAGGCCCTGGCCCGGCTCTACATGCAGATGGCGCGCACCGAGGAGTGCCTGGAGCTGCTGAGCTCGATCCTCGAGGACTACCGGGAGCGGGGGATGATCGCGGGCGAGGCGTCCACCCAGGGGATCCTCGCCGACACCCTGACGATCATGGGCCGACACGACGAGGCCCAGGCCCACTACGAGCAGGCCCTGACGCTACACCGCCGCGTCGGGAACCGGGTGGCGGAGGCCCGGCTGCTGAACAACCTGGGGGGCCTGTACCGCCGCACCGCCCGCACCGAGGAGGGCTTCGCGCTGATCGAGCGCGCCCTGAGGATGAACGAGGCGCTCGGCCAGCACAGGATGGTCGGCATCGGCAAGCGGGCGATGGGCCTCCGGGCGATGCGTGCGGGCAGGCTCGAGGAGGCGCTGCAGATCATGTGCGACGCCCGCAGGTCCCTGGAGATCTTGTCCGACGCCCGGTGGTGCGCCCACATGGATCAAGCGATCGGGCGGACCCTACGCTTCCTCCGGCGCTTCGACGAGGCCGCCGACGCCCTCGAGCGCGCCTGCAGGGCCTACGAGCAGCTGGGCGCGAAGGTCGAGCACGCCGACGCTCTGCTGCAGTGGGTGCACCTCGCCATCGCCCGGGGCGACGATCCCAGGCCCTGGGCCGATCAGATCGAGGCTCTGGCGGACGACCTCGGTCCAGACGCAGAGAGCTACGTCGGCGAGGCCCTCGACAACGCGCGGGAGCTGATCTCCTGCTGGCGCAGCGGCGAGCCGCTGCTGCTCGGGGACTTCGTGGAGTGGATGTCCGACGAGCTGCGGGGGCGCCTCGAGGCCGAGGCGCGCGCCACCGGGGCTGGAGAGAGCGCCACAGGGGCTCCCTCCGCCCCGCCCACGGGCTCCACAGATCCTCCCCCGGGCCGGGAGGGCCCGGGCGACGCATCCACAGACCACGAGCCAGCCAGCAGCGAGGGGGCGGGGGGGTCCCAGGGGGCAGCGCCCCGCCTCGCCCGGCGAGCCCTCAGATGAGCTGTGCGGCCTGGGCGTTGATGTTCTTGGCCTGGGCGAGGGCCGCCACCCCAGCCTGCTGCATGATCTGCTGCTTGGCCATCTCCGCGGACTCCGCCGCGAAGTCCGTGTCGCGGATCTGCGACTCAGCGGCGGCGAGGTTCTGGCTGTAGTTGCTCAGGGAGCGGAACGCAGAGTCCAGCCGGTTCTGAGTGGCACCATAGTCGGAGCGGTACTGGTTGACGCTGTCGAGCGCGGTGTCGAGCCCCGCCAGGGCGCCCTGAGCGCCGGCCGCGGTGGACAGATCGATGCTGCCGGTGTCCACACCCAGCGTCGCCGCGGTCAGATCCCCCAGGGTCACGGCGATCCGATCGTTGGCCGCGACGTTGTTGATGCCGACCTGGACGTTGAGGGTGGCGTTGGTGCCGTCGGCGAGCGCCAGCCCGTTGAACTCGGTGACGTTGGCGATCCGGTCCACCTCGGTGGACAGGGCGGTGAACTCGTCGTTGATGTAGGCGCGCTCG
>DRPG01000701.1 GCA_011376105.1 Deltaproteobacteria bacterium
GCTGGGCTCGGCGCAGGTGCGGCGGCCGGGCTCGGCGCAGGTGCGGCGGCCGGGCTCGGCGCGGGGGCCGCTGGGCTCGGCGCGGGGGCCGCTGGGCTCGGCGCAGGTGCGGCGGCTGGGCTCGGCGCAGGTGCGGCGGCTGGGCTCGGCGCAGGTGCGGCGAACGGGCTCGGCGCCTCGGAGGCCTGGGGTGGTGCCAGCAGCGCGTCGACCTCTGGTGAGGCCTCTACGCCGGGCTCGGGGGACGCCCTGCGCAGGATCCGATCGGAGGGCTCGCTCGGGGTGGGGGCGCTCGCGTCCTGGCCTGAGGGTGAGGGTTCGAACATCCCGGTGGCCTGATCCTCGATCACCTTCTGCACCCTGGAGAGCAGCAGATCGTAATAGCGGCACGCCAGGCTGTTCTGCGAGGTGCGTTCCTTGGCGCGTTGGTACTCGGCGTACGCCGGGATGTATTGCTCGCGCATCTCGAGGACGTGGCCCAAAGCAGCGAACGCCGCGGCATGGGTTGGATCCTTGTCGATCCGCTGGCGGATGGTCTGCTCAGCCTGATCCAGCTTGCCCTGGATCATGTCGAGCAGCGCGCGCTCGACGGTGATGCGGCGCGAGCGCTCGTGGCCACGATCGGTGAGCTTGCGGGCCTGCTTGAGCAGCCAGGCTGCTCGCTCGAGATCGCCGCCCTCTTCTCGGATCAGGGTCGCGAGCAGCAGGCAGGCCTCGGGGGCGCGGCGCTCACCACGGACGCCCTCGTCGAGGATCTCTGCGGCCTCCTTGCGGAGCCCCCGCTGGTGATCGAGATCGACCCGGGCCCGCTCGATGAGCAGATCCGCGAGGCGTGATGTCTGCACGGGATCGCCTGGGGCGAGGCGGACCGCCTCACGCAGGAGCTGCTCGGCCTCTTCGACAGCGTCGACACCTTCGTCGCGCTTGGCCATCCCGAGCAGCCCGTAGGCGTCGGGCAGCATTGGATCCATGTGCATCGCCGCGGTGAGGTGCTCGATCCCTTCGTTGCGACGGCCCTGGCGCATCATGACCGCGCCCAGGCGGGTGCGCAGCCGGCTCTCGTCCGGGAACACCGCGACCCCGCGCTCGAGCACCGCGATCGCCCGGTTCCGGGCGCGGCGGCTCAGGCAGAAGCTGGCCACCTGGTGGAACAGCTCGGGGACGGGCCCTTTCTCGATGGCCTCCTCCAGCAGGGCCTCGACCGCCTCGATCTTGGCCTGCTGGGCCGCCGCGAGCTCGATCCGGAGGATCCAGGCGTCGGCGTTGGCCGGGTTCTGCTTGAGGCACTCGTTGAGACGCTGTTCGACGAGATCCAGCCGAGGCTGCCGGGCCCGGAGCATGCCGGTGACGCTCTCGAGCCAGGCGTCGTGATCGGGGAGATCGGTCCGGGGGCGCAGCCTCAGCCGCCGGCCGGCGATCGCGAACCGGGTCTGCTGGTGCTCGAGGCTCTGCTTCCTCGCGCCCTCGGCCTTGCGGGCCTGGGCTTGGTAGTACTCGGACAGATCCGCGCAGGTGTCGAAGTCGGAGATCTCGCGCCACGACAGGTGGCTGCGGACCAGGGGATGGACCCGGTAGCGCCGGTCGTCGAGCGTGCCGAACATGTCGATCAGCCCCAGCGACAGCAGCTCGAGCCGGGTCTTGCGGTTGATCCGGAGATCGGCCAAAACGTTGCCATCGACGGGCTCAGCCAGGTGGGACAGCAGGGCCAAGGTCGCCCGCAGGGGCTTGGGGAGGCGCTCGACCCGCTTGCTCAGCTGCTTGCGCAGCGCGTTGGGATCCTCGATGGACTCCATGCGCATGAACTTGGGATCGTCGACGATCGCCTCTCCGTCTTGCCTCACGCGGGTGGCGATGGCGAAGGTGCGCGCGGCCAGGGGGTGGCCATGGAGCCGCTCTGAGATCGGGCCGAACTTCTCGCGGGGGATCTCGATGGCCTTGTGGGCCTCGAAGAGCTCGTGAAAGAACCGGCCCTTGATCCCACCGACCTCGACCCTGCGGAGGTGATCGGCGAGGCCCTCCCGGTGGAACCGGGGCTGCCGGGTGGAGACGAACACCAGGGGCATCGCAGCGGAGTTGGTCAGCAGCGCCTGCAGCAGCATCTCCAGCCGGCCCTTGCGGAAGAAGTCGCTGTCGCGACCCAGCCCGAACTCCAGGCGGTGGATCACCAGCACCTTGCCCGCCAGTCCCTCAGCGTTGATCGCAGCCACCGCGGCCTCGATCGCTGCAGCGGGCGTGTGCTCGCCCTTGAGCAGATCCGCCAGGGCGGAGTGGCCCGCCTCCCCGGCGACCATCGCGATGCGGGCGATCAGGGCATCGAACGACGTGCCCCACCCCAGCCAGACGTCGGGGAGCCGCTCGAGCCCGGCGCCCGCCAGGGCATGCTCCAGCAGCTGGTGCCGCCCCACGCCCCGGGCTCCAGAGATGACGATCGGGCCGCCTGCGCCGAGGAGCTCGGTGAGGGAGGCCAGCTCTTCGTCGCGACCCACGAAGCAGAAGCGGGGGGCTGGGATCTCGCTGCCCTTCTTCTTGACCTTGGCGACCGCCTCGGCCACTCCGGGCACCTCCACCGCCTCGGGCGGCTCGGGCAAGCCCTGGATGAAGCTCTTGCCCCGGCCCTTCTCGTGATCGACCTGGAGGCCTGAGAGCGCGCCGCCGAGGGCAAAGGGGTTGTACTGCCGTGCGACCACGACGATGTCGGGGCGATGCCGGCCGCGCTGCAGGAGCGCTCCGAGCTGCTGCAGGCCTGGAACATCTGCCCCCTCGGGCTCGATGACCACGACCACACCGCCCGGTTGGGCCACAGCATGCGCCACACCGTCTGGACCGACGGGGATCACAGGGGCCACCGTCGGACCCGCCAGCGCCATTGGACTTAGAGCCGCCCGCTCGCTCAGCGCGAGCATCACCTCAGGATCCCGCAGGAGTGATCCCGAGATCGCCAGCGCGCAGCGACCCGACTCGATGGCTTTCTCGACCCGGTTCATCCCAGCCTCTCGCCTTGTTGGCAGGGCCGGACGGGGTAACGCAGTCACGTGTGGTGCGCTACGCAGCTTCCGTTGGCCCCCAGGGGACTACCCCTTAAGTGATTCGGGGGGCTGGACACAACGTGATCTAGTCCAGTTCGCGCCCAAAAGATGTGTTGACTTGGACAGGAAGCCCTCCAGGACGAGATCGTAGCTCGTTCCCGCCGGGGGATCCCGGATCGGGATCAGCGTCGGGGGGGCTGGTGCCTGGCGATGGCCACCAGCGCGACCAGGAGCCAGGCGGCCTCGAGCACCACGAACGGCATGTACTCGATCATCAGCGAGGCGGCGCAGGACAGCCCCGCACCCAGGGCGTTGATCGCGTGGTACGACCGGGATCGGGCGTCGATGAGCCCGTAGCTGTTCAGGGCGAACGCCACCAGCAACATGGTGACCCCCACCGCGCCGATCCAGTCTGCTGCTGACATCGCCTCCTCCACGGCGGCCAAGGTATGAAGCGTCGACGCGGGAGGCGAAGCGTGATCGGTGTGTACGACTCTGGCTTCGGTGGCCTGTCGGTGCTCCGCCACCTGCACCAGGTGCTCCCGGATCGCGACTTCGTCTACCTCGGTGACAGCGGTCGGGCCCCCTACGGAGGCCGCGACATCCACACGATCCTCGACTTCTCCGAGCAGGCGGTGGAGCGTCTGTTCGAGGAGGGCAGCCGGCTGGTGATCGTCGCGTGCCACACCGTGAGCTGTGTGGCCCTGCGGCACCTGCAGCAGCGCTACTGTGGGGTGGGCAGCGGTCGGCGGATCCTCGGGGTCACGATCCCCGGCGCTGAGCAGGCGGTGGAGCACAGCGCGGGCCACATCGGGATCCTGGCCACGGCCCGCACCGTGGCCAGCGGCACCTACCTCACCGAGATCGCCAAGCTGGGGCCGCACCGTGTCCTCCAGCGGGCCGCGCCGCTGCTCGCTCCGATCGTGGAGGAGGGCCTGGAGGCCGATCCGATCGCCGAGCTGGCGGCGCGACATTACCTGGCGGAGCTCCAGGGGATCGACACTCTGCTCCTGGGGTGCACTCACTACCCGCTGCTGATCGATGTGCTGCGCAGCCTGGTGCCCCGGGGGGTCACGGTGCTCGATCCTGCGCCGTTTGTGGCTGAAGCCCTGCTGGACTGGCTCCAGCGCCACCCGGGGTTCGACGGTGGGCCGTCGGAGGCGCCTTCGCTGCGGGTGCTCTGCACCGGCGATCCCGAGGTCTTCGCACGCCACGGGGCCCGGTTCCTCGGGCGCCCCCTCGATCGGGTGCACCACGTCGCTGAGATCGAGGGGCGGCTGGCCCACCGGGCACCCCAGGACGCCCCCACCGGACAGGTCGTCCGCCCCTGAGGTGGATCGCCCCGTGTCTTAGCGGGAGGCGCGGGCGAGGAAGGCATCGACCAGGCCATGACCGAACTCCAGCAGGCTCGGATCCTCCTCGAAGGGCACGTCGTTGTTGCGGGTGAACGCGACGGTGGCCTCGGGGTGGGCCTGAAAACCCCAGATCGGACGGCTGGGGTGGGAGAAGGCCTCGATCCCCACGCCCGGGGTCCTGCCCCGCACCACGAAGCCCTCGGGCAGCCGGGTGACCACCTGGCTGTGGCTCACCACCAGCGGGCCGCTGCAGGAGCCACCCCACAGGGGATCAGGATCGAGGGAGACGGTCCGCAGCCCCTTGAGCTTGTGCCGATCCTCGAACAGCCAGTCGACCTCGCCACCGAGGCGATCGGCGAGGTGTTGGTGGCCATAGCACAGCCCCAGCACCGGGACGGCCGCCTCCACCCGGGGCAGCAGCCAGGCGTCGAGGGCCTCCTGCCACGGCTCCCCGTCGTGCACCGAGGCTCCGCTGCCCAGGATCACGACGCCCGCTAGCTCGTCGCTGGAGCGGACGAGGGAGTCGACGCCGCACAGGGCGGGGAGGTGGTAGGTCAGGGGCAGGGAGCAAGCTCGCGCCAGCCGGTTGAAGCAGTCCAGCTCGGGCACCCGAGTGCCCGGATCGATCACGGCGATGTGTCGCACGACAACCTCCAGCCACAGCCATCATCGGGGGTGGGATCCATCACCGCAAGCGCCCGAACACGGGCTGTAGGCTGTCGCCCCCCTCCGCCGGGGTAGGCTGTCGCCCCCCTCCGCCGGGGTAGGCTGTCGCCTTGGTGTGCTTGATGCGGCCTGGCCCTAGGCCTCCGTGTCGGTGGGGCCGGGGCCTGACCCCACCGCTGCAGCTCCACCGCTGGATCCGGAGGAAGACCCCGCAGCCCTGCGTCTTCCTGCTGCGCTGTCGGTGCAAGCAGGACAGTGACCCTCATCGCAGGATCGTGGCCCCCGCACCGAAGCGGATCGGGGCCCGTCCTCCGCACCCCCGCTGAGCACAGGGAGAGGGGTTCCACAAAAGTCTGCGATGCAATCCTCAGATCAGGGGGCCTGATCTCTGAAAGGGATCCCGGCGGAGGTTTCTCTGGACGCGGGCTCGCGACCTCGGCAGCATGAGCCCTGCACGGCTGCTGGTGAGGGGACTCCATGCCGTTCGCGACACAGATCCTCGGGCTCCTCCTCTGCATGTCCACGACGGTGCATGCACAGGATCTGGCCGACGAGGCAGACACCAACTTCCGCCTGGGGGCTGCGGCCTACCAGCGGGGTGCCCTCGACGAGGCGCTGCTCTACTTCATGCAGGCCAACCGGCTGTCCCCCAACACCGCCTCGGCCGGCAACGTCGGCCACACCTACACGGCGCTCGGCAAGTTCCCCGAGGCCTACCGCTGGTATGCCTACGCCCTGTCCCTGACCGACGAACCCACGCCACAGCTCGAGGAGGCGATGGCCCGCATCGAGGCCTCCGTCGTCCTCGTGGAGGTCACCTCGACCCCGCCCGGCGCCACGGTGTACGTGGATCGAAAGAACCTCGGCTCCGTCGGCACGACCCCCGTCACCCTGGCGCTGGACCGAGGGACGTACACGATCATCGTCGAGGCCGAGGGCTACGTCGACTTCGTCAGCGAGCCCCTGGCCCTGACCGAGCGTGGCATGCGCACGACCGTCTCCCCCGAGCTAGAGGCCATCGTCGGGAGGGTGCAGATCACCGGGGACGAGGGCGCGACGGTGCACCTGAACCAACCCTCCTCTCCTGCACTGTGCACGATCCCCTGCACCGTCGAGCTGCCCACCGGGCAGCAGCTCCTGCACTTCCGTGCCGAGGGCTACCGCAGCCAGCCTAGCCTGATCAACGTCCTCGCGGATCAGGTCGTCCAAGCTAGCGCCGAGCTGGTCTTGATCACCGGCTCGGTCCGGGTCGAGGCCGACGAGATCCGGGCGCAGATCGAGATCGATGGGGTGGTGCGGGGGTTCACCCCGGCGGTGATCAATGGGGTCCGCGCCGGAACACGCACGATCCGGATCACCAAGGATGGGTTCGCTCCCTTCGAGACCACCATCGAGGTCCCCAAGGACGATCTGATGGATCTGGGGCGGGTGGTGCTGGAGCCCCTCGGGCTGGTCTCCTCCGCCTCCAGGTACGAAGAGGAGCTGTTCACCGCGCCGGCGTCGATCACGGTCATCTCCGCCGCTGAGATCCATGCCTTTGGCTACCCCAGCCTGTCCGAGGCCCTGCGCGGGGTGCGGGGGGTGTCCCACAGCGACGAGTTCGCGCAGCTGATCCCCTCGATGCGGGGGATCGGGGGTACCAATGGTGGCCGCACCAAGAAGACCCTCGACGGGCTCGTGGTGACCAGCCCCCTGCTCGGCGCCACCTCCAACAGCGCGTTCTCCCAGCACTACCTCGATCAGATCCAGCGGATCGAGGTCACCCGGGGGGCGGGCTCGCTGCTGTACGGAGCCGGCGCGATGAACGGCCTGATCGCCATCCAGCGCCGGGATCGCACTGAGGGGGCCGAGGGGGAGCTGCAGGGGGGCGTGGTGGGCAGCGAGGCCTTCGGGCGGGGGTTCGTGGCCGTGGGCGACAAGGTCCTTGGGCTCTACACCTCGCTGTCGGCCCAGCGGGATCCTGGGCGGCCCACCACCCTGCGGGACTTTGCGATCCCCCAGTACGATCCAGACACCGGGGAGCCGCTGACCGATCCCCTGGGCCAGGGGATCACCATGGTCGGTGACTACGACGTCGAGCACTACCTGCCCTACAGCTCGGTGCAGTCCAACGGGAAGGCCTGGGCGAAGGATCTCGAGCTCCGCTGGCAGGCGACCGCCGTGTTCGATGCCGAGATCAACCAGGGGATCCAGCCCTCCGATCCCAACGTCGAGGGGCAGACCGCCTTCGGCAACGAGAACCTGTTCCTCGATCTGGTCTACCGGCCACGGATCTCGGATCGGATCGACGTCCAGCTCCGGGCGGCCTACGCCAAGGCCCAGACCCGGCTGTCGTTTGGCTCCTTCGTCGGTAACAGCACCATCGACTTCCTCACCGACGTGGACTGGATCACCACCGAGGCCCGGGGCGTCTTCGATCTAAACGATCGCCTCCGGGTGCTCACCGGCCTCGAGGCGCTGCGGGCGTTCGACTCCAGCGCCACCCAGGCCCTCACCGCCGACGCCCTCGATCAGCTGGATCTCGACGAGAGCGTGACGAGCCCCGTGCTGCGGGAGAACCCGTTCATCCTGTCGGCCTATGGGGTCGGGGATCTCCACCTGAGCCGATCGCTGCGGATCAACGCGGGCGTCCGCGTCGATCGCTGGGCGTCGCTGATCCCACCCGATGAGGTCGGCGTGGATCCGCCCCAGGTGCAGCCGGCGATCAACCCCCGGGTCGTGGCGATCTACCAGCCTACGGATCGCGACGTGATCAAGGCCATGGGCTACACCGGCTTTCGCCAGCCCGATCTGTTCGAGCGTCGCACCAGCAACGGGATCTCGGTGATCTCTCCGCTGCTGGCCCCGGGCTTCCGGGAGCTGGGCCCCGAGCAGATGATCGGGGGAGAGCTCGAGTACCAGGGCCGGTTCGGCCGGGACTGGACCGCCCTGGTGTCGGTGTGGGGCAGCCGGTACACCGATCTGCCCCAGGACATGCCCACCGGGATCGAGGGCGTCTTCAACAACGAGCTGACGACCCGGGCGAACGTGGCCGACATCGACGCCTACGGCGCTGACTGGGAGCTCCGCCGGCGCTTCAAGGGGGGCTGGATGGTCTATGCCTGGTACGGCTACCAGCGCTCGTTCACCACCCTGCCCGCCCCCGGCACCGCCGACATCTACGATCCCGATCGCTGGGTGACCACCGAGACACCGGATCAGCCCCGACACTTGGCCTCGCTGAAGGTGATCGCGCCCGCGGCCGAGCGCATGCGGGTGGCCACCCGCTTCTCCTTCGAGGGCCCCCGCCTCCGGGAAGACGGCGTGCGCACCAATCCCTCCCTGATCGCTGACTTTGTCGTGTCGGGATCGCTGATCAACGATCGGTTCCAGTGGCGGGCGGGGATCTACAACGCGCTGGCGACCGAGGCGACGCTGCCCGTGCTCCCGGACTACGGTCGGCGCTTCCTGGCGACGATCACCGCCCGGGGCCCGCTGATCCAAGACAACTGATCCCGAGGAGTCGTTGGGATGTATGCGCTGCTCATCATGACCACAGCATCGGCGACGCCTTCCGCTCTGGAGGGGGGCCTCGCTCCGTTCCGTGCCCCGGTGCCCCTGTTCGTGACCGGCTCCGCCACCGGAAGAGGCACCCACCAGGCCGATCCCGGCGCGGAGGTGGCGGGCGAGGAGCCAGACGAAGCGAGCGAGGCCGATCGGGAGGATCGAGCGCCAGATCTTGCACCTGCGGCTCCCGATCCAGTGGCCCCGGCGCCGTCCGTGGCCCCGGCGCTGTCCGAAGCACCCGCGCTGTCCGACGGAGCACAGCATCGCTCGAGGGCCCTGCTCGCGGGCTCGGTGGGCAGCGCAGCGATCTCTGCAGGGTTGCTGGTGGCCGCCTCGATCGTCCGCTCGGACTACCTCAGCGCGGAGCAGGGCACCGAGGCTCAGTTCAGGCTGAACCACGGGCTCGGGTACTCGGGCTTTGGAGCCGCCGGGGTCTCCGGCGCGCTGTTCGTCGCGTCGTTGCGTATGGGGGAGTGGTGATGTCCCTGATGATGCTCAGCCTCTTAGGCTGCAACGTGCTGATCGCCCCCGATGAGATCAACCACGATCAGATCCCGCAGGAGACCGACGCGGACGCGGACGCGGACGCGGATGCGGATGCGGATGCGGACAGCGACGCCACCGGTGACACGGCCAGCGTCTACAGCGAGGTGTGCCCGGATCCCGGCATGGCCGCCGTCGTGGCCCGGATCGTGTCGGTGGACGGCGAGGATCTGGTGGCCTCGGATGCGATCTCGATGGCGATGTACACCACGTTCATCCCCGGCGGCATGAACGTCCCTGATTTCGCCTGGGCCACCACCGGCGATCAGGTCCAGGGGAGCCTGCCTTACGATCTCGTGTACACCAGCCATGGCGCCGGGAGCTTCACCGCCCTGATGTGCCTGGATCGAGGTGGAGACGACGCGGGCGCCTGCACAGGGACCGGCGATGGGGTCGCGATCGGAGGCGCCCCGATCGAGGTCTCCCTCGATCGAGTCACCTACCTCAGCGTCGATCTGGTGAGCCCGTTCGGGACACTGACTGAGCTTCCGTCCCTGCCGGTGGATCCAGCCTGCCCCTGAGCGCGGGCTCGTGGCTCGTGGGCTTGTCGAGCTTCACGGCTTCACAGAGAGGAACATCAGGGCTCGTGGATGGTGATCGTGTAGTTCTGGGCCTCTCCCTCGCACGGCGTGTAGTCCTGGGCCTCTCCCTCGCACGAGCGGCTGATCTGCAGCTCGTAGTCCGTGCCACCCTTGAGCTTGGCGGACAGGGTCTTGGGCTGGAGCTCTCCTTTGGTGTAGGTGATGACCGGGCCGCTGACCTCCTCCAGCAGCAGGTCGATGTCGGGGTCGTCGGGATCGTACTCTAGGGAGAACGACCACAGGCCGCCTGGCTGGTGATCGAACCTCCATTGATCGGCCTTGTCGATCTTGGTGGCGAGGGTCCCACACAGGATCGCCGGGGCCTGGACAAGATCCAGCTTCGCAGGCTCGGAGGAGGGCTCGTCGACGCTGATCCGCTCGATCGTGAGGGTGAGATCGGCGACCTCACTGGTGTGGCCCGCCAGATCGGTGACCGACAGGCCGTAGCTGTGCTGTAGGGGTGATCCTCCACACTCCCGGGGGATCGGCTCTAGCGTGATCACGCCGGCTCCGTCGATCAGGGCGAGCTCCCCTGGGATCTGGTAGGTGAGGGGCTCCCCTCCGTCCTGAGTGAGGGTGATCTGCCCACCATCGAGATCGTCATCTCCGTCCACGATCTCGAACCGCAGCTCGACAGCGTCGAGCCGCATGTGGGCGGTGGCTGAGACGAGCTTGGGGACCACCTCGACGATCGAGCCGGTGTCGCCGGTCTCCGCGCTGTCTGCGTCCACGTCGGTGTCGGCGTCGGCGTCGGCGTCGGCGTCGGCGTCGTCTGGCACGGGCCGGGCGTCGGAGAACTCTGGCTCGGTCCAGATGTAGGGGCAGCCTGCGGACAGCAGGAGCACGATCAGGGAGGAGTCTCGCATGGGAGGATTCTACAGCACTGGATCCGCCGGTCGAGCCCCACCCGGGTCTAGGGGCCCCGGCGCGGCCGCGTCGGAGCCAGGTGTGGCCTGGAGCAGAGAGAACCCGGCCGCCGTGGGCAAGGGCCACGGCAGCCGGGACAGATCGCGTCCGCGGTGCTCCGCGGTCCTACCCGCCCACGCCGTGTCCCACGCCGCTGCGGGGGTTCCCGCTCCAGCTCGAGGGGGCCGGGCTCACTTCCACTCCTTGTTTTGGTGGTTCTTGTCGTCTCCGCCGGCGTGGCACTCTCCGTCGCAGCGGTGGGTGCCCGGGTTGTAGCTCATCCCCCCCCACTGGTTGGCAGCCGCCGAGTACACAACCTGGTTGAGCCCATCGACGTGTAGATCCGGATTTTGGATCGTGACGTTGTTGACGGCGACCGAGTCGTGGCACCAGTCGCAGCTGACCCGATCGTGCTTGTGCTTGCGGTGCTCGCCGGTACCGGTGGCGCTGTCGGGGGGGCTGAGGTGGCAGTCGGCGCAGCCCAGGGGGGTGATCCCGTCGGAGACGGAGCCGTCGATCTCTCCTGTGCCGTGGCAGTAGTTGTTGTTGCAGGTGCCGTTGTTGTAGGTGCCACCCGAGGAGAGCCCGTCGAAGATGACCTCTGCCCGACCCGTGGAGCCATCGAACCAGTGGCCTGGATCGGTCAGCGCGTCCGAGTAGGTGAGGGAAGCGGTTCCGTGGCACTCGTCGCAGTCATAGCGGGGGTGCTCGTCGTTGTCCCCGTGCTCGGGGTGAGCCTTGAAGGTGATCTGATCTTCGTTGGTGGTGTTGTCGAGATCCTGGGGAGGCATGCCGGTGTTGCCGGTGCCGTTGCCCCCGTGACAGAAGGTGCAGTCGCTGCGCCAGCCCGGATCGTGGCAGGTGTCACAGCCCTGGCCCGAGCTACCGCCCTGCAGATCGGCGCCATGGCAGCTGTTGCAGTCCTGCTGGACAAACAGGGCCTCGGTGCCGTGCACCTCGGGCGCATCGTAGCCCGGGGGGTGCCCACCCTCCCAGGCCCAGCCGGTGTGATCGGCGCCATGGCAGGAGATCGTGCAGCTGTCGCTGCCCGCGTTGTAGCCGGTGGCGGCCACGTCGAAGTCGATGTCGCCGTCGACGTGCTGGTTGGGTGCGGTGATGTTGCCCGAGGCGTCGACCACCGGCGAGTGACAGTCGGCACAGGTGATGCCCGCCTCCCCGAGGTGCCTCGCGTGGGTGCCGGACAGATCGGAGAGGAACACGTCGTAGCTGTGGCAGCCGTTGCAGGACAGGGCGTTGGTGCCGTCGCTCTGGGAGCCGTTGACCTGGCCGTCGCCGTGGCACTGGTTGTTGCTGCAGGTGTTGGCGGCGTAGCTCGTGCCGGCGGCGAGGCCGGTGAAGACGTTCTCGGCGAACCCGCTCGTGCCATCGATCCAGTGGCCCGGATCGGTCAGCGCGTCGGAGTAGCTGGCCGCGTTGTTGCCGTGGCAGGTCTCGCAGCCATACGCGGGGTGGATGTCGCCGTCGATGTGCTCGGGGTGGGCCTTGAACGAGATCAGGTCTTCGTTGGCCTGGTTGTCGAGATCCTGCGGCGGTGCACCGGTGGTGTCGCCGTTGGCGCCCCCGTGACAGAAGGTGCAGTCGCTGCGCCAGTCGGGGCTGCCCTCCTGAGCGTGGCAGTCGTCGCAGCCCTGGCCCGAGCTGCCTCCCTGCAGATCGGCGCCGTGGCAGCTGTTGCAATCCAGCACCCAGCTCAGGGCCTCGGCGCCGTGCATCTCGGGGGCGTCGTAGCCGTCGGGGTGGGGCCCGAGCCAGCCGTATCCGCTGTGGTCTTCGCCGTGGCAGGAGATCGTGCAGCTGCTGCTGGCCGGATCGTAGCCGGTGGCGGCGACGTCGAGGTCGAGCCGGCCGTCGACGTGGCGGTTGGGCTCGGTGATGGTGTTCGACGCATCGACGATCGGCTGGTGGCAGTCGGCACAGGTGACGCCCGAGACCGACAGGTGGGTCTCGTGGGTGCCCGACATCTGGTCGAGGTTGGTGGTGGCGGCGTGGCAGCTGTCACAGTCCAGCGGGCCGTTGCCATCGGTGATGTCACCGCTGGGCGCGCGCCCGTCGCCGTGGCAGTACATGTTGCTGCAGGTCGACGTCGCCATGTCCCAGCCGCCCTCGGCGGACAGGCCGGCCGTCAGATCGGTCTCAGCCACGCCGATCGAGCCATCGATCATGTGCCCGGGGCTCAGCGCCCGATCCGGGGTGCGGTGGCACTGCTCACAGCCGTAGGCCGGGTGCCCCAGGCCTCCCCCCGCGACGTGCTCGGGGTGGGCGCCAAAGCTGATGGTGGCCTCGTCCGTGTTGTCGTCGATGTCCTGGGGTGGGGCGCCGGTGTTGCCGGTGCCGTTGCCCCCGTGACAGTAGGTGCAGTCGGTGCGCCAGTCGGGGTTGCCCTCCTGAGCGTGGCAGTCGTCGCAGCCCTGGGCCACACCGCCGGTCCAGTCCTCGCCGTGGCAGGAGCCACACTCCAGGACCTGGAGCTTGGCGTCCATGCCGTGGAGATCAGGAGCGTCGTAGCCGGGGGGGTGGCCCCAGCCCGTGTTGTCGTGATCGAAGCCGTGACACACGCCCTGACAGGTGCCCCCGTTGTTTTCGGAGGAGATCGTGGTCTCGACAAAGGCCACGTCTCGGGTGCCGTCGACGTGGCGGTTGGGCGTGGCGATCCCTCCCTCTGCGTCGATCACCGCCGCGTGACAGTCGTTGCACACGATCGACTCTTGGAGGTGGGTCTCGTGCAGGCCGGACATGGTCTGCCAGCCCGAGGTGGTGGCGTGACAGGACTCACAGCTCATCTCAGGATCGGAGTCGTCGATGACGCCGTCGTGGCGCTGACCCGCTCCGTGGCAGTAGTTGTCGACACAGGTCGAGCCGTCGTAGACGGTCTGACTGCCCGGGCCCCGGGAGAACTCGAACTCCGCCATCGCAGCGGTCAGATCGAAGGTGTGGCCTGGATCGAGCACGTCGGTGTGATCGAGGTGGCAGTCCCGACAGGGCAGGGGCCGGTAGTCGCCGTCGTCAGAGACGTGGGCGGTGTGGGAGCGCAGGGAGATGTCGGTGCTGGAGTTGTCGATGTCTTGTGGCGGTGCGCCGGTGGTGTCCTCGACCCCGCCGTGGCAGAAGGTGCACTCGGTGCGCCAGTCGGGGTGGCCCTCCCGAGTGTGACAGTCATCACAGCCTCCGGCCGTGTTGCCCGTCAGCTCCTCGCCGTGACACTCGAAGCAGTCTCCCTCGGTCATGTCGTGGAGGTTGAAGGCGAGACCGTGTAGCTCGGGATCGTCAAAGCCCGAGGGGTGGGGCGAGGCGCTGCCCCACCCACAGGTGTCGACCTGCTCAGCGTGGCACTCGGTGCATACGTTGGTGGTCTCGGGATCGTGTGAGGACGGGCGAGCCTCCTCGTGGCAGGCGATGCACTCAGCATCGACGGCCTCGATCGGCTTGCCCGGTGCATGGCAACCCTCACAGGTGGCTGTCTCGTGGGCGCATGCCAGGGGAAAGTTGGCGTGGACTTCGTCGAAGTCTTGCTCCGACCACTTCCCACCGCACCCGGCGACCAACATCATCCAGAGCATGTGGTTCCTCGAGGGTTAGATGTTTCTCGTCTTGGAATGTGGCCCGAGCCACAGCAGGACCGACCCCTCGCAGGGGCCTCGTCCCCGGACACACCGACGACGGGCCTGCTGCGGTGGATCGGGATCATGGACCACCCAGAGCAGCCGGGCGGGCTACCCATCTGTGGGGTGGAGGGTGGGATCCAGATCATGGGCTCGTGCTCCGGCGGGCTCAGCGTCCCGGGGAGTGTACTGCGATATTATGTTTCAATGCAAATTGAAAATACTAATGTAAGGTGCCTGGCTATCTATCGCGATCTTTATGTACTGTTTGGGCGCCAGGCGCCTCCTACTCTGGGGCGCCCTCGCCGGGGGATGAGGGGCTGGGGGCGTCCCTCATCCCCTCGGGGATCCCAGCGTCTTCGTCGGCATCGGGATCCACGGGGGCCGGAGGGGGCTTGGGGCTCGGGCCTCCTCGGCCCGAGCGGCTCGCGGCCGGAGCGGAGCCCCGCCCGGGACGGATCCACTGCTGGAGCCGGAGGAAACCGGCCCACCCGACGTCGGTGCCCACCACGTCGCTGGGCTCAGCGGTCCAACTCACCCCCAGGGCGATCACCGTGGAGGAGGGGGTGACCCCGTCGACGAACAGATCGGCGTACCAGCCGGGCCTCGCCTCGCCGTAGCCCACT
This sequence comes from Deltaproteobacteria bacterium, assembly GCA_011376105.1. Taxonomy (GTDB): domain Bacteria; phylum Myxococcota_A; class UBA796; order UBA796; genus DRPG01. The sequence continues at coordinate 14,870 of DRPG01000701.1, forward strand.
GGATCGATCATCGCCCTCGCAGAGGTGTCGATCAGCACCGCGCCGCTGTCGGACAGCTCCCAGATCGCGTTGATCCCTGCGTCAGACAGGAGCCGACCCTCGGACAACAGCACCTGTAGATCGGAGAGCAGCTCCAGGCGGCCCGACAGCAGGCCGATCAGCCCGAGCTGTGGGCCCACCCGGGTGAAGCGCTCCTCGGGCACGGGGTGGGCCCGGTGCTGCCCGGACAGCCCCAGGACCGGCTGGACACCGCCGCCATCAGGGCGGAGCTTCACGCCCGCGCCGACGCTCTGCTGGATGGTGGGATCGAGGGTGTCGGCCAGGGCTGGATCATCGAGGCCCAGATCCACGACCCGCTGCTGGAAGCGCCGCACGGTTGGGTCGAGGATCCCGGTGGTCTGGTAGCGCAGGGTGCTGAAGGCGTTGTAGGTGGCGTCCAGGGTCAGCGCGTCGCTCGGGCGGTAGGTCACCGACGCCGCACCATCGGCGAGGCCGGAGCGCCCCTGAGCGTCGGTGAGCAGCCAGTCGAGGCGGCTGTTGAGGAACAGGGTGGGGGCCCAGTTGCCCCTCGCCTGCAGCAGGGCACCGACCCGATCGAGCCCGCCGGAGCCAAACACCAGCTCCCCCAGCGCCGACGCCGACAGGGTCGAGCCGTTGATCGCGAGGGTGGGCCCGAGGCCAGGGCGGATCAGCGGCTGAGTGTCGAAGGGATCGGGCATCAGGCCGACCCAGCCCCCGAGATCCAGCTGGGGGTTGTTCACGGGGTGGGCGAGGACCTGGAGCCCATCGAGCAGCCGGGGGCCGCCGTGTCGGATCGAGTGCCGTCCGGCGAGCAGGGTGGTCTGGCCCTCCAGCGCGATCCCCAGGGTGCGCACCCGGGACTGCTCCCAGGTCGTCTCGCTGTCGGTGTCGATGGTGAACCGGCCGTCTCCGAGGAAGGTGAGATCGTCGGCCATCCCCCAGCGCCACCGCTGCCCCAGCAGCAGATCGGGATCGTTGCCGCCGAGGGACTCAGCCCGCGCCCCCTGCAGCCCCAGGGAGGTGACGGACAGATCCGAGGGGGCGCCCAGCGCCA
>DRPG01000702.1 GCA_011376105.1 Deltaproteobacteria bacterium
ACCCCGGCGACGGGATCCCCGACTACCTCGACGAGGACTCGGACGGCGACGGGATCGCCGATCGCGACGAGCTCCCGGGGGACAGCGACGGCGACGGTCTGCTCGATCGGCTCGACTGCACCGACGATGGCTGCCTGGGCGACGGCGACAGCGACGGCGTGCCCAACTGCAGGGAGACCGAGCTGACCGGCGATCCCAACGCCCAGTCCACCCCGGACTACGACGGCGACGGCGTGACCGACGGGCTCGAGATCGGCGATCCACGCTGCCTGGAGCCTCAAGGCCCCTGCAGCCCGGCCGACACCGACGGTGACGGCGTCCTCGATCTCTCCGACGTCGACGACGACGGTGACGCCTTCCACACGACCTTCGAGCTGGGGCTCTGCCCCAACGGCGGCGATCCAACGCTGGAGTACCGGGACGGCTGGTCGCTGCGCTGTGGCAACGGGGAGCTGTACCTGCCCAGGAACACCGACGCCGCCCGGGGCGACTGGCTACCGCTGCAGCCCGACGACACCCCTGACTACCTCGACGACGACGACGACGGGGACGGGGCGCTGTCCTTCGCCGAGGGGGCTGGGGATCTCGACGGCGACGGCACCCCGAACTGGCTCGATCCCAACGACGTCGACGGCCCTGACGCCGACGCCGATCTCGACGGGATAGACAACGCCACCGAGGCCGAGCTGGGGCTCGATCCCTACGACGACGACTCGGACAACGACGGGGTGGCCGATCTGGTGGAGACAGGCGATCCGGGCAGGCCCACCGACACCGACGACGACGGCCTGATCGACGCACTCGACGACGACGACGACGACGACGGGCTGCCCACCGTGCTCGAGGGGATCGCGGATCCGGACGGCGACGACATCCCCAACCACCTCGACACCGACTCCGACGGGGACGGCACCCCCGACGCCACCGAGGGCCTGACCGACTACGACTGCGACAAGATCCCCGCCTTCCTCGATCCCCTGGACGACGAGGGCCCCTGCACCGTCGTCCCAGCGCCCCGGGAGCGCTACCAGCGGGGCAGCTGCAGCTCAGCCCCCCAGGGCCCGGTGGGCTCGCTGATCGTGCTGCTCCTCATCGCAGGCTCTTCCAGGCGGAGGAAGGTAGCAGCTCGCTGATCGGAGGCTCCGCGGCCAGCAGGTACAGGGCGCGCCGGTTGCGGACCTCGTCGACCTCGTCCGCGGTCGCCACCGCCAGGCCCGACTCCCCCCTACCCTGAAACCAGATCGCCCCGGTGAACCCCCGGTCCCGGAACCAGCCCGCGATGGTCCTCGCCCTCAGCCTCGACAGGGCCATGTTGGCCTCGGCGGGGCCCACCGTGTCGGTGAAGCCCGCGACGAACAGCTCGATGTCGACCACGTCCCCGTACCCGGCGATCACCCGCTGCACCTCGCCCCAGCAGGCCTCGAGCTTGCCCACCTCAGCCGCCTGGATCACCGCGGATCCGCTGTCGAACACCACGTCGTCGTGGGGGATGGCGTAGGACCACGGAGACAGCTCCAGGCGGCCCTCGGTCCCCGCCCCGTCGGTGCCGGTGACCACCAGCTGCAGCACCTCCTCCGGGGTCTGCCAGGAGAACGTCGGGTGGGACGGATCGGTGAGATCAGCCACCGCCGAGGCGACGGTCGCGCCGCCCAGACCCACCACCTCCAGCCGCGCCTCCGTCACCGGGCGGCTGGGGTGGACCACCAGGGTGCCCGCCTCCAGCTCCAGATCCGAGGCCGACCAGCGCCACGACAGCGGCTGGAGCAGCCGGACCTCGAACGACAGCGGGACCTGTGCCCAGGCCCCGTCCGGCTGCTCCAGCCGCACCGTGCCGGTGCAGGGGTGCTTCCCCTCGGGCAGCCCCACGATCGGCAGGACCACGTCGGTGCCCGGAGCGACCCCCTGCTCACGCTCGATCGGACGCCCCGCACAGACCAGCGACACCCGCACCGTCCCCTCCACCCACGGATGCAGCGTCAGCGAGGGCTGCCCCTGGCCGACCACGACCGTGGTGACAGCGTCGAACGTGAGCGCGTCGCCCGCGAGGGCCACGCCCCACAGCAACCCGATCCAGAACATGTGCACCTCCCTCGATGCGCAGGGCCAACCTAGCGCCGAGCGCCCCAGATGGGACAACGCTCTCCGTCTGAGTTACCTTCCAGCGGAGATATGGGGACCATGTGAGAGAGGACCTCTCCGTCTCAGAGCGTCATGGCTACGTCAGCCAGGGCAAGCCCGAGGAAGACTCCTTCGTCTCCTCAGTGTCGAGCAACATCGACACGCCTGAGCACATCCTCCGAACCCCGATCCAGGCCCACCCCCGGGGAGACGATCCCCTCCCCCGGCTCCGCAAGGCCGCCCACGCACAGAGCCTCAACCGGAACAAGGAGGAGCCGCCCACGATCCCCAGGTGGGTGTTCGGGGCCATCCTGGGGGGCGTGCTGACCCTGCTCCTCGCGGGCTCCATCGCCACGATCGCGATGCTCATCGTGTTCCAGCTGTTCCGCTCCGAGCCCGAGGTGGTGGAGGACGGAGATCGAACCCACCACGGGATCCCCGTTCGAGAGGGTCTCGGTACAGATTGAAGGTTGTGGTAGCGCGATCGAGGCCGTACGGTGTCGTACCAACCGGTGGTTGGAAGATTCGGAGGAGCCCCCATGCGCACGATCTCTGCCCTGGTGCTGTGCAGCACACTGTCGTCGGGCTGCATCATCTACGAGGAGAAGTGGATCACCGACACCACCTATGGGTACGGCACCGATCCCTACCCCACCCTCACCCCCCCCACGGATCCCGATCCTGATCTCTTCCTGACCGTGGGCCGGGGCTCCCCCGGTGACGACGTGCTCACCACCCTGGAGTCCGCTAGCCCCATCGATCTCACCACGGTCCTGTCGGTCAACTTCGAGCGCGACGTCCAGGTCATCGACCAGAACCTCCTCACCGACCAGGTGATCCTCCTGCTCAGGATCGACGAGGACGCAGCCCTGGGCGATGTCGCCACCAGCGTGGTCCTGACCGGGGGCGGGGGCTGGCTGCTGGCTCAGCCCTTCCGGATCGTCGACGAGGGCACCGACACCGGCGGGACCACCGACACCGGCGGGACCACCGACACCGGCGGGGCCACCGACACCGGCGGGGCCACCGACACCGGCGGGACCACCGGCGGGACCACCACCGGCGGGACCACCGACACCGGCGGGACCACCGGCGGGACCACCACCGGCGGGACCACCGGCGGGACCACCACCACCGGCGGGACCACCGGCGGGACCACCGCGACCGACACGGGCACCGCG
>DRPG01000703.1 GCA_011376105.1 Deltaproteobacteria bacterium
CCCGGGCCCGGATCTCCTGGGGATCCGGCTTGCTCTCGACGGGATCCACCACCGCCACCGCGTCGTTGCCCGCGCCCGCCCCCACCGGGCCCGCGCCCGCCCCCACCGGGCCCACCCCCGTGTACTGGGACAGCCCCACAAAGGGAGAGAACGCTGTGGTCGGGGTCAGCTCAAACCAGGAGACCCGTAGATCCGCCGGGCTGTCCTGGAGCTCCGGATCGATGCGGGCCCCCCCCACCAAGCAACCCATCCAGCCATCATGACAGGGAAACACAGGGAACGCAGCTGCGAAGTCGCTCCAGGTCTGAGCCTGAGCGGTCCCGGCGAGGGCTCCACTGAGGGCCAAGCCGAACAACACAGACAAGATCGGCTTCTTCATCGTTGACTCCAGCGCAGGGGGAGGGCACGGGGGCACACCGGGCCAGGACACAGGACGCTCCCACGCTCGCGGGGGCAGGGCGAGCGGATCAGCTTACTCGATGGGCTTGTCACGACCGAACTGGATGACGATGTCATCGGGGTCTTCGTCGGTCAGATCGATCTCCATCTTGGTCAGCGGGACCTCGAAGGTGTTCTTTCGCCTCCGGACGGTATAGGTCACGCGCTGGTTCATGTACCCCGGAGCGGACACCTCGAACTCGAGCTGCATGCCCTTGTCGAAGATCAGCTCCGAGCCATCGGGCATATACAAGAAAGAGTCGGTCCACTGACCGGTCTCGGTGTTGACCCGGTGCCGCTCCTGCTCGTCGGGGTGCCGCACCACCGCGGTCTCGATCGGCTTGCCGCTCTCGGCGTCGATCACCCGGACCGTCACCGGGATCCCCACCTCATCGGCCTGGGCCGGGACGCTCAGCAGAGAGGCCCCGACCAGCATCAGCAGGGAGGCCCCGACCAGCAGGGACATCATGGCTCGTCTGTGGCTCATTGGGACTCCAAGAAGTGCTTCAGGGAACCAGGGGGGGCCTGCTGCAGCGCCGCCCCCGGGTCGCCGACCTCCATCAAACACCTCGCCACGGCGACCGATTCCATCCCCTCGACGAGCTGTCGGGCGACCTCGACGCTCGAAGCCAGCCCACAGGCGGTGGCGACCGCATCGGCGAGGCCGTCGGCGGGGACCGCCCCGGTCTTGACCTCGCTGCGCAGGGCGCTGAACCGGTCAAGGCCGGATCTCACCTTGCCCTCCGCGACATCGACCATCCCGTAGGTGGCCTGGACCCGCCACTCCTGCCCCTGGGGAGGGGCGGTCATCTCGTCGAGCAGCGATCGCGAGGCGGCGGGGAGGCCGGAGGTGACCGAGCGGCCCGCCCACAGCAGCAGCTGGATGTTCCTCGCGTCGCCCTGGGGGAGATCCTTGACCAGCTCCTCGGCGGTCTTGCACGCGCCCTGGCGATCGCCGAGCGCCCACAGGGCGGTGGCGTCCGCCAGGCTCGCGAGGTTGGGATCGCCGCTGTTGATCATCCGCAGGTACTTGTCGGCGGTCGCCCCCACCACCCCGTCGGCCCCCTGCACCTGGCCCAGCAGCTCGGTCGCCTTGTCGCTCTCGAGCTCGGTGAGGTGCACCTCAGCCGCGAGCAGCAGGCCCTCGGGCAGCCCCGACGCGGCCCCGTGCTCCCGGACCTTGTCCAGGTCTCCGCTGCGCAGGGCCACCAGGGCCCGACGCAGCCGGATCTCCCCGACCTGATCTCCAGCGTAGGGCTCGGCCATCCCCAGGGTCCGATCCGCGCCCTCCAGATCGCCCGAGAGCAGCTGGATGTAGGCGTGGCCCGTCGCCGCCGGGACCGATCGCTCGTTGGTCTCGAAGGCGGACAGGAACGCTGTCTTGGCCGCCGGAAGATCCCCCCGCCGGAGGGCCTCGTGGCCCTCGAGCACCAGCGCCTCCTCGGGGGGCGCGAACAACCACCCCGAACACGCCAGGCCCGTGCTCAACAGGATCAAGGAAACCAGGAACCGCCCAGTCTTGCGGACCCTTGGTTGCAACGACATCGATCTCCCCCGCACCGCCATGCCATGTTCTGGCACGGCGTGACCACTGATACCGCATCGTGCTCGCCCCGATCAACTCCCACAACCGCTACCATCGGGCGACGGAGGTTCCCTGACCCCATCCCTGTCCATGCCTGCGCGCGTCACGCTGTTGCGCGAGATCTCGGACGGTCCGGTGGCGGCGCTCTATGCCGCCGAGTCGCGCCAGGGATCTCAGCGGGAGCTCATCGCGGTCAAGGTGCTCCACCGACACCCCACGGGCCCCGGACGAGCCCAGGGCCCCGATCCAACCCGTTCCCTCGAGATCGGGCGGCGCCTGGCGAGCCTGCACCACGGCCACATCGTCTGTGCCACCGAGGTGGCCTGGATCGGGGACGCTCCTGCGCTGCTGGCGCCCTGGGTCGAGGGGATCGATCTGCTGGACTGGCTCGGGGTGTTGCGCGGGCACCACCTCAGCCTCCCGGGTAGGGTGATCTGCGAGCCCCTCCGCTCAGTGGCGGTCGCGCTGGACGCGGCCCTCAACCGCACCCCGTGGGGGGAGGTGGAGCCCCTCGGGATCTTTCACCACGATCTCAAGCCGAGCAACATCATGATCAGCCGGGAGGGGCAGATCAAGGTGTTGGACTTCGGCGCCGGCCTGACCTCGCTGTGGGGCCTCGGTGGGCTCGAGCTGGCCCACCAGCTCGGCCTGGATCGCTACCTGTGCCCGGAGGGGCGGCAGCAGGAGCTGGGGGCAGCGGTCGACGTCTACGCCCTGGGGATCCTGGGGGTGGAGCTGTGCCGGGGGCGCTGGCTGAGGCGCCCCACCCCCCGCAACCCGGATCACGATCGGGCGCTGGCTGAGATCGTGGCCCACCTCCCGGATCCCGGGCTCCGCTCCGAGGCCGACGAGCGCACCCTGCGGGCGCTGCTGCTGCGCATGGTGGCGTTCGATCCCGAGGCCCGCCCCGCGGCGGTGGAGATCGCCCAGACCCTGCGCACCCTGGCGGATCGCGCCCCGGGGGCCTCGCTGGAGACCTTCGCCCACCAGCACGCCCTGCCCTACCTCGAGCCCCCGCTGCCCCACCCCGGGCTCCCCGGGCTCCAGCGCCCGAGCCCGATCCGGGCCCTGCCCGACACACAGCAGCCCCCGCAGGCCGATCCAACCACCGGCCCCGAGCGGCTGGGGACGCTCACCGCTGCGCCCCCGGCCGAGCACCCCACGCGCGCTCACCCCACGCGCGCTCACCCCGGGCGGCCCCCCACCCCCCCGTCGGCGCCTCCGCCGTCGGTGGCCCCCCCGTCGGCGCCTCCGCCGACGTGGCGGCCGCTGTTCTTCGGCCTGATCGGCGGCACCAGCCTCGGAGCGCTGGCGATGCTGCTCGTGGTGACCCTGCTGATCCTGATCGGGGTGCTGCTCTTCGGTCCCTAAGCGGAGCCTGCGCCGGGACCTCCAGCCCTCCGGGCGGCACTGGATCAGGCGGAGACCTCGGTCAGCCGGGAGAAGTGGGCTCGGACCTGCTCAAAGACCTCCTCCGTGGTGTCCGCGTGGAAGATCGCTGTCTTGAGCTGAGCACCCTCGGGCACGCCGTCGGCGAAGTAGCGCGCGATCTTCTTC
>DRPG01000704.1 GCA_011376105.1 Deltaproteobacteria bacterium
CCCTGCGCTGGTCCGGGCCCCGCCGGTCCAGGCCCCGCTGGTCCAGACCCCGCTGGTCCAGACCCCGCTGGTCCAGACCCCGCTGGTCCAGACCCCGCTGGTCCAGACCCCGCTGGTCCAGACTCCGCTGGTCCAGACTCCGCTGGTCCAGACTCCGCTGGTCCAGGCCCCGCTGGTCCAGGCCCCGCTGGTCCGGGCCCTGGCCCTGGGGCTGGTCCTGGGGCTGCTCTCCACCGCGCTGGTCTGGGCCCTGGGGATCGAAGTGTCCGAGCTGGTGAGCCGTCAGGCGGATCTGTTTCCGGGGATCTCGATGGATGATCCCCGGGTGCTGCTCGGGGTGGGGCTGCCGTCGGCCCTCTCCGCAGCGATCAGCGAGGAGCTCCTGTTTCGGGGGGTGGTGCAGCGCTGGCTGTCCCGGTGGTGGGGGCCGGCGGTCTCGATCGGGATCACCTCGGGGATCTGGGCCCTGGGGCACGCAGCGAACACCGACGCGTTGCTCCTCAAGATGGTGCAGATCGGGGCGCTGGGGGTGGTGTTCGGGGTGCTGGCCCGGCGCCACGGGGTGGAGGCGAGCCTGGTGGCTCACTTGGGGCTCAACACCGCCGCTGCGCTGGCGGTCGTGGTGCTGCCGTGATCCCGCCCTGTGGAGAGCCCGGGGAGCCTGCGTGGGAGGGGGCTCTGCCCGAGCGGAGAGCGGTCTCCGGGGCCTCTAGGGCGATGGACGGGGGATGGCAGACGATGACGCTCGCGGTGATGATCTGGGCTGCCCTCTCGGGCTGTGGATCCCGGGTGCCTCCGCTGGTGGCCTCCGATCCGGGGGCGGTGGTCGAGCGATGGGTGCAGATCGAGCCAGGCAAGGACCTGTGTGTCTCCGGCTTCCCCGATCAGCCCTGGCCACACCGTGGAGACGAGGAGCGGTTCGTGGGGGTGCTGCGGGAGCTGGAGGCCGGTGCGCTGTCCGAGGCCGCAGCCCACCTGGCCAGGCTCCCCCCCGAGCACCCCGCGGTCCAGGGCACCAGCGCGATCCTCGAGCTGCTCGGGGGGGAGCTGGAGCGGCCGATCGAGGTCCTCTCCGGCCTGGCGGACGGCCACCCCGCAGACACCTGCGTCGCGAGCACCGCGGCGCTGGCGCTGTGGGCGGGGCGGGACGTCTCCGGAGCGACCCTGCTGCTGCTGCGGGCCCGGGAGCAGGCCCCCCTCGACGGGCGGATCGCGTTCCTCTCGTGGTTTCTGTCGATCGAGGATCCCCGGGCCCTGCTGCCCGCCCTGGAGGCTGGCCTGGTGGAGCTGCCGGATCATGCCGGGCTGCGGCTGGCTCGGGGCGCGGTGGCGGTGGAGCTGGGCGAGCTCGACGAGGCGGTGCCTCTGCTGGAGGCCGCCGCCGCCGCCGGGCTGCAGGAGGCCGATGGGCCGCTGCTGCAGGCCTACTTCCTGGTCGGAGATCGGCCCAGCTACCTGCACATGGCCTCCCGGCTGGGGCTGCCCCTCGGAGACGACGGCGCCCTCGCCACCGCCGACGATCCCGAGGCCGCCTACGACGCGCTGATCGGGGTCGAGGCCGATCAAGATCTCGTCGCGGTGCTCCACACCTCGATGGGACCGCTCTCCTGCATCCTGTATCGACGAGCCGCTCCGGTGACGGTGGCGAACTTCGTGGGGCTGGCGCGGGGCACGCTGCCCTGGATCGATCCCCGGAGCGGCGGGATCGGGGAGGGCTCCCTGTATGCCGAGACCACGTTCCATCGGGTGATCCCCGAGTTCATGATCCAGGGAGGGGATCCCCTGGGGGACGGCACGGGGGGCCCTGGCTACCGCTTCCCCGACGAGATCAGCGCCGGGCTGTCCTTCGATCGGCCGGGGGTCCTGGCGATGGCCAACAGCGGCCCCCACACCAATGGATCGCAGTTCTTCATCACTGAGGCGCCGGTCTCTAGCCTGAATGGGCTCCACACCATCTTTGGCCAGTGTGATCAGGAGGCGGTGGCGGTGGTGGCCGAGATCGCGCGGACCCAGACCCGAGGGGATCGGCCCCTCGAGCCAGTCCGGCTGGAGCAGGTGGAGATCAGGGCGGTCCCGAAGGGGCCCGGGGGCGGGTAGCTACTGGACCTGGACCTCTCGGATCCAGGGCTCGTGCCCGGAGCTCGAGACCACGAGGATCGCCCGACCTGCACGCATGGCGCGGATCAGCACCTTCTCCGTGTCGTCTCCGATCCTCTGGACGTCGAGCAGGCCCGGCTGGCTGACGAGGATCTGGGTCGTGGGGAGCCCGGTGGGCACCACGAGCTCTCCCCCCAGGGGGATCCGCAGCGCGTCGCTGGCCATCACCGTGCATCCCTCAGGGAGGGGCGCGTTCTGTGGAGGATCGGCGATCGAGGCCAGGGTCAGGATCCGGGGACCTCCGGGGAGCTGGAACACCGCATCGAACCAGCCCGGGCTCTCGGGGTGCAGGTAGAACCAGCCCTCGCCGAGGTGTTCGATCTTCAGGCCCCCGGACTCGGGGAGCACCGTCGCCCGGGGCTCCGCCGCCAGGGTGCAGACCGCGCTGGAGCCCGGGGTGAGGATCAGGATCTCGGCGGGGACGAGGGGCAGGCTCCCCTCCGGCGGGGTCTCCGGGCTGTCGCGGATCTCGACGGTCCAGGAGCGCCCGCCCCCCCGGTGCTCCAGGGCGAAGGTCGCCAGGCCAGTCCTCCGGGCCGAGAGGGCCACATGGGGGGGGATCGGCACGACTGCCAGGCCTGAGGTGGCTCGCAGGGCGGTCGGGTGCACGTCGAGCTCGATCACCGCGGTCCGGCCCCGGCCCAGGATCAGATCGGGCTCGGTGTGGGTTGAGGTGCTGGAGGGGGCGGGGGATCTCACCTCGCTGCCCTCGGTCCAGACGGGATCTCCAGGCGGCTGTAGGGCGGTCGTGAGCAGATCCAAGCCGTCGTCCTCGGTGGGCCCCACGGGGGAGGCCTCCCGCGTCTCAGCCAGAGGATCGGGCTCGGGAGCGAGGGGGCTCGTCCCGCCGGGGCTCTGGGACAGATACACCGCGGTGGCTGCGCCGGAGCCGATCACGAGCCCGAGCGCGCCGAGGCTCAGGCCGAACAAGCCGACCCCCGCGAACTTGAGGAGCCCACGACGCCTCGACGGGATCGGGAGAGGCTCGGGCAGCAGGGGCTGGACCACCGGGCGGCCCGGCGCGGTGGTGCTTGGTGCGGTGGCGCTTGGCGCGGTGGCGCTTGGCGCGGTGGCGCTTGGCGCGGTGGCGCTTGGCGCGGTGGCGCTTGGCGTGGTGGCGCCCACCTCAGGGGGGTTGGGGGCGCTCTCGGGATCGGCGTTGCTGATCGCGTGGTCCTCGGACAGCAGCTCGCCCGCGAGCTCGTCCTGGCTGATCCGGCTGTGCTGGGGCACCACCCGCTCGCTGAACGAGCGCAGGGACTGGGTGCGGCCGAACGCGTCGAGCAGCACCTCGCTGCGGTGCTCCACGTCGCGGGCCGTCGGCCGGGCCTCGGGATCGCGGCGGGTCATCTGCCCGGCCAGCTGAAGCGCAGCCGCGAGGCTGGGATCTTCGACGGTGTCGGGATCGATCTGGGTGCGATCCTTGCCCCGGCGCCCCAGCAGCAGCTCCTCGAGCACCACCCCCAGGGAGTAGATGTCGCCTGAGGGAACCTCGATCCCGTCGAATCGCTCGGGCGCGATGTAGGCTCCGGTGCCCATGATGACGTTGCGGGTCTTGGCCTCGCGATCGACCAGCTCGGCCCGGGCGACGCCGAAGTCGAGGATCTTGACCTCGCCGTAGGCGGTCAGCTGGATGTTGCCCGGCTTCAGATCCCGGTGCAGCAGCCGCAGGGGCCTGCCGTCGGGCCCGGGGTGGTGGTAGACCTTGTCGAGCGCCCGCGCGATCTCCAGGATGATCTCCAGCGCGACGCTCGGAGGCACGGGGCCCTGGGCCCGCAGCAGCCGGGCCAGGGTGCAGCCCTGCACGTACTCCATCACCACGGCCCACTGGCCGTTGAGCTGGACCGGTGCGTCGACCCCGACGATGGCTCGATCCCGGATCAGGCCGAGGAAGCGGGCCTCGTCGCGGAAGCGTCGCAGGGACTGTCGGCCGGGCTGATCCGCGCGGAGGATCTTGATCGCGACGTCCTTGCGGAAGTTATCGGTCTCGAGGCGGGCGAGGTAGACCTTCCCATGGCCGCCCTGACCGAGCAGCCCCAGGATCCGGTACCGTCTGTGTGCCTCTTGGCTCATGGTCACTCTTGTGGGGTTGTGGCGCGCCGGGCACTCAGAGGCGCCCATCATAATTTGTTCGGTATGATCCGGACTCCAGGCTCACCTGAAATGCGTCCCCGGCTGTGATCGGGCCGACGCCCTCGGGGGTGCCGGTGTAGACGAGGTCGCCCGCTTCAAGGGGGGCGAGGGAGGCGAGGTAGGTGAGCAGGGTGGGTACATCGAAGATCATCTGAGTGGTGTCTCCCTGCTGGCGGAGCTCTCCAAGGACCGTCAGGGTGAAGCGGAGCGCACCGACCGGGCTCCCCAGCCGGGCCCGGGGGACGAAGGGGGAGACCAACGCGCTGCCCGCAAAGGACTTCGCTGGAGTCCACGGCAGGCGTCGCTCTTTGCACCGGTGCTGGACCTGCCGTCGGGTCAGATCGATCCCCACCGCCACTGCGCCGACCTCGTCCCAGCCTACCTGGGAGCCCAGCGCCGCCCCACGATCGATCAGCAGGACGAGCTCGAGCTCGTGGTGGAACGTCTCCGACGGGAACGCCAGCGGCCCCGAGCTGAGGGGGCGCAGGGCGCTGCGGGCCTTGAGGAAGATCACGGGCTGATCCGGGACGTCGTTCCCCAGCTCCTGGGCGTGGGCGGTGTAGTTCCTGCCGACGCAGTAGAGGGTGGAGACCGAGCGCGGCGTCCCCCCGATGATCTCGATCCGTCCCATGCCGATCCTCTGGGGACACGATAGCGCCTGGGACGTGATCCAAGGGATGTCTCATGGGATGTCTGCGTCCGTGGCTCCACGTCGGGCTGCGGGGGGCGCAGGGGCCGTCAGTGCAGGGCGGGCCGAGGGTGCCGCCGTGTTACCTGCGGGTCGGAGGTCCCATGGGGGAAGCGCCACGCGAGGCCACGGACGAAGAGGTTCGCGAGGTGCTGTCCCACCTGCCCCGATCCTCCGAGGTGCCCTCACCCGAGGAGGTGCAGGTCTCGGCCCTGTGCCGGGAGGACGGCGCTGCCTGGTTCTGGGTCTACCCCATCCGGGTGGCGGTGGGGGACATCTACCTGACCTGGGTGCTGGAGCGCACACCGTCCGGGGAGTGGTCCGTGGGCAGCTTCCGCTCTAGGCGCACCGCCCGGGGCGACGTCACCGTGCCCTAGAGATCGGCCCGGACGCGCTCCGGGCTCCTAGATCCCCCCGATGGATCCGGCGCCACCGGTGTGGTGTGTCGCCCGGCGTGGCGGGGGCTCCTGGCTCGTGAGCGGGCGAGCCAGAGCACGAGCACCCACGCCCCGGCGGGCACCGGCCCGGGTGGGGCCAGGCAGCCACAGCGCCGATCGGTGTGGATCAGGGGTGCGCTGGTCGGATGCACCGCCTGGCTCCCCGTGTCTGCGGTGGCGCCGGTGGGGTGGTGTCCGCCCGCCTCGGGGGGGCGCTGTGGATCGATCGAGATCCACAGGCCCTCCGCTGCATCATCCAGGCCGTCGGCGTCGCTGTCGGCCAGCAGCGGATCGGTCCCCAGGACCCAGATCTCGACCCCGTCGGTCAGCCCGTCGCCGTCGCTGTCCCGGACCAGGGGATCGGTGCCCTCCTGGCGCTCCTCGCTGTCGCTCAGATCGTCGCCGTCGGTGTCCGCCCGCAGGGGATCGGTCAGGCCGTCGACCTCGTCTCCGTCGGGCACGCCGTCGTCGTCGGTGTCCTGATCCAGGGGATCGGTCCCGAGCCGGTACAGCTCTAGGCCGTCGATCAGTCCGTCGCCGTCGGTGTCCGCCGCCCTCCAGTCGGTGCCGTGGACCTCCTCCCGCTCGTTGGTGACCCCGTCGAGATCATGGTCCAGGAGATCGGGGTAGAAGTCGTCGATCCCATCGCGTGGATCGGTCACCCTGCGGATCTCGACCCCGTCGCAGACCCTCCCGGAGTCGGAGTGGGCGTCCCTTGGATCCGAGCGGTGCAGCCGGACCTCGTCTCCGTCGGACAGCCCGTCGTGATCGGTGTCGGGGTGCCCCGGATCAGTGTGGCTCGCCAGGATCTCGTAGCCGTCGAGCAGCTCGTCGTGGTCGCTGTCCCGGCTCAGGGCCGAGGTGTGCCAGACCCGGATCTCGTGCCCGTCGAGCAGCTCGTCGCCGTCGGTGTCCGGGGACAGGGGGTTGGTGCCATGGATCAGGATCTCGATCCCGTCGGACAGGCCATCACCGTCGGTGTCCGGATCCAGCGGATCGGTGTCGTGGTCGATGACCTCGTCCCCGTCGCTGATCCCGTCGTGATCGCTGTCGGCATGGTTCGGGCTGGTCCGGGTCTGGGTGATCTCGTCTCCGTCGGACAGCCCGTCGTGATCGCTGTCGATCAGGGTGAGCTGGAGCGACAGCAGGTGCTCCTCTGGATCCGAGACCCCGTCGTGATCCGTGTCGGGCAGGGGGCCGTCGTCCTGCTCGTCCATCGGCAGCGTCCCCAGCGCGTGCTCGACCCCGTCGGGGATCCCGCCGTGATCGCTGTCCCGGTCGGAGGGATCGGTGCCCAGCGCCAGCAGCTCTGCCGCGTCGGACAGCCCGTCGACGTCGGTGTCCGGGGACCGGGGGTTGGTGCCCGCGTCGAGCTCCTCCGGATCCAGCAGCCCGTCCCCGTCGGTGTCTGCACGGTGTGGCGCGGTGCCGTAGCGCCGGATCTCCAGCGCGTCGGACAGCCCGTCTCCGTCGGTGTCCATCGAGAGCGGATCGGTGTCCCACAGCAGGATCTCAGCACCGTCGGACAGCCCATCGTCGTCGCTGTCGGGATCCAAAGGATCGGTGCGGAGGTGCACCAGCTCGGATCGATCGGACAGGCCGTCGTGATCGCTGTCCCGATCGGAGGGATCGGTGGCATGGATCAGCAGCTCGTCTCCGTCGGACAGCCCGTCCCCGTCGGTGTCCTGTCGCCTGGGATCGGTCTCGTACAGGGCGATCTCGTCGGGATCGGGCAGCCCGTCTTGATCCAGATCGACGCGATCGTCTCCGGGATCCGTCCTCGGATTGAGCCCGCCGGCGACCTCCTCTCCGTCGGGCTCCCCCCCCCCGTCGGTGTCCGGGTTCAGGGGATCGGTGCCCAGCTGTCGCTCTCGACCGTCGGTCAGCCCGTCGCTGTCGGTGTCCGGGGACAAAGGATCGGTCTCGATCCCCGGATCGGGTAGCCCGTCGCCGTTCGCGTCCTCGTCTCCGTCGCTGATCCCGTCGTGATCCGTGTCGACCTGGGTTGGATCGGTGCCCAGCTGTCGCTCCTGGCCGTCGGTCAGCCCGTCTCTGTCGGTGTCCGGGGACAGGGGATCGGTCCGCCGCCCCGGGGATGCGGCCTCGACGCCGTCGGTCAGCCCGTCGCCGTCGGTGTCCACCGAGAGCGGATCGGTGCCCTCCACCAGGACCTCGAGGCCGTCAGACAGGCCGTCGCCGTCGGTGTCCGCCCGCCGGGGTTGGGTCTGGTAGAGCCGCCGCTCGTCCTCGTCGGACAGCCCATCGCCGTCGGCGTCGAGGAACACCTGGAGCTCAAGGGTGTCCCGATCGGTGCTGCGGTTGCCCACCGCGTCGGTGGCGACGATCTTGACCTCGTGGGGGCCGGTGGGCAGAGCCACCGATCGATCCCGGAGATCGAGGCTCCAGGTGCCGGCCGGGCCGACGGTGAGCTCGCTGCTGCCCCGGCCGGGGCACCGGGGGTGCCGCGAGGCGACGCTGCAGGTGCTCAGGTGGCCCCGGGTGTAGGTCCGATCTGCGACGGTGATCGCCAACACGTCGGTGTCGATCGCGTGGAAGCTGCCTCGTAGCAGCGGCCGCCCGTCGGTGCTGAGCTGCCGCTGAGCGGTGGGGGGATCAGGCGGGGTCAGATCGATCTTCAGCTCGAGCAGGGTGGTGTCCGAGCGCTGCACGCCCTCGGCGTCGGTGGCCACGATCTGCACGTCGAGGGCACCCTCGGGCAACAGCTGCCACGCGGCCTCGAGATCGAGCCGCCAGCGAGCGCCCTCGAGCCGGAGATCTGGATCGTGGGCCGAGGTGTAGGTGCGCTCGTCGACGGTCACCGCGACGTGTCGGGTGCCAGGGCCCACCGTGCCCGAGAGGACAGGGCTCGGGCTGGCCGTCCTCAGCGGCGCCACCGTGGGGGTGGTGGGGCTCGGGGTCGCCGCCCGGGCGAGCCCCCCCCACAACAGCACGAACGTCACCATCGCCGATCCTCCCGTCTCATCCGGGGCATCGGCAGCCAGGGAAGGGGCTCGGTGTCTCCGGGGTGTCAGCGGCTCTTCAGCGCACACCCCGCGAGCTTGTATAGCAGCCTCGCCCCGACGTTCGCGTCCCACTCCCCGTCGCCGACCTCGACCAGATCGAAGCCCACGACCCGGCGCTCGGTGGCCAGTAGCTGCAGCAACAGCAGGGCCTGGTGCCACGACAGGCCCCCGGGGACCGGTGTGCCGGTGTGGGGGCAGTTGCTTGGATCCAGCCCGTCGATGTCGAAGCTGATCCACACCCTCTCGGGCAACGGACGGACGATCCGGGCGGCGATCCGCATCCAGGGCTCCCCCGAGGCGACCTCCCACGCCAGCTCGTGATCCGAGAACGCGGTGAGCTCCCCCCAGTCCTCGATCCGGGCAGCGCCCGCCCGGCTGATGTCGCGCACTCCGACCTGCACGGTGTGGCCCAGGCTGCTGATCCGCTCGTGCACGTTGTACATCACCGAGGCATGGGACCAGGTGAAGCCCCCGTAGGCCTCCCGGAGATCGGGGTGGGCGTCGATGTGGAGGATCCCCATGCCCGGGTGCCGCTCCGCCGCGGCCTGGATGGCCCCGAAGCTCACGGCGTGATCTCCACCGAGGATCCCAGGGAGCTTGCCTCGCTCGAGCTGATCGCGGGTCTGGCCGTAGACCCACTGGTTGAGCTGCTCACACAGCTCGTTGACCCGCTGTAGATCGGCGCGGTGAGCCTCTGTGTGGGCGCCCCCGGCCTCGATGATGGGCAGGGCCAGCTCGCTGGCCCTCTGATCCAGGGCCTCGATCCCCCGATCGATGGGCAGCATCGCCACGCCTGCGCGCCAGGGCTCGTCGAACCAGTCGTCGTTGAGCTCGACCTGGCCCGAGGCCTCCAGGATCCTGCGGGGGGCCTGGGCGGTGCCCCGGCCATAGGAGGTGGTCGCCTCGAAGGGGACCGGGACGATCACCACCGCGGCCTCAGAGGGGCCGTGGGGGAGCCCGAACAATCCGTCTCCGGGGGAGGCCGGGGCGTCGGGATCGAAGTCGTTGAGCATGGTGTCAGCTCGCATAGAGGAAGAGATCGCGCAGGGCAGGGCTGGCCTTGTGGAGGATCGCGCTGATCAACTTGTTGTCGGATAGCAGGAGCCACCGGCGGTGGACCCGCGCGAAGGTATCATCCGACTCGCTGTGGTAAGCCGCGAACATGACGCCCAGCAGGAAGTGACCCACCCCCTGCGCCACTGAGCCCCACCGGGCCCAGCCCTTCGCCAGCAGGTGGCTGCGCAGCAGCAGGTGGGTGTACCCCTGCAGGGGCTCCGGCAGGGGCTGCATCGGCAGCGCGATCCCCCCCCGGGCTGCGTGGATCAGCGCGTGGGCGTCTCGGGCGAAGGCCCTGCGCTCGGGGGGGGGACCCCCGGGGCCGGCGGTGGTGTCGTGCAGGACCTGGCCCAGCACGTGCTCCAGGGCGAGCAGCACCGCCTGGACGGCGAGCGTCGCCGCCCGGTCGGGATCGGGGGGCAGCGGCAGCGCGATCCCCTCGGTGACGGACAGCACCCGCCGGAGCGTGGCGACGGCCGCGGCGGGCTGAGCGTCGGGGGTGGCCGCCAGGGCCGCGAGGAGCTCGTCCTCCAGCTGCAGCCAGCGCTCGAGGGGCACCTCGAGGCCCGGCACCACCGGGACGCGCTCGGGGCGGAAGGTGCGGATCGGTCGGTCAGGGCGCGGCAGCGCCTCGATCTCAGGGAGCTCGGGGCCCACCGGATCCGCGGTGCGCCAGGCACGGTGGAGCCCCGCACAGGCCGGGCGGATCACCGCCACGGTGCCCCGGGGCTCGGAGACGAGCTGGTAGGGGAACTCCTGGCACATGCTGGGCTTGGCCTGAGGACCCAGCAGGGCATGGATCGCACACCGATCGTCGTCGCGGAGGAACACGCAGGCACCATCGCGCTGAGCGAGGTAACCCACCGGGCCGGTGGGCGTCTGCTCGAGCCGGTGCCAGGGGGCCCTCCCCGCGGGGGGCCACAGCGCCTCGATGTCGGACGCGATCAGGTGATCGAGGGTCTGCCGCTCGATCGGGCCCAGCTCAAACCCAGAGCGACAGCAGGCCGCGCACCCGCTGCAGCGCCACCGCAGGCCGTCGGGGGTGAGGTAAGTGCTCACGGGCGGAGCTGCAGGCGGCCGGCGTTGGCCAGGGAGTCCCACAGATCGCAGGCGCTGAGCAGCCCCTGGTGCACACAGATCCGGCGGTGATCGATGGCATAGATCATCGGCAGCGTGTCGGGGACCAGGGTGCGGTGCACGCTCGACTGCTGATCGTGGAGGAGCCGGACCGGCAGATCGGTCGCCAGCAGGGCGTCTTCGCCCTGGTAGTGCTCCGGGTGATCCGGATCCCGCTCGAGGCTGCTGGTCACGACGTGCAGCTGGAACAAGAACACCCGGAAGGAGCGCGCCAGGCGCAGGTAGCGCTGCATGAAGCGATCGTAGTCGAGGCTGCCACGCTGCCCCCCCATCACACAGACGATGGTGAGCTGAGCCTCGTTCATCGCCTCGCACACCGCGGACAGCCGGACCGCGCCGGGGCCGCTGGCCTCAGGCAGCGTGTAGTCACCGAACCGCCTGCCGAGCCACGGGGCCTGCTCCAGGGGCCGGCCCACGAGCTCCTGGTATCGGGCGGCCGCCCGGGGCAGGCGCCCGAGGTGGAACGCCCGGGCCAGCAGCTCCGGGGCCTGGTCCGGGTGGCCCTGCTCCAGCAGCTCCAGCCCGAGGTAGAGGTGGGCGATCCCGCTGTAGATCGCGGGCCATGCCGCCGCGTGGTGATCGTGAAACCCATGGACCCATCGCAGCCCCTCGGCGCGCCGACCCTGCTCGTGCTGGGCCGCACCCAGCAGCAGCAGGGTGGGGGGGTGCAGGTTCCGGGGCGCGTCCGAGCTCAGGAACCGAGCCAGCTCACCCGGATCCACCAGCGCCTCCACCGGCCCCGGCTGACACGCCAACACCCCCAGGGCCAGGCGCTCTAGCTCCGCCCACCGGGCCTGACGCCACAGATCCAGCAGGGCCGAGGGCTCGGGATGGAGCGGATCGAAGGTCGACATCACGTTTCGGGGCGCGCGCAGCAGCCGCATGCCCAGATCGATCCCCGAGGTCTCCGCGGCCAGGGGCACCTCGCCGTCGGGGGGGAAGAACACATAGCGACGGCGCTCACCAAAGTCCGAGGCCTCCACCCCGGGGGGAGGCAGCGGAGGGAGCTCGACCCGCCACCCCGGCGCCACCCCGATCGTCGCGGCCACGGAGGTGGCGGCGACCTGCTCGACCACGAACAGCTGCGCTGGATCGGGGATCGCCCCGGGGGCCCGGGACAGGCTGTGGAGGTGGCCCCGGATCAGGGGCTCCAGCGCGATCACCGGCTCTGAGGCCGGCCGGCGGGGCTCGGGGGGGGGCTCGGTGGGGGCGACGTAGGTCGGAGGAGACAGCTGCTCGCCGAGGCCCTGCTCGATCAAGGCGATCACCTCTGCGGCGGACTGCACCCGCTCCTCGGGGAGCTTGCTCATCATCTGGACCACCAGCGCGTCCAGCCAGTCGGGCACCCCCGGTCGCCGCTGGGCGGGGTGGGGGATCGGGGCGTTGACGTGCTGATCCATCACCTTGTAGGGCCGGCCCACGAACGGCAGCTCGCCGGTGATCATCTCGAACAGCATCACCCCGAGGCCGTAGATGTCTGCGCGGGTGTCGAGCTCGTACTCGATGATGTACTCCGGCGCCATGTAGTCGGGGGTGCCGATCCGGACCCCCACGGCGGTGAGCTCCTCGTTGCCGTCGTCTGGATCCTGCTGGGTGAGCATCGCGAGCCCGAAGTCGGTGACCTTCACGATGTCTCGCTCGTCGCCCTGACGAGCTAGCAGCACGTTGGCGGGGGCCAGATCGCGGTGGACGACGCCCACGGCGTGGGCCGCCTCCAGGGCCGTCGCGATCCGGGCCGCGATCCTCGCCGCCCGGAGGGGATCGAGCGCACCCTGCTCGGCGATCACGTCTGAGAGAAACTCGCCCTCGACGTACTCAAGGACGAGGTAGGGCCCGCTCCGGCCCCGGCCGAAGTCGAGGACCCGCATCGAGGCAGGGTGGTCGATGGTACGGGTGACGAGGGTCTCCCGGGCGAAGCGCTTGACCGCCTCCTCGTTGTAGAACAGGGCTGGATCGAGGAGCTTGACGTTCACCCGGTGGCCGTCCTCGAGGCGACGCGCGACGTAGATGTCGCCCATCCGCCCGGTGCGGAGGTAGCCGGTGATCTGGTAACGATCGGCGATCGTGGTGCCAGTGATGGTGTCGGGCATGGGAGAGGAGGGCTCGCGGGATAGCATGCGGGTGGTCTCCATCAGGCTAGCTCCGGTGCCCCGGGAGGGCACACACATGGGATCCCGATCCAAAGAACAGGACCGCTTGCTCGCGTTGCTTCGGTCTCAACATACCTTTCCAGGACCCTATCTCTTCAGGGTGATCGTGCGCCCCATGGATCGCGCGGCGATCCTCTCGGCGGTGTCGGCCGTGATCGGTGATGGAACCACGCTGATCGACGTCTCAGAGCGTCCCTCCCGGGGAGGATCCTATGTGGCGTTACACCTCCGAGTACAAGCGTCGGGGGCAGAGATCATCCTCGAGATCTACGACGTGCTCAAGCGCGTCGACGGCGTGCTCGCGGTGATGTGAGGCGGATGGGGGACCGGACCGACGAAGATCTGTTTGCGGCCTATGTCGCAGGTGATGTGGCCGCCTTCCAGATCCTGTTCGCGCGCTATGCGCCGCTGCTGACGCGGCTGATGCTGCGCGACGTCCGTAGGCGCCAGGAGGCTGAGGAGCTTGTCCAGGACACCTTCCTGCACCTACACCGGAGCGCAGGGGACTTCCGTCCAGGGGCGAAGCTGCGGCCGTGGCTGATGACCATCGCGCTGAACCTCAAGCGAGAACACTTCCGGCGAAAGCTCCGCAGGCCCGAGGTATCGCTGGAGCTCGATGGGCGGATGGATCCTCCGGCTGAGCCGGGGTGGATCGCCGAGCGCCACGACGCCCGGCGCCAGATCGAGCTGGCCCTGGCGTCGCTGCCGGAGAAGCATCGCGAGGCGATCGTGCTGCACTGGTTCGCGGGCCTGAGCTTCCCCGAGGTGGCGGAGATCGTCGGCGCGAGCCTGTCCGCGGTGAAGGTCCGGGCACACCGTGGCTACAAGCTCATGAAGTCCACGATCCAGGGGAAGGTGTAACGGTGGGGAGGGCCCCACCGTACGCGCACCCAGGGGGGTCGGCATGAGGTGCGCCGATGTCCATGAGGCCATCCGCCAGGGGCGGGCGTGGGACCCACAGGTCCTCGCCCACGCGACGACGTGCGGGCCCTGTGGGGTCTTGCTGGAGGCAGGGGGGGAGCTGGGCCTGGCCCTCGAGGAGCTCCCCCTGAAGGCCACCCTCGACGCAGAGGTGGTGCTCGAGCGGGTGGCCGCCGATCGAGGGATCCGGGCGCGGCTGAGCCGACTGCCGTCGCCGCTGCGGGGGGCGCTGGTGGTGGCTGTGGTGGGCCTGGTGGTGATCGGGGTCGTCGCGCTCAAGCCCCGACCCGATCTCAGCTCGTACCCCGTCCTGCGGATGGTGTCGGTGCTGGGGTTGATGGGGGCTGTGCTGGCGGTGGGCCTGGGGATCCGGCTGCGCCCCCTGTACCGCGCCCCGCTGTCGCTGTCGCTGCGCTCGGTGGCGGTGATCGCGCTGCTGGTGGTGCCGCTGCTGATCGCAGGCTCGGCGGAGGCGATCACGGGGCACGCGGCCTCGATGCTCAAGGGCCCGTTCTGGCCAACGGCGGCCTCGTGCTTCCTGTTCGGGACCGTGGCCGGTGGCGCGCTATATCTGGCGCTGGCGTTGCTGGAGCGCAGGCCCCGGGGCTCGGCCTGGGGCACGGTGACGGGGGCGGGGCTGATGGGGGTGGTGGGCAACCTCGCCCTGCAGCTGTACTGCCCGGTCACCGCTCCGTCCCACCTCCTCGCCGGACACGCCATGGTGGGCCTGGTGTGGGCCACCGTCTTTGGGATCGGGGCGCTGCTGAGGCGCTGCTGAGGCGCTGCTGAGGCGCTGCCCCGCTCGGCCGTCCAGAAGCTGCGGTCGGAGGCACGGTGGAGCACCCAGGAGATCGCAGCCCGGCGCTCAGGGCCCAGGCTCGGGGATCAAGCTCGGGCCCCAAGCCCAGCGCTCCAGGCTCCAGGCTCCAGGCTCCAGGCTCCAGGCTCCAGGCTCCAGGCTCAGGGCCCGGGCTCGAGCCACGGGGGCGGGTGGTGTAGACAGGGGCTAGAGTGGGCCGAAGACCCCAAGCCCCGGTTGCCC
>DRPG01000705.1 GCA_011376105.1 Deltaproteobacteria bacterium
CCCCGAGAGCGCATCGCGGGCCCCCTGCTCGATCGCAGCCCGCTGCTCAGCGGTGGGCTCGACGTCCTCGGGGAGCCAGGTGGGCTCGCTGAGGACCGACAGGCCCGAGCCCCGCTCGGTGGGCCGCACCCGGGCGGTGCACCGGGCCTTGAGCTCGATCTGCTGCGAGCCAGCGTCGATCACCCGATCGACCCCGCCGGTGGCCTCAGCGGTGCTGCCGACGGTCTCCCGGTGGACCACCCGGGGTCTGCCGACGTTGATCTCGAGGTTGAACTCGCGCGCCAGGCGCTCGAAGGTGATCTGCAGGTGTAGCTCACCCATGCCCTTGAGGATCTTCTGGCCCGTCTCGGTGTCGTCCTCGAAGCGCAGGGTTGGATCTTCCTCGCAGACCTTGCTCAGCACATCGATCAGCTTCTCCTCATCTGCGGACGAGCGGGGCTCGACCGCCAGCCCCAGCACCGGCTCCCGGGCGTCGATCGACTCGAGCTGCAGTGGGTGCTCGGGATCGCAGAGGGTGTCGCCGGTGGACGCCCTGCGCAGGCCGGCGAGCAGCACGATGTGCCCAGCCTCGGCGGCCCGTAGCCGGACCTTCTTGTTGGCGTCGACCCCGAACACCCGGGCGACGCGCTCGGTCTCGTCGCTGTGGTTGATCCGGATGATGTCACCGGGCTCCAGCGTGCCCCGGTAGATCCGTGCGAAGCAGTGACGGCGCCCCTCCAGCAGCTGGACCTTGAACACCAAGGCGGCGAGGGGGCCCGACGCGTCCATCTCGATCTGCTCGACCCCGCCCCCGGCGTCGACACCCTCGGGCAGCTGCTTCTCGCGGGGGGACGGCATGATCTTCAGCACCGCGTCGAGCAGGGGCTGGACGCCCCAGTTCCGCAGCGCGCTGCCCGAGAACGCAGGCCACACAAGGCCCGCCAGGGTGAGCCTACGCAGCACGGCCCACAGCGTCTCCTCGTCGGGCTCCTCCTCCAGCAGCACCAGATCGGCCAGCGGCTCGTCGTGCTCGGCCAGCGCCAGCAGCAGGGACTCGCGGAACGGAGCCAGCAGCTCGGCCTCCCCCGCCGTCAGCGCGCGGGACTCCACCACCTTGCCCTTCTCGCCGGAGAAGGTGTAGGCACGCTGCTCGATCGCGTGCAGCACCAGCTGCTCCTCAGGGATCGGCACGGTGACGGGGACCGCGTCGGCGTGCAGCTGCTCGGAGATCGTCTGCAGCGCGCGCTCGAAGTCCGCCCCGGGGCGATCCATCTTGTTGATGAAGAACATACGGGGCACGTCGTGCTTGTTGGCCTGGCGCCACACGGTCTCGGTCTGGGGCTCGACGCCCCGGACGCCATCCATCACGATGATCGCGCCATCGAGCACCCGCATCGAGCGCTCGACCTCGATGGTGAAGTCGATGTGGCCCGGGGTGTCCACGACCTGGATCAGGTGATCCCGCCAGGGACACTGGGTGACCGCCGCGGTGATCGTGATCCCGTGCTCTTGCTCCTCAGGCTGCCAGTCCATGTGGGTGGTCCCGTGGTGGACCTCGCCCACCTTGTGGGAAGCGCCGGTGTAGTACAGCACTCGCTCCGTCAGGGTGGTCTTGCCCGCGTCGACGTGGGCAGCGATCCCGATGTTCCGCACATGATCGAGATCGAGGGGTTGGGCTTCCTTGTCCTTGGCCATCGTGGGCTCCGCCAGAGGCGCAGGCCCTATCACCCCCTCAGCCCCACCGCACCTACATTCGGTGCCCCCGGGCCAGCGCACGCAGGGCGGCGGTGTGGGGATGATCCCGCCCCAGCACGGGCTCAGCGAGGTGCAGCCCCTGGCCGACCAGCTCGGCCACCAGGGCCCGATCCCGACCCGTGCTGGCGCACCTCGCCCGCTCCAGCAGCCCCGCGACGTAGGCCTCGACCGCAGAGACGGTGCGATCGTCTCCGGGGCCCAGCGAGCTCATCAGCAGGCTGGACGCGGGCTCGAGCCACCCCAGGGCCTCGTCGATCCGCCCGGAGTTCGCACACATCCGCCCCAGGGCGACATACCGCAGCGCCACCCGGTGGCCGGTGTCCCCCGACCGCTGCTGCTCGACGTCCAGGGCCTCGAGCAGCAGGCCCTCGGCCTCGTCGGCCCGGCCCCGGGCCAGCCGGAGCCGGGCCAGGGTCGCCAGCCGATCGGCGAGGGCGGGGTGGGGCTCACCCCCGGGCCCCCGGGCCCCCCGGGTCCAGCGCACGGACGCCTCCACCAGGCGGATCCCCTCCTGGGCCCCCCCGCTGCCGAGCAGCGCGAGGCCCAGCTCGAGCCCCACCGCGGCCCGGCGCTCAGGGGCCGAGGTCAGCGCGGCATAGACCGGCCTCAGGGCCTCGGCCGCTCCGGCCGGATCGCCGGCCTCAGCGCAGGCCCGTCCCAGCAGCTGGGCCCGGGCCAGGGCCAGCTCCGAGCGCGGCCCCTCGATCTCGATCGCTTCACGGTGGGCCTCGGCGAGCAGGGGCCGGGCCGCCCCGGGCTGCCCCAGCCTCAGCCGGACCTCCCCCAGCTGGGCCGCCGCAGCCCCCACGCGATCGCCGGCCCCCCGGCGGATCCGCAGCACGATCCGCAGCAGCGCCTCCGCCCCCTCGAGCTCACCCCGGCCCACCCGGCTGCGGGCGGCATGGGCCGCCACCACCGCCAGCCGACGATCCCGATCGCCGACCCGGGGCCGCAGGCGGGCCAGCGCGTCCTCGAGCATCGCCGAGCCCTCGGGGCCCCGCCCCGCCCGCTCAGCCAGGGCCCCGAGGGAGGCCAGCTCCACCAGGGTGTCGGGGTGATCGGGCCCGCCGGCGCGGGTCCGCAGCTGGATCAGCGCCTGAGTCGAGGCGATCGCAGGCCGTAGATCACCGGATCGCAGCCAGAAGTCCCGCAGGCGGAGCAGCTGGAGCAGCCCGGCTGAGGGATCGTCGGGGACCTCCAACACCGAGGTGGGCACACAGGACAGCGCCTCGGGCCAGCTGCCCCCGAGCCCTCCCCTGGCGAGCAGCTCGGCTCCGCCGTCCTCGAACAACGCAGCGAGCAGCGCTGGTGCGGCCTCGATGACGTCCACGACACCCCCGGACCCACGTCTGTATCGCCGAGGGAGATCGGGACGAGGCTCGAGCCCACAGCCCGCTCCGGGGACCGGTCCCGCGATCCTCTCAGCGAGGCACCGAGGCAGCGCGCTGATCGATGCCCTGCCCGGCTCACCGGCTGCGCCCGCCCGGCTACCGCAGGCCGCTCCGGCGACGGATGATCCAGCCCAGGCCCGCGAACAGCGAGACCAGGATCGTCAGCAGCGGAGCACGCCACAGCGGGGTCTCCTGTACCTCCCGCACCGTGCGCCCCGCGTCGGGATCCTGCAGCACCGCCCCGCGCTCGCCCGGCCCGTGGTAGGCCCCCTCGACGGACGCCGCCAGCCACTTCAGGAAGCGGACGTCGGGCGCCACCTCGTCGACCTCCGGATCCCGGGTGGTCACCGCGAACACGGTGGAGGCCCCTCCGACGGCCTGGCCATCCTTGCTGACCTCCACGCTCACCCGGTGGGTGCCGGAGTGCTCAGCGGGCAGGGTGAGCACCACCTCGCCGTCTGCGTTGGTGCGGCCCTCGAGGGTGGAGGTGCGGCCCTCGTTGTCGATCCCCACCGAGACCGACGCCCCCGACAGCGGCGCAAAGCCCGGATCCCGGGAGCGGACCACGACGCGGACCTCCTCGCCCACCGCATAGTTCTCCCGGGGGGTGCCCACCGTGACCCGGGCGGTGGTGGAGTCCTTCATCAGCCAGCGGATCGCGTTCTTCCAGAAGCGCAGGTAGGCCTGGTTGCCCCGGCCCTCGGCCGCCTCCGACAGGGACCAGCGCCACGACGCGTCCACGGTCAGGGCCATCGAGCGCCCCTCGCCGACCTCCTGGACCGCGAGCACCGGCAGCGGGGCACCGTCGGCGTCGACCTCCGTGGGGTGGGTCAGCAGCACCGCCGCGCCCTCCTTGGCCCGACGCACCACGTTGGTGCCGTCCATCTCGTGCATCCGGGACCACCACAGCTCGTTCTCGGCTGGATCCGCGACCAGGCGCGTCACCGGGTGGCGCCTGCCCTCCTCGGTCAGGCCTGGACGGAAGGCGCGCTCGCTGGGCTGGTTGCCCGAGACCTCCACCTCGACGGGCAGCACCTCAGCCAGGGGCGTACCCCCGTAGCGCCCCAGCCCAAACGAGCGATCTCCACCGATCATCGCCAGGGCTCCGCCCCCCTCCACGTAGCGCCGCAGGTTCTGCAGCAGCTCGGTGGAGCGAAAGCCAAAGTAAGGCTCGTAGTCGAAGTTCTGGAAGATCACGACGTCGAACGTCCACAGATCCTCAGCGAACAGGCGCTCGTAGGGGAACTGGATCAGCGACAGCTCCCGATCGGTGTACTGCGTGAGCAGATCCCGCTGTGTGCGCAGGATGAAGAAGCTCACCAGCTGGACGCTTGGATCCCCCTTGAGGAACCGACGGAGGAACTTCACGTCCCACGAGGGCGCGCCCGCGACCTGCAGCACCCGGATCCGGTCCCGGACCACCTTGACCACCACCGGCATGGCGTTGTTCGCCGGCACCGCGTCGCCCTCGTACACCGGCACCCGCACCGCATAGGCGAACCGGCCCGCGTCCTCGGCGATCACCTCGAAGGTGACCTCTGCGCGCCCGTCGGCGTCGAGCTTCACCCGCTGCTCGGTGACCGCGCCACCGTCGCGCAGCAGGGTGACCGGCACCGTCCGGCCCGCGAACCCCAGCCCCTCGATGTCCGCGGTGATCGAAAACGGCGCGCGGATGAACGCATAGCCCCCGCTGTCGACGTCGCGGACCGACAGATCGAGCACGTCGGTGACCTGCCCGACCTGGAACACGGTCAGTGGGCCGGGCACCATCGGCGGTGCGGGCTGCTCCTCCCGCTCGAACCGGCTCCGCAGCAGCCCCCGATCGAGGCCGTCGGTGATCACCACCACCCCGGCCAGCTGCTCCCCCGCCACCCGCTCGGACAGAGCGTCCAGCGCCCCCTCGAGATCGGTGCCCGGCAGCTCGAAGCCGTCGGGGGGGCCCACCACCAGATCGTCGCCGAAGTGGTAGAGATCTGCGTCCGGGAGCTGATCCCGCACCCAATCCAGCGCCGCCTCGGCCTGGGCTGAGCGTGGCAGGCCCTCCTCGAGGATCCCCATCGAGCGACTGCTGTCCACCAGCACGGCGACCCGGCCGGCCTCGAGCCGTCCCTCCTCCTCGACCCACACCGGCCCGGACACCGCGATCACCAACCCCGCGAGGGCCAGCGCCCAGCACGTCAGCTCGGCGATCCGGGCCGGCAGGGGGCGCTGGCCCGGGGTCGCCGCGCCCCACGCCGCCAGGGCCGCGACCACCGCCACGATGATCACCCAGTCGGGTGCGACCCAGGCCAGGGTGCCCTGGGCACCGAGGGTGCCTCCCAACAGCCAGTCCATCATTCGAGGCGCCCTTCCTTCATCAGCTGTCGGACGTGGGCCTGATCCTTCTTGTAGTTGGCGGTCAGGCTGTACAAGATCAGGTTGATCCCGAGCTTCAGGGCCTCCCGGCGCTGCCCCTCCCCCCCGG
>DRPG01000706.1 GCA_011376105.1 Deltaproteobacteria bacterium
ACGAAGGAGCCAGGTGGGATCCGCTTACCCGGAGGGATCAGCGCACCCGCGGCCACGAAGCTGCCCGCCCCGATCACCGCCCCGTCCATCACGATCGCCCCCATCCCGACGAGACAGTCGTCCTCGATGTGGCAGCCGTGCAGGATCGCCCGGTGGCCCACGGTGACCCGCTGCCCCACCACCGTGGTAGAGCGATCGGTGGTGTCGTGGCAGATCACCCCGTCCTGCAGGTTGCTGTCACGTCCGATCCGCACCGGGCCCATGTCGCCCCGGAGCACCGCGCCGGGCCAGACGCTGACCCCCTCCGCCAGGGAGACCTCGCCGATCAACACCGCGAGCTCATGGGCCCAGGATCGAGGATGGAGCTGGGGGGTGTGCCCCCCGAAGGCCTGCAGCACGACAACCTCCGCACGACGACACGGTCCCCTTACCTGATGATGCCCCGCTGCGTCCGGAGCCGATCCCCCCCGCTTAGGCGGCGGAGCAGATCACCTGGCGGGCCCCGATCCGCTCGACCGAGAACGTCTCAGCGGTCCAGGGATCCAAGGCGGTGATCGTGTCCCCCCGGCGGGCCAGCCGCAGCCTCGAGACCACCTCCTCCCGCTCTAGGAGCTGCAGGCCGAGGCACAGCGCGGTCCGCCAGTCGATCGCGTCGACCACCAGCGGGCCCTCCACCGAGGAGGAGAAGCGGAAGCGCTCGGTGTCCTGCGCCAGGCGAGCCCCGGGGCGAGCCCCGGGGCGATCCCCGGAGTGGGCCTCGAGGTGAGGCTCGAGGACGAGCTCGGTGAACATGTTCCCTCCTGTACACAGCCTGCACACGAGAGCCCCCCCCGGATGTGAGCGTTCGTCAGAGGGTGTCAGGATCGGGCCGACCTGTGGATCCACCGACGCCCTGCAGCTCGGGGGGCCTCCGCTGGTTAGGATCGGCCCATGGGGGGGCGCATGATCCGTGCCGTGGTGTTTGCAGGGCTGCTCTTTGCACCCGAGGCCCACGCGGGCCGCTTCGCGGTGGGCATGCTCGGGGCCTCGGGCGTCAGCCCGATCACGCCGAGCTGGCAGCGGGTGGGTCCAGCGGGGGTCGCCTGTGGAGGCCTCGTCGGCTGGCACCTCACCGGAGGCCACGACTACGCAGGCGATCACGGCAAGGTGATGCACACCGCCGACGAACAGCGGTGGGGTGTGCTCGGCCAGCTCTGCTCCACCGCTGGGGGCGGCGCCGCGAGCGCCCTGGGGATCGCCTATGGGCGCCAGTGGGGCGGGCCGCTGTACGCCACCACCCACCTCGCCGTGGGGCTGTCGGCCTACCAGAAGGCGGGCCCCGAGCCCAGCGCCTACGCGGCCTATGGGCCGTTCGCCAAGCCCGAGCTCGCGCTGGGCCTGGCCCTGCCCCCGGGGATCTCCGGAGAGCTCGGCGCCTACGCCGTGCTGGCCCCCCCGCTGGTGCACCACCTCCAGGGCTCCATCCCCCAGGGGGTGTTCGCGGGCCACGTGGGGCTGGAGCTGACCCTGCTGGTCGGCGCAGCGTCCCCGACCCGGCCCTGGCGCTGACATCACGCGCCACCCAGCCCGCTCGGGCGAGCGCCGTGGCCCATACAGACGCCGGATCCCGAGCCCCGCCGGAGCTCGACCGCGCTGGGCTATACTCGGGCCAGCGAGGCATGGGTGGGCCCCAGCACCCCCGAGACCACGCACACAGGAGGTAGGATGCGCGCGTGGTGGTGTCTGTCTGTGGTGGCGTGCGGTGGAGCCGGCTCCCAGCAAGAGCCCACTTGGAGCGGTGAGATCGCTCCGCTGCTGGCCGATCGATGCGGCGCCTGCCACGTCGAGGGCGGCCCCACGCCCTTCAGCGTCACCTCCTACGAAGAAGCGCTGCCCTGGGCGGAGGCGATCGTCGACGCCACGCAGGAGGGCCGGATGCCCCCCTTCTTCGCCACCAGCAGCGACGAGTGCGACATGCAGCTGGGCTTCCTCGACGACATCCGGCTGTCCACCAGCGAGCGTCAGCTGCTGGCGGACTGGGTCGAGGCCGGGAGCCCCGAAGGGAGCCGGAGCTCAGCAGCGCCCGCGCCCCTGCGCACCCCCGATCACCTCGCGGATCCCGATCGGATCCTCTCCCTGCCCCAGCCCTACGAGGTCTCGGGCCAGCAGGACGAGTACCGCTGCTTCCGGATCGAGCTCGACAACACCGAGGACCGGTGGATCACCGGCCTCGAGGTGCTCCCCGACAACGACGCGGTGGTGCACCATGTGCTGGTGTGGAACGATCCCGGCGATCGCTCGGCTGAGCGGGTCGGTCCCGACGGGAGCTACGCCTGCTCGGGACAACCCGACGTGTGGCCCACCGAGCTGGTCGCGGCCTGGACCCCGGGGGGATCGCCGACCCGCGCCCCCGTGGGCGCGGGCACCCTGTTCCACCCCGGCGCCAGCCTGGTGATCAACGTCCACTACCACCCCACCGGCACCTCCACCGAGCTCGATCAGTCCCGGATCGCCCTGACCTGGACCGATCAACAGCCTGCACAGCACACCACCTGGTACCTGGTGGATCTCCCCTTCGGGGCGGTGTCCACCGACGGCCTCTTCGAGATCCCCGCAGGCAGCGAGGCCCACACCGAGACCGTCGCCCTCGAGGTCCCCACCTACATCCCCTGGGATCTCCCGGTGTTCGCGATCACGCCCCACATGCACTACCTGGGCACCGAGATGCTGGTGACCCTTCGGAGCCCTGCAGGCGGCGAGGAGTGCCTGATCCACACCCCGAACTACCGGTTCGACTTCCAGACCTCCTACACCTACGATCCAACCAGCGGGCCGCTGCCGGTGGTGCACCCCGGCGACACGATCGAGGTCCGCTGCACCTACAACAACAGCGAGAGCAACCCCTTCCTGGGGCTCCAGCTCGACGCGAGCGGCACCTCGTCCCCCCAGGACATCCGCTGGGGTGAGGAGACCGGCGACGAGATGTGCATGGCCATGGTGGGCCTGATCATCCCACCGATCGACTGGATGGAGCTCGCTGAGAGCCTATTCTAGGGCACCGCCCGCGCTCCCATGGGGGCTCGGGCGCGCTCACCAGCACGATCATCCCCCCGCCCCCGATCGGGATCTCCTCGTCCTCTCCGCCGCCGGGAGGGCTCTTTGCCACCGGGAGGGGGTGGGGACGGCCCCGCTACCCCTCGGGGACCTGCACCGACACCCGGCGGGCCACCTGCTCCAGCGCCCTGGGGATCGCCGGGGTCACGCGCTCGGGCTCGTTGTGGGCCAGCTCCCGGAGCGTCCGGACGGACCAGGCGACCTCCTGGGGCGGATGGCCCGCGACCGGCACGCGGATCACCTCGCCCCGGCGGGACAGCCTCAGCTGGGCGCCCCCGAGCAGATCCTCCCCCCGCTCCACCTGGAGATCGTGCAGCGGCAGCCGCCGCCGCTGCCCCCCCGACGTCACCTGGACGTCCCCGCCCCGGACCCGGAGCTCAACCTCGAGGGGCGTGCTGACCGCCCGGGCCCCGACCACCGCCAGGGCGGTCAGCAGGGAGCCCGCGAGCAGGGTCAGCTCGATGGAGCGGCCGCCGTCGGACCAGGAGATCGCGCTGGGCGCCCACACGAGCGCAGCGCACACCACCGCGGCGATCAGGGGCCCCAAGCGCTGACCCGTCAGGAGCCATCCGAGCCCGTCGTGGCTAGGCTCCAGCGACTCGGGTGCCTGCGCATAGCGGCTCACCAGCGAGCGCCCCCACGACAGGCCGACGGCGTATGTGCAGAGCTCAGCAGGTAGATCCCACAGCTGAGTGTCTCCCAGCTGCAGCGCCACCGATCCGATCGGGATCTCGATCCCGTCGAGCAGCGCCAGCGCGACCCAGCCCAGGGCCACCAGCGAGAAGATCACCCTGACCGTGCGGGGGCCCCAGGCCCGGCCCCCGGCCGCCCGCCAGATCCAGCTGGACAGCAGTCCCAGAAAGAACCCGCCGATCACCGCTCCTCCCCCGGCTCGTCCAGCATCCCCCGTAGCCGGGCCCGCCCACCGGGATCGAGCCAAGAGGCGACGATCCCAGCGCACAGCGCACAGAAGAAGGACGGAGGCAGCTCCTCGAGCGCCCCGAACGCCCACCCGATCCCTGGCAGCAGCGGCACCCCGAACTTGAACAGGGGGACGGACACCGCACCGGTGATCATCGAGACGATCGCAGCGTTCCGGGTGAACCCATCCCACGCCAGGGACAAGATCATCGTCGGACAGAAGGTAGCGGCGATCCCTGACCATCCAAAGATCGCGAACCAGAAGATCGTGCGATCCTCCTGAGTCAGGGCCACCGCCAGGGCCACCGCCAGGGCCACCGCCCCGAGGGCCCCGGTGGCCAGGCGCGAGGCCACGATCAGCTCGTCGTCGGAGCGCTCTGGGTGGTACACCTTCTGGAACAGATCGCGCACCACCGACGAGGACGCCAGGACCAGCAGCGAGTCGGCGGTGCTCATGATCGCTGAGAGCACGATCGCGATGAACAGCCCCACCATGATCGGAGGCAGCTGATCGACCACGAGCAGGGGCAACACCTCTTCACCCCCCGAGCCCAGCACCCCGCCCTCGCC
>DRPG01000707.1 GCA_011376105.1 Deltaproteobacteria bacterium
GGGCGGATCCCTCCGGGGAGGCGGATCCCTTCGGGGAGGCGGATCCCTTCGGGGAGGCGGATCCCTTCGGGGAGGCGGATCCTTTTGGGGCAAAGCCCGCTGTCCCCCGGGTCAACTGTGCTGCCCTGCGCAACCTGACCCAGACCTGTCGGGATCGCCACGCGTCCTATGCCGCCGTCACCGAGCGGCTCACCCCCGGGGTGCGCAGGTTCCGCTCCCTCGAGCTGGCGCTAAGCGATCTGGCTCAGTTCCCGTTCTCCAAGCACCTGCTGGTGCTGCTCGCGCTCCTCGGGGCCCTGTCCACCACCGCCCACCGGATGCACATCGCGCTGCGCAACCCCACCACCGTGCTGGAGCACTGGGCGGCTCAGGGGGGGCAGCTGGTGGTTCACCTGCTCTGGATGACGAGCTGCCTGTCCGACTACCAGGTCCAGATCCAGAGCACCGCAGAGATCGACAACCCCACCCTGCCGCTGTTCTGGGCCGTGGGCTTCGCCCTGCTGAGCCTCATCAACCTGATCCACCTGGTGCGTCGCCCCTCCGACCTCGGGTCGGAGATGGGGCTGTCGTGGCGCCTGCCGATGGTGGTGCCGCTGTATGTCTACATGGGTTTGATCGCCGGCCTATACTTCCAGCTGATCGAGCACCACACGAGCGGGCAGGCGATCTACCTGCACAAGTTCGTCCAGCACCCCGGCATCTACATCGGGATCGGGCTGTACATCTGGGCGGGCATGATGCTGTCCCGCACCCGCCTGGCCACCCTGGCCTTCGACGTGCTGCTGCCGTTCTCCCTGCCGCCGGCCCTGCTCGCCTGGCTGGTGATCGTGCTCGCGGCCTTCCCCACCGCATACTCCGGGGCCTCGGGCATCTTCGTGATCGCCGCCGGCGCGGTGATCTTCGAGCGCCTGCGCGCCGTGGGTGCCAGCCCCCGGATGGCCCTGGCCGCCACCGCCATGTCGGGCAGCCTCGGGGTGGTGCTGCGGCCCTGCCTGGTGGTCGTCTTGGTGGCGGTGCTGAACAAGCAGGTGACCACCGACGAGTTGTTTGGGTATGGCCTGTGGGTCTTCGGGCTGACCGCGGCGCTGTCGCTGATCGCGTTCCTCGCGTGGAACCGCGAGCCGCTGCGGGTCCCCCCGTTCCGCCGGGCCCTGCCGCGGTCTGCCTCGGCGATGCGCCCGCTGCTGCCCTACATCGGCCTCGCCCTGACGGTGCTCGTGTTCTACGCGGTGGTGTTCAAGACCACGGTCAACGAGCACACCGCGCCGATGGTGCTCCCCGCCGTGATGCTGGTCCTGCTCACCTATGATCGGTGGGCGTCGTCGGGCGCCGAGCTGTGGCCGGCCCTGAAGGGCTCCACCGGCGAGACCTCACACCATGTCGGCGCCCTGCTGGTGGTGATGTTCGCCTCGGTGGCCCTGGGGGGGGTGGTCGAGCGCGCCGAGGTGATGTCCCTGGTGCCCGAGTCCTTTGGGAGCCTGTGGCTGACGATGACCGTGCTCGTGGTGGTCATGGTCCTGGTGGGCATGACCATGGACGCGCTGGGTGCGGTGGTCCTCGTCTCGGTGACCGTCGCCAAGGTCGCCTACGACAACGGGATCGCCCCCGCCCACTTCTGGATGGTGGTCCTGGTCGGCTTCGAGCTGGGCTACCTCACCCCGCCGGTGTCCCTGAACCACCTGCTCGCTCGCCAGGTCATCGGCGAGGACTCCGAGGTTGAGCGGATCGATCCCAAGGAGAAGCTCTGGGAGCGCTACGAGCACCTGCTCGTGCCGATGGCGATCATGGCCACGGCCCTGGTGATCGTCGCCTATGGGCCGCTGCTGTTCTACTGATCGAGGAGCGGGGGCAGCTCGGTCTCGCCGGGGACCCGATCGGCCCAGGGCGAGACCTGCTGGGCCTTCATCGCCTCGATGTAGGCGTCGGGCCCCCTCGCCTCGATCCAGGCCGCCTCCCGGGTGGTGACCGGGATCACCAGCTGCAGGGGGGCGCCAAGGATCCGGGCGTACTCGTCCTCGTCCCGCAGGGGCCACGCGCCGGGGACCACCAGGGCTCGGGTGTGGCTGCTCCGCCCCAGCGTGCCCTCGGGGAGCACGATCGGGGGGCCGGCCCCGGATCCTGCGGCGGCCACCGCCGCCAGCAAGCCCGCGAAGCGATCCTGCTCCGGGGAGGAGCTGTCGGCCAGGGTCAGCGCGATCAGCTCCCGATCCTGGGACCCGGACAGCCCCACCGTCCAGGTCACCGCAAAGGGTCGGAGCGCGGCCTTGGGCGCGTGCCAGATCCCAAAGTCGGGGGACGCCTCGCCGGGCTCGGCCTCAGGGGACGCTTTGGTGGGCCCGGCCCCGGCGGTGGTTGTGTCTGGAGCCCGGGCTCCAGGGCCCGGCGGCCCCGGGGCGGGGCTCAGGCGGACGGGGCTCACCCCCAGGCCACGCCCGATCATGCGTGCGAGGGCCGCGCGCCGGGTCTCTGGCTCCCGCGCCAGGAGGTGCTGCAGGGAGTCGAACAGAAAGCCCATGGTCACTCGTGGTGCTCTAGCGGTGGTGTCGTGCGTCGGAGCCCACCCATCATAGCGCTGTCCGATCCACAGCACCTTCCGTCGACGGGCTGAGCGGCTGGAGGGAGGAGCGCAGAGGGCCGACAGGGAGGGGTGTGTGGCGATCGCGGCGGCGTGTAAGGGGAAGTCACCCCGACGCTGGTGGGTCTCGAGTTACGATGGCCGCATGAGGAGCATGCCTCGATGAAGCCCCTTTCTATCTTGATCGCGTGGATGTTCGCCGCTCCGGGCTGGGCGTCCAATGGATCCACCCCTGTCCCCCCCTGCGAGTCGCACCCCTGCAGCATCGACGCGACGGTGGGCCGCGTGGATCTCCGGATGCACAACAAGGCGGCTCAGGACGTCCTCAACGGGGTGCTGCACGACGCCACCTTCTGGCAGGGTGCGTCCCACTCCAGCTACGATAAGAAGCTGTACGACGAGATCCGGCTGAAGGACACCAGCAGCGGCTATGTGCCGATGATCACCGGTGAGGGCGACGAGGACTACCCCGCCGAGGTCGTCGCCGACATCGTGTTTCGCCGAAACACCGACATCCCCCGTCACATGAGCGGCGCCAAGGCGGTGGTCAACCTCGGCTCCGGCTACGACAGCAGCGTCGGGGCTGAGTACCGCGACTCGTTCTACCTGCTCGATCTCACCGTGTTCTACGGCCACTTCGCCCAGCGGATGTACCGCAAGTACGACGAGTCGCAGAAGCAGCACGTCATGTGGTTTGAGAAGCTCGATGAGAGCTTCGTGGATGCCGCCACCTGGGCGGCCTACCAGGCCAAGATGACCCAGACCATCGACAACCTCGACAAGCGCTGGGCCTTCAACTCGATCATCGAGGTCACCGACGTCTACGGCATGTTCGTCGTCACCCCCGGCGAGGAGTTGGAGTCGCGGGTCACCTTCGTCAGCAAGCTCACCTTCGGTGACGGCACCGGCTTCATCGCCAAGGTCGGCAGCCAGATGCCCATGGTGATCAAGGCGGGCCTGAAGTCGGGCTTCGATGCCTGCGTCGCCATCGCCAGGGACGAGAAGCACAAGCGCCTAGGATCCCCGGCGCCGTAGCCCTGAGCGCCGGGCTCACGGCTCCGACAGCAGTGCCCGCACCTCGATCACCTCTGATCGGGCCAGGGTGGCGCGGGCGCGCTCGGGCTCAGGCCCCTCGCTCAGGGCGCGCCGGGCCAGCTCCACCGCGGTGGGGACCGGCAGCACAGGCAGCCGGCCCAGCACGAGCCGGCCCAGCCCCAGCAGCTCGGGGGAGGTGACCCACAGCTGCAGCTGTGCCTCGATCTCCGACGCGTGGCCCTCGAGCAGGCACACGGCGGCCCGCATCGGCGCCCAGGGCGGGCGCGCGACCTGCTCCACCACATACAGCAGGGCCGGCACCGGCACCGGGGTCAGGGCCTCCACCTCGGCGCAGGGCACCGCGTGCCGCATCGAGAGGGCTCCGATCACCTGCTCGGCTCCCTGGGGTGCAGCCCCCGCCAGGGCCCCCCCGATCCCCAGCATCCACATGTGGGCCTCCTGCTGCGAGTGTATCGTGGCTTTCGGATGGCCACCCCCGACCCAACTCGGCTACCCTCTCCCGAGATCTAGATACCCTCTCCCGAGATCTAGATGGAGGCTGTACATGCGCGCGATGGTGCTCGGAATCACCCTCGTCCTCTCTGGTTGTACCGGCGATGCTCCGTACAACCCCACGAAGGACAACACCGTCATCAACGACAAGGACGGAGACGGCTTCTCGAGCGCCGACGGGGACTGCGACGACGAGGACGACACGGTCTATCCGGGCGCGAACGACGTCGTCGGTGACGCCATCGATCAGAACTGTGATCTGCTCGATGGGGTGGACGCAGATCGAGACGGCCAGGCCTCGATGGGATCGGGAGGTGAGGACTGCAACGACGACGATCCAACGATCTACGACGGCGCCGAGGAGACCGGCTGGGACGGCATCGACCAGGACTGCAACGGCGACGATCAGTACGACTTCTCGAAGGTCTGCGCGGGCAAGTACCACACCTGTGGCCTCGACACGACCGGCAGGATCCGCTGCTGGGGAGGCGACGACTATGGGCAGGTCGGCAACCGCCCCCTCGACGCACGGTGGAAGGATCTCGACTGTGGCTACGAGTTCAGCTGTGCCGTCGCTGAGGACGGAGAGCTCACCTGCTGGGGCCGAGACGAGCCCGGCAAGAACCAGGTCTCCACCGCCCCCATCGATCAGCAGTGGGACTCGGTCCATGTGGGCCACTACCACGCCTGCGCGATCGACAACGAGGGCGACACCACCTGCTGGGGCGCAGACGAGTCCGGCCAGGTCAGCGACAAGCCAGGCGGAGTCCCCTTCCTCACCATGGGCCTGGGCCGGGCCCACACCTGCGCGATCACCCGTGGCCTCAAGATCATCGAGTGCTGGGGTAACGACGGCTCGGATCAGGTCAGCCGGGCCCCCGATCCGATCTACTTCGACGGCTTCATCCAGATCACCAGCGGCGCGAACCACGGCTGCGCGATCCGCGACGATCTGGGGCTGACCTGCTGGGGCCTGAACAACCTAGGCCAGACCGAGGCGCCGTCCGACGCGGGCCCCTACTCGTACATCGAGGCGATGTACGACTGGAGCTGTGGGGTGCTCGAGGCCGAGCGGCTGAGCTGCTGGGGGATCAACAACCAGTTCCAGCTCAAGGAGGCCCCCCTCAACGGCCTGGAGAGCGTGTTCGGTGTCGCCACCGGCGTCGATCACGGCTGCGCGATCCGCAACAACGACGGCCACGTGATCTGCTGGGGCAAGAACGACAAGGGGCAGACCGACGTCCCCTGGCCATAGCACCGGGCACGCAGCCCCTCACTGAGCGAGGATCGCCTGCGCGCCCTGGTGGTCGGGATCGAGCCGCAGCACGGCCCGCGCCTCGTCCACCGCGCCGCGGTGTTCGCCCTGCTGCCACAGGGTCGAGGCCAGCCCATAGCGGATCTCGGGATCGCGGGGGGCGGCCTCGACGGCCCGCCGCAGCGCCTCCAGCGCCTCGGCCGGGCGGGCCTGCCGGCCCGCGATCAGGCCCAGGTTGTACCAGGCCCGGGCGTGGGATCCATCGAGCTCCAGGGTGCGCCGCAGGGCGGCGGTGGCCGCCTGGAGATCGCCGACGCCGGCCTCGGCCAGGGCCAGCCGGTACCACAGCTCAGGATCCGTGCGCTGCAGCTCCACCGCGATCCGCAGCTGCTCGGCGGCGTCCCCCGGGCGCCCGTACACCGACAGCGCCACCGCCAGCGCGTCGTGGAGCTGGGCCGAGCCTGGATCGAAGCGGACCGCACGGCGCAGCACCCGGACCGCCTCGGTCGGGCTCCCCGCCTCGAGGTGCCAGCTCCCCAGCTCGTGCAGCGCAGCGGGCTGATCGGCGTTGCGCTCCAGGTAGCGCTGGTAGTCGGCCACCGCTGGATCGCCGGGCCTGTGCAGGGAGCGAACCCCCCGGGCGGCGGCGACCCGCACCGCCCGCACTGGATCCAACAGCAGCTCGTGCAGCGCGTCTGCGATCCGGGGATCGGCGGCGGCCAGCCCCAAGGCCCCGGCCACGGCGAACCGCACGTGGGGATCTGGATCCTGGAGGGCCTCGATCAGGGCGAGCCGCACCGGCGCACGATCGAGGAACGCCTCCAGCCCCGCCGCCGCGCTCGCCCGCCACGCGCCGATGGGATCGCTGGCCAGCTGCTGCAGCAGCGGCGCCACCACCCCCTCGTCTCCAGCGAGCGCCCCCAGCATCCGCTCAGCCCGGGCCCGGCGGGGGCCGGCGAGATCGCCCCACCAGGCCTCAGCCTCAGCCTCAGCCCAGGACGCGTCGCGCTCGGTGTGGCAGCGGGTGCAGACGTCGGGGCCCCCCGCGGTGGAGGGGCGTGGATCGGGGACCACGAAGCCGTGATCGTGCCGTGGATCCCGCTGCATGTACACCGTGATCGGCATGTGACAGCCGACACAGCCGATCCCTGGCTGCGCCCCCTCGGGGTGGGGATCGTGGGGTGCGAAGCCGGGCAGGACCTGGTGGCAGCCCAGGCACAGCGCGTCGCCGGAGCGGACCAGAGCTGCGGTGTGGGGATCGTGGCAGTCGACACAGCGCACACCAGCTGCGTGCATCTTCGAGCCGATGAACGCGGTGTACTCGAAGTCCTCGGCCCGCACCTGCCCATCGGGCCAGAAGGTGTCGGAGCGATCCACCAGGGAGGGGGCGAAGTGATCGAGGAAGCGCTCGCCGGGCTCGAACGCCCCGGTGAGCTCGGCCCGCCGCGCGTGACAGGAGGCACACACGTCGTCGATCCGATCTGGCGCCAGGATCGGCGCGGCTCCCCCCCTGAGGTGCTCCGGCGCAGCCCCGTGGCACGCGGTGCAGCCCACCCGGTGCTCCAGCACCGATGTGTCGTAGCGATCCATGTCGGCGTCGTAGCCTTTGTGGACCTCGGTGCTGTGGCAGCTCGCACACTGGCTGTTCCAGGTCATCGCGCCCCCGGTCCAGTGCCCCCACTCCCCCGCAGCACGATCGTCGCCGAAGACGTCGAACCACTCCCCGGCGGCCGGATCCCAGGCGGCCTGGCTGACCTGGAGACGCCCCCCGTCGAAGGGGATCAGGTACTGCCACAGGGGATCGGCTCCGATCACCCGCACCGGCTCGAAGGCTCGCTCGATCCCCTGCGGCCCGGAGGCTACGAGGGCGCCCGCGCTCGAGGGATCGTCGGGCCCCAGGGGGCGCTCAGCCCGCGCGTGTGTGGATCGCCCCCAGGCCGCCGCAGCGTCGGCGTGACACCCGGCGCAGCGCTCGCTCCCCCGGACCTCGCCCCCCCGGACCTCGCCCCCCCGGACCTCGCCCCCCCGGACCTCGGGTGGGTTTGGCTCCAGGGGAGGGGGAGCCCCGCCGATGGGAGGGAGACACGCACGAAGCACGACAAATGCCAACGGCAACAACGCCGTCGCCACCACCACAGGTCCCCAGGTCCGGGCCGCCTCGTTCATTGGAACCCGCAGTAACCCGCGGTCGTGGTGTGGCTGACATGTTACAGGCCGGCCTCCTGGAGCTGTTCGATGAACAAGACCGCACCACAGCAGGTTGATCATGTTGTCATCCGCTTCGCCGGGGACTCCGGCGATGGGATGCAGCTGGTCGGGGGCCAGTTCACCCGATCCTCAGCCCTGCTGGGCAACGACGTGGCGACCCTCCCCGACTACCCCGCTGAGATCCGGGCCCCCGCAGGCACCCAAGAGGGCGTCTCCGGCTTCCAGATCCAGTTCGCTGGGCACGACATCCACACCCCGGGGGACGAGGTCGACGTCCTGGTGGCGATGAACCCCGCGGCCCTGGTGAAGAACCTGATCTCCCTGCGATCCGCCGGGATCGTCGTCGTCAACTCCGACAAGTTCAAGGCCGCCGATCTCGCCAAGGCCCGCCTCGACACCAACCCGCTGGAGGATGGCACCCTCAGCGAGTACCGCTCGATCCTCGCCCCGATCACCACCTTGACCCGGGAGGCCGTCGCGCCGTTCGGGCTCAACAACAAGGACGCGGATCGGTGCAAGAACTTCTTCGCCCTGGGCATGATGTACTGGCTGTACAGCCGGGATCCCCAGACCACGATCGACTTTCTCGAGCGCAAGTTCAAGTCTCCCTACAAGGAGGCCAACAAGGCCGCGCTACAGGCGGGCCACGACTTCGCCGGCACCATCGAGCTGTTCCAGAACCCCTACGAGGTCCCCACCGCTGAGTTCCCCGCCGGGGACTACCGGAACATCACCGGGAACGCAGCGCTGGCCATCGGCCTGGCGACCGCCGCGGCCAAGACCGGCCTCAACCTGTTCTATGGTAGCTACCCGATCACCCCGGCCTCCGACATCCTGCACTCCCTGGCCCCGTTCAAGAACTACGGTGTGGCCACCTACCAGGCGGAGGACGAGATCGCGGCGGTGTGTGCGTCGATCGGGGCCTCCTATGGCGGCCACATCGGCGTCACCGGCACCAGCGGCCCGGGCATCGCCCTGAAGTCCGAGGCCATCGGGCTGGCGGTGATCACCGAGCTGCCCCTCGTGATCATCGATGTCCAGCGAGGGGGCCCGTCGACCGGCCTGCCCACCAAGACAGAGCAGTCCGATCTGCTACAGAACTTCTACGGCCGCAACGGCGAGGCCCCCTGTGCGATCCTCTGCACCCGCAGCCCGTCCGACTGCTTCGAGGTCGCGCTGGAGGCGGTCCGGATCGCGACCACCTACATGATGCCCGTGGTCCTGCTCTCCGACGGCTACATCGCCAACGGCGCAGAGCCATGGGCGATCCCGGACATCGATCAGATCCCGGAGATGAAGGTCACCTTCCGCACCGATCCCGAGGGCTTCCAGCCCTATATGCGCGACGCCGACACCCTCTCGCGTCCCTGGGTCGTCCCCGGCACCCCGGGCCTCGAGCACCGGATCGGGGGCCTCGAGAAGGCAGACGGGAGCGGCAACGTCTCCTACGATCCAGACAACCACCAGCGGATGTGCGAGCTGCGCGCCGAGAAGGTGCAGCGGATCGCCGACTCGCTGCCTCCGACCGAGATCTCCGGAGACGACAGCGGCCTGCTCGTGCTGGGCTGGGGCTCGACCTGGGGCGCCATCCGGACGGGGGTCGGTGCCTGTCGGAGCAAGGGCATGAAGGTGGGCCACGTCCACCTGCGCCACCTCAACCCGCTGCCGAAGGATCTCGGCGAGATCCTCGCACGCTACGACAAGGTGTTGATCCCGGAGATGAACCTCGGGCAGCTGCTCAAGATCATCCGCTCCGAGTACCTGATCGATGCCGTGGGCCTCAACAAGATCAAGGGCCAGCCCTTCCTCACCCGGGAGATCGCCGCGGCCATCGAAGAACACGCCTGATCTCTCCACCGTCACCCCACGAATCCACTCCACCCCCGGGCGTCCAGGGAGCCTCATGTCGACGCAACCCCCCTACAAAAAGAAGGACTTCGCCAGCGATCAGCTCGTGCGCTGGTGCCCGGGCTGCGGCGACTACGCCATCCTGGCCCAGGTCCAGTCGGTGTTCGCCAGCCTGGGGATCCCGAAACACGACTTCGCGGTGATCGCGGGCATCGGCTGCTCGAGCCGGTTCCCGTACTACATGGAGACCTACGGGTTCCACACGATCCATGGCCGCGCGCCTGCGTTCGCGACCGGGCTCAAGTGCACCCGCCCCGAGCTGTCGGTGTGGCTGGTCACCGGAGACGGCGACGGGCTGTCGATCGGCGGCAACCACCTGATCCACCTGTTCCGGCGCAACGTCGACGTGAACGTCATGTTGTTCAACAACCGGATCTATGGGCTGACCAAGGGCCAGTACAGCCCCACCTCCGAGGTGGGCAAGCGCACCAAGTCCACCCCGATGGGCAGCCTCGACGCGCCCTTCAACCCACTGCTGCTGGCGCTCGGCGCTGGCTGCACCTACGTGGCGCGCTCGGTCGACATCTTCGCTGCACACCTCAAGGCTCAGCTCGAGGCGATGCCCGCGCACAAGGGCACCTCGTTCGTCGAGATCTACCAGAACTGCTTGATCTTCAACAATCACGCGTTCGAGAACGTCACCGACAAGTCCGCCCGCAAGGAGAA
>DRPG01000708.1 GCA_011376105.1 Deltaproteobacteria bacterium
GGCGGGGGCTCACCGCCGCCCCCCCAGAGGGCCAAGCGTGGCCGGGGCCGTGCCGTCGTCCGGGCCATGGGCTGCCTCGGCTCCTTCAGCCTCGTCGGCATGGCCGGGCTCCTGCTGGCCCTGCTCCTCGCGCTGATCGGCGCGGGCGGTGGCTACTGGTACTTCGCCAAGGATCTACCCACCGTCGACGCCCTCAAGGAGTACGAGCCCCCCACGGTCACCGTGCTGGAGGACGTCAACGGCATCGTCCTCGGGGAGATCTACGAGCAGCGTCGCTACGTCGTCCCCACCGAGGAGATCCCCGAGCATGTGCGCCAGGCGTTCATGGCCGCAGAGGACGCCAACTTCTACAGCCACAGCGGGGTCGACTACATGGGCATGGTCCGCGCCGTGTTCCGTGGCCTCCTCTCCGGAGATGGCCCCTCGGGGACCTCGACGATCACCCAGCAGGTCGCCCGGAACTTCCTGCTCACCCGCGATCGCTCCTACATCCGGAAGATCAAGGAGATCATCGTCTCCTACCGGATCGAAGCCGCCTACGACAAGGATCGGATCCTCTACCTGTACCTCAACGAGATCTTCCTCGGCAGCCAGTCCTACGGGG
The DNA here is from genome assembly GCA_011376105.1 of Deltaproteobacteria bacterium. Taxonomy (GTDB): domain Bacteria; phylum Myxococcota_A; class UBA796; order UBA796; genus DRPG01. The sequence continues at coordinate 605 of DRPG01000708.1, forward strand.
TCGAGGCCGCGTCCCGATCGTTCTTCGGCAAGCACATCTCCGAGGTGACCATCGCAGAGGCCGCGATCCTCGCGGGGCTGCCGCCCGCCCCCAGCGCCTACAACCCCTACCGGGCATGGGACAAGACCCGGGTCCGGCAGGACTATGTGCTCGATCAGATGGTGAAGAAGGGCTTCATCACCGATCAGCAGCGCAAGGACGCGCTCGCCGAAGAGATCCAGATCATGCCCCGGGGCAACGCGTTCCTCGAGCAGGCGCCCTACTTCACCGAGCACGTCCGCCGGTACCTCGTCGACAAGTACGGCGAGGACAAGGTCCTCAACGGCGGGATGAAGATCAAGACCACCTGCGACATGAAGCTGCAGGTGGTCGCCCAGAAGGCCGTGTTCGACGGTGTGTTCGACGTCGATCAGCGCATGGGCTTCCGCCGGGAGGCGATCACCAACGTCGGCAAGGACAACATCCAGGCCACCCGCGATCAGCACGAAGAAGAGATCATGGCCGCCTGGCGGGCCAGCAACGATCCCGCCAAGCGCGAGCCCCCCCCCGATCGCTCCGTCCTCGAGGTGGGCAAGGTCTACAACGCCGTGCTGACCGATGTGAAGGCCGGCTATGCGGTGGCCGCCATCGGCGCCCACGACGCGATCATCCCGCTGGCCTGGAGCCGCTGGATCTACCAACCCAACCCGAAGATCTCGTGGCGAAACCGCAAGGCCCGGGATCTCACCGCGAAGATCCGCACCGAGAATGGCAAGGAGCCGATCCTCCAGGCCGGCGATGTCGTGCTGGTCAAGGTCGAAGCCCTGTCCACCCGCGACAGCGAGGTCGCGAGCGCCTTCAAGAACACACCCGGCGCCTCCACAGCGTACGTGGCGGCCCGGATGTGGCAGGATCCCGAGGTGGAAGCCGCCCTGATGTCGATGGACACCGAGACCGGCGCCATCCGGGTGATGGTCGGTGGCTCCAACTTCCTCAAGACCCAGTTCAACCGCGCGATCCAGGCACGCCGCCAGGTCGGATCGACCTTCAAGCCCCTGGTGTATACGGCCGCGATCGAGGCCAAGCGCGTCACCACCGCCACCCTGATCGCCGACGCTCCGCTGGCCTTCGAGACGGCCAACGACTTCATCTGGAAGCCAAGCAACTTCAGCCACGAGTACGAGGGCAACATGACGCTGCGCCAGGCCCTCGCCAAGTCGAAGAACACCTGCACCGTCCGGATCCTCGAGGCCGCGGATCCAGGGATGAACAACGACATCATCTACAACTTCGGGCGGCGCCTGGGGATCGGCGGGCCCCCGCTGCACACCCTGCCCGACGACTGGGTCCCCACCCCCGACAACGACGTGCTCTGCCCCTGGGTCAAGGAGACCGCCAAGAGCACGATCTGCATGGAC
>DRPG01000709.1 GCA_011376105.1 Deltaproteobacteria bacterium
CTTCCTGCCCCTGATCGCGGTGAACTGCTCGATCCTCGGCACCTCCCTGTTCCTGGTGGAGCGGGAGTATGACTTCGGGGAGTCGCTGGTGTTTGGGTTCTCCTCCGGGGTGGGCTGGGCGCTGGCGATCATCAGCATGGCGGCGATCCGCTACAAGCTCCGCTACTCCAACGTCCCCCAGGGCCTCCGGGGCCTGGGGATCACCATGCTCACCACCGGGCTCATGGCGATCGCCTTCATGGCCTTCGCCGGCATCCAGCTGTAACGGGAGCGCGCCGTGGATCCCCTCACCCTCACCCTCGCGGTCGTCGTCTTCACCACGGTGATCGTCGGCCTCGTCGGCGTCCTGATGATCGCCAGGAGCCAGCTCGTCGCTGAAGGCGAGGTCACCGTCCTGGTCAACGGGGAGAAGGAGGTCCGGGTCTCCCCCGGGCAGTCCCTGCTCTCCGCGATGGCGTCGCAGCAGATCTTCATCCCGTCGGCCTGCGGGGGCGGGGGCACCTGCGCGATGTGCAAGTGCCGGGTGCTGGAGGGTGGAGGCGACATCCTCCCCACCGAGATCGGCCAGCTGTCCCTGCGGGAGCGGAAGGAACAAGTCCGCCTTGCGTGCCAGCTCAAGGTCAAGCAAGATCTGAAGATCGAGCTCCCCGAGGAGATCTTCGGGGTCAAGAAGTTCCGTGGGGAGGTCATCTCCAACGCTAACGTGGCGACCTTCATCAAGGAGCTGGTGGTCCGGCTCCCCGACGGGATGGAGATGGACTTCGAGCCCGGAGGCTACATCCAGATCGATGTGCCAAAGTACTCGTGCACCTTCCGGGACTTCGACATCGAAGAGGAGTACCACGCCGACTGGGACCACTTCAACTTCTGGGACATCGAGGCGCACAACGATGAAGACGGTGTCTTCCGGGCGTACTCGATGGCCAACTGCCCCGCCGAGGGCAACATCGTGATGCTCAACATCCGCATCGCCACCCCGCCCCGGGGCATGGACGTGCCCCCCGGGCTGTGCAGCTCCTACGTCTTCAACCTCAAGCCCGGCGACAAGATCACCATGTCGGGCCCGTACGGCGAGTTCGCGATCAACGAGACGGATCGCGAGATGATCTACGTCGGCGGGGGCGCGGGCATGGCGCCGCTGCGCAGCCAGCTGTACCACCTGTTCAACACGCTGAAGACCGGTCGGAAGGTCAGCTACTGGTATGGCGCTCGCTCGAAGCGTGAGATCTTCTACGAGGAGGAGTTCCGGGCCATCGAGCGCCAGTTCCCCAACTTCCGCTTCGTGATCGCGCTGTCGGATCCACAGGAGGGTGACAACTGGGAAGGCCCGAAGGGCTTCATCCACAACGTCGTCATCGATCAGTACCTCTCGGATCACGAGGCCCCGGAGGACTGCGAGTTCTACTTCTGTGGGCCGCCCCTGATGCTCAAGGCCGTCCTCAAGATGTGCGACGACTTCGGGGTCCCTCCCGAGAACGTCCGGTTCGACGACTTCGGCTGATGCTCCTGCTCCTCGTGGGGGCGTGCACCGCCCCCGCCGGGCCCGTGCTCCAGCGCAGCCACGGCGAGGCCATGGGGACGACCTGGAGCGTCTCCTGGCTGGGGCCGGTGCCCGATGAGGCCGAGGCCGAGGCCACGATCGTCGCGACCCTGCAGCAGATCGACGAGGCGATGTCCACCTGGCGCGATGACTCCGAGCTGGCGGCGGTGCGCCGGGGGTCGGGGCCCGTGGCGGTGGGGGAGGAGACCTACGCCGTGGTGCGGGCCGCCCTGCAGCTGGCCGAGGCCACCGGCGGCGCGTTCGATCCAACGGTGGAGCCCCTGATGGAGCTGTGGGGCTTCCGGGGCAACCCCAGGACCGCGCCTCCAGGCGACGAGGCCGTCGCTGAGGCCCTGGGCCGGATCGGCTGGGGGCGGATCGCGCTCGAGCGGATCGCGGGGGTACCCCACGTCGACGCAGGAGGGACCGCCCTCGATCTGTCGGCGATCGCCAAGGGGCACGCGGTGGATCGGGTCTCGGGGGCGATGTCTGCCCTCGGCGCGATCGATCACCTGGTGGAGCTCGGGGGGGAGGTCCGTGCCCACGGCCACGGGCCCTCCGGGGCGTGGCGCCTGGGGGTGGATCAGCCCGTCGAGGGCTCGGCCCCGGGCGCGCGGCTGGCGGCGACGGTGCGGCTGATCAACGCGGGCCTGGCCACCTCCGGGAACTATCGCAACACCTACGTGGTGGACGGCGTCCGCCTCGCCCACACGATGGATCCCCGGACCGGGCGCCCCCACGCCAGCACCGTGCTCTCGGCCAGCGTGATCGCTCCAGACTGCCGCACCGCGGACGGCTGGGCCACGGCCCTGATGGTGCTCGAGCCCGGGGCCTCGCTGGCCCTGATCGAGGCCCGCCCCGGGCTCGAGGCGATGCTGCTGCTGTCCGACGGAGGGGCGGTGATCGAGCGCAGCTCCAGCGGAGCGAGCGCCTGGTTCGATGCGCCGCCCCTCTCCGCCGACCGGTGACGTTAGTCTCTGTCCATGGAGCTGTTGTTGACGATCGTTGTCTTCGCCCTCGCCATGCTGGGCATGGGGCTGGGGGTGTTGCTCTCGGATCGGAGCCTCCGGGGCTCGTGTGGAGGGCCCGGCATCCACACCGCCGGTGGCGATGAGCTGTCGTGCGGAGCCTGTCCGCGCAGCGAGGCCGAGGTCTGTCCGTCGGGGGATCCCTTCGTTCGTCTGGCGCAGATCGGTCACCCTGATCCCCGACACCATCGCTGAGCTCGTCCCTGGATCCCGGGAGTCACTTTCCGGTCAAACAGCGAGCCGGTGGGTGACCCGTTGCCTCGAGATAGAGTAGGAACCAGGTTCGAGAGGGACCGGCATGTCGCAGTGGCTCGTCACGCAAGGTGACAACCAGTTCTCCGTCGAGGGCCTCGATGAGCTCGAGGAGCTCGCCCGTCGGGGGGATCTGAGCGCGGGGGACATGATCCAACCCCCGGGTACGTCCGAGTGGATCTATGTCTCCGAGGTCGACGAGCTGAGGTCCATCCTGGACGCTCGGGGTGACGTCGACGTCGACATCAGCTCCTACCGGGGCGCTGCGGCGGGGGTGGCGCTGGCCAGCGTCCTCGCCCTGGGGTTGCTCACGCTGGTGGTGATCGGTGGCGGCGCCATCTTCTACCTCGCGCAGCAGCTCCCCCGGGGAGACGAGCGTCTGTTGGGGGAGGGGGGCCTCGCGTTCTCCGAGATGATCCTCACCGAGGAGGGCAGCGGCCTGTGGGGAGAGCCCGACAAGAACGCCGCGATGGCCCAAGCCCTGCCGAAGGACTCGGTGCTGGAGCTGGTCGCTAAGCGGGGGGACTGGTACCGGGCCCGGAGCAAGTCCGGCCAGGAGGGCTGGCTCCCCGAAGATCACGTCATCCCGATGTACCAGCTCGGCGGAGAGGACGTGAAGGAAGAGTACGATCCTCTGTACAACCCCGATCGCTACGTCGAGGTGATCAACGCCCGGTGGATGCAGCTGCCCTCGGATGATCCCCGAGACGACGAGCTCTCGAAGGTCACCAACTTCGAGTTCATGATGAAGAACACCTCGATCTACCCGATGACCGGGCTGGTGATCCAGGCCACGATCAAGGACGCGAAGGGCCACGAGCTCGAGACGGTGGAGATCCCCATCGATGGACTGTTGCCCGCCGAGGGTCGCACCATGGTGGGCACGCTGAAGGCCGAGGAGCGGCGCCGACCGGATCCAGACGCCGAGCCCGAGGAGGATCTGGCGATGACCACCTTCTCCTTCAAGGAGATGGCCAAGGACGATCCTGATCTCCAGCTGCGCTGGGTCAGCGGGGTCGAGGTCGAGATGCAGACCGAGGACGACGACTTCACCAACGCTGAGATCGACATCATCGAGCTGCGCGCAGTGCCCGACGAAGAGGCCTCCCAGGTCGTCCGGCGCGAAGAGTAGCGCTCCGAGCGAGCGCATGCGCTGACGCGTCGGGTCCGGGTGGGCACGGCCGACGCCGGCGTGGGGCCCGCTGTGGGGCGGCCCCACAAGCGGTGCGGGGCCCCGCGAGCGGTGCGGGGCCCTTGGACGCAGGACCCGATGGCCCCCCTAGAGCGGCCGGCTGAGGTCAGGCCCACCCGTCAGATGGGGCCGGCACGCTGCTCTACAGCGGGGCGCTCCTGGAGCGGCCGGCTGAGGCCAGGCCCACCCATCAAGTGAGGAACACCACCGCGGAGCCAAGCACCAGGGCGAAGAGGGGCAGCCCACAGAGCACCAGCACCGGGATGAGCCCGTCGAGGCCGAGCCCAGGGACGGGCGCCCTGCTGGAGCCAGGGCTCGCCACGGCGGCCCCGGCCAGGGGCTGGAGCAGCTGGTCGACGCGCTGCAGGACCTCGTCACAGCCCTGGATCCGGTGATCGGGATCGGATCGCATTAGGTCCCGGATCAGGGTGTACAGATCGGGGGGGAGCCCCGGCGCCAGGGTCGCAGGATCGGTGTATCGATCTCCGACCTGAGCGGTGAGGGTGTCGAAGGTCGAGAGCCCGGCGAATGGAGCGACCCCACAGATCATCTCGTACAGGATGCAGCCCAGGGAATACAGATCGGCCCGGGAGTCGACCCCCGAGGCGTCTCGGATCTGCTCGGGGGCAGCATAGCCCGCCGTGCCCAGGCTGGTGTTCACCGTGGTGAGGCCCCCGAAGCGGCTGAGATCGGGAGACAGGGCCTTGGCGAGACCGAAGTCCGAGATCCGGGGCACCCAGGTCTGGTCCGGGCCAGGCTGCAGCAGCACGTTGCTCGGCTTGAGATCCCGGTGGATGACCTGGTGGCTGTGGGCGTGGTGGACCCCGGCGACGATGCCGCGGAACAACGCCAGGACGTCGAGGAGATCGGGGGTGCCCTCGTCGAGCCACGCGACGAGGGAGGGGCCCTCGACGAAGTCCATGACCAGCGCTGCGTGATCATAGACGTTGATCGCCTCGGTGGCGGGGACGATGTTGGGGTGGCGCAGCTCGTCGCGGAAGATCGCCTCTTGCTCGATCCGCATCTTGCGCCGGCTGTCTACGCTGTGGAGCACCTTCAGGGCATGCCAGGTGCCGCGGTGGGTTTGCTGGGCCAGGTAGACGGTGGCGTTGGCGCCCCGGCCGAGCACGCTGTCGACCTGGTAGCCGTCGAACACACACCCTGGCTGCACCTGCTCCGCTTGGCTCATCTGTCCACCCCCGCCGGACCCAGTGCCCGGATGGCTCAGCTATCGGTACGATACCGCCTGAAACCAGTCCTGCGATGTCGGCCCGGAGATCCCTGAGATAGGGTCGGCGTGACAACAGGGAGACGACAGGCATGAAGGCGGGTCCAGTGTTGGCCTCCCTCGTTGGGTTCACAGGCGGCGTCGTCGTGGTGGTCGCGACCCTGGCGGTGGAGATCCTGGCGCGCGGGCTGCCCCTCCAGGGCGGGCTGCTGCGGCTGCAGATGGACTCCGTGGCGGTGTGGGTGCTCGAGTCGATGCCGTTCTTGCTGGCCGGAGCCGCAGGAGCGCTGGCCCTGGCGACCTCACGGCCCGTCGCGCCCTCGCCTCAGTCGGTGGCACCGGTGCCTCCGGTGCCTCCGGTGCCTCCGGTGCCTCCGGTGCCTCCGGTGCCTCCGGTGCCTCTGGTGCCCGAGTCTCTGCAGGGCGTGGACGCGACGCTGGCCCACCAGGAGGCGTCCTCCGGAGAGCCCGGGGATCCGGCCCAGCCGGAGGGGGCCCCCCCACCTGTGCCCGACACCCTGCAGGGTGCGAACCTCCTGGGCAGCGCGGGCACCGACCACCGGGTGCGGGCGCTGCAGGAGCTGGTCCGGGTCCTCAAGGAAAACGCGACCCGGTCGGCGGAGGAGAGCCGGGCAAAGAGCAGCTACCTGGCGAACATGAGCCACGAGCTCCGCACGCCGATCAACGCGATCATCGGCTACACCGAGATGCTCGCGGAGGAGGCGGCCGAGTCCGGGCTGTCCCTCGAGCCCGATCTGCGCAAGGTCACCGCCGCAGGCCGGCAGCTGGTGGAGCTGGTCAACGACATCCTCGATCTGTCGAAGATCGAGATCGGCCAGCTCCCGATCGTCCTCGAGGACGTCGATCTCGCCCAGGTGGTGGACGAGGTCCGGGCCGCGATCGCGCCGATGGTGTCGCGCAACAACAACACCTTCTCGGCCCGGATCGTGCCCGGGGCCCGGCTCGTCCGGGGTGATCACATGCGGATCCGCCAGATCCTGGTGAACCTGCTGTCCAACGCCTTCAAGTTCACCCAGGGGGGCAACGTGACCCTGTCGATCGAGCGCTCCGGGCCGATGCGGGACTCCTGGATCGCCCTGCGGGTGCGGGACACGGGCCAGGGGATGGGGCCCGAGGAGCTCAAGCGGGTGTTCGACGAATACCAGCAGGGATCTTCCCGCAGCGACCTGCCCGGCACCGGCCTGGGGCTGACGATCAGCCGCAAGCTGTCCGAGCTGATGGGGGGGCGGCTCGATGCAGAGTCCGAGATCGGTGTGGGCAGCGAGTTCTCGCTGATCCTGCCCCCCGCCCAGCGCCGGGAGGCCGAGGTCCCTGCGCGCTCGACCATCGCGCTCAACGAGCGGCTGAGCGGGATGTGCTTGCTGCTGGTCGACTCCGAGCCGTCGGGGATCACCCTGGCGCGCTACCTCGAGCGCGCGGGGCTGCGGGTGGAGCTGCTGGCCGACGTGGAGTCCGCCCGGCTGGCGGCCCAGGCAAAGCAGCCCTCCATCGCGATCCTCGACGCGGAGCTGCCGGGCACCTGGGGGGTGGCTGAGGAGCTGGTGGCCCGGGGGGTCAAGGTGGTGGTGATCTCCCTGCGGGACGAGGACGTCGAGCCTGCCCTGCAGCGCGGGGTCACCGCGTTCCTGGTCCGGCCGGTGGAGCGAAAGCTCGTGCTGGCCACCCTCGAGCGTTGCCTGGACGAATGAGCCGGTAACGTCTGGGAGATCTGCGGATGTGTGAACGTGTGTTCCCCTCCCGTCCTCCCGACGTTACGCATCGGTGTCGTGGCCGAACCTACCCACATCCGCGTCCGCAACGCCCGAGCCCACAACCTCCGCGGGGTCGATCTCGACGTGCCCCGCCACCGCCTGGTGGTGTTCACCGGCGTGTCCGGCTCGGGCAAGTCCAGCCTGGCCCACGACACCATCTTCAAGGAGGGCCAGCGGCGCTTCGTCGAGTCCCTCTCCTCGTATGCCCGCCAGTTCCTCGGCGAGCTCGATCGGCCCGCGGTGGACGCGGTGGAGGGCATCTCCCCCACGCTGTCGATCGATCAGAAGACGGTCAACCGCAACCCACGCTCGACCGTGGGCACGATCACTGAGATCTATGATCACCTCCGGCTGCTGATGGCCCGGCTGGGCACGCCCCAGTGCCCGACCTGCGCCCGGCAGATCGCGCGGCTGTCGACGAGCCAGATCGTCGATCGGCTGCTGGTCGCTCACCCAGGCGAGCCGCTCCTGGTGCTGGGTCCGGTGGTCCGCGCCCGCAAGGGGGCGTACCGCAAGGAGCTCGAGGCGCTGCACCGCGATGGCTGGGTCCGGGCCCGGATCGACGGCACGGTGCACCGACTGGAGGAGCCGCCCACCCTCGCACGCTACGAGAAACACACGATCGAGGTCGTGGTGGATCGGATCCGGATCGATCCAGCGGATCGGGCCCGGCTCGCCGAGGCGGTGGAGGTCGCAGCAGAGCTGGGCGAGGGCACGGTGGTGATCGCAGGATCCACCGACGAGCTGACCTACTCCACCGAGCGGGCCTGTCCCGATCACCCCGAGATCTCGATCCCCGAGCTCGAGCCCAGGCTGTTCTCGTTCAACGCCCCCCAGGGCGCGTGCCCCACCTGTAGGGGGCTCGGGGCGCTGGAGGCGTTCGACACCACGCGGCTGATCGATGAGGCCCGCCCCGCTGTAGATGCGTTCCTCGCCTTCAACGAAGAGGGGAGGCTGCCGTTCGCCCACTTCGATCGCGACACGCTCAAGCAGGTGATCAAGCTGCTGGGAGGCTCCGCCCGCAAGGAGCTCTCGGGCTGGGATCCAGAGCTCCGGCGGCGGCTGATCCATGGCGATCTGCAGATCACCTACCGGATGGTCCTCGAGCGAGGGGGGCGCTCCGAGGTCCGGGAGCGCCCCTGGCGTGGGCTGCTGCCGATGGTCGAGAGCGTGTGGAAGTACACGAGCTTCCCCCCCCTGGAGCGGTTCCGGGTGCGCTCGGTGTGCCCCGACTGCGGGGGCGAGCGCCTGAACCCGGTCGCACGGGCGGTGCGCTTCCGTGGGCGGGGGATCAGCGAGCTGTCGCAGATGAGCGTGGCCTCGTCCCACGACTTCTTCTCTGGGATCGCGCTGCGGGGCCCGGAGCGTGAGATCGGAGCGCAGCTGCTCCACGAGATCCGCGGTCGGCTGGAGTTCCTCGGGGAGGTGGGGCTGGGCTACCTCACGTTGGATCGCTCGGCGGTGACCCTGTCCGGGGGCGAGTCCCAGCGGATCCGGCTGGCGGCCCAGGTGGGCAGCGCGCTGCAGGGCGTCACCTATGTGCTCGACGAGCCGAGCATCGGGCTGCACCCCAGGGACAACCGCAGGCTGCTCGGTGCGCTCCGGCGGCTGCGGGATCGGGGCAACTCAGTGCTGGTGGTCGAGCACGACGCCGAGACCATCCTCGCCGCTGATCATGTGGTGGATGTGGGGCCCGGTGCGGGCCGGGAGGGGGGCCGGGTGGTGGCCTCGGGCAGCCCCCGGAGGTTGCTGCGCAGCAAGCGCAGCCCCACCGCGGCCTGGCTCCGGGGTGAGCGGCGGATCGCGATCCCCGAGGTCCGGCGGCGGCCCACCGGCGCCCTGAGGGTGCGTGGAGCCCACGCCAACAACCTGCGCGGCGTAGACGTGGAGCTGCCCCTCGGCTGCCTGGTGGTGATCACCGGGGTGTCGGGCTCGGGCAAGTCCAGCCTCACCTTCGAGGTCATCGAGGCGTCGGTGCGGGCCGGAGAGGCGGTCTGCTGTCGCCGGATCACCGGGCTCGGCGAGCTCGACAAGCTGGTGCGGATCTCCCAGACCCCGATCGGGCGGACCCCACGGAGCAACCCCGCCACCTACACCGGCGTGTTCGATCCGATCCGGGATCTGTTCGCGTCGACGCCCGAGGCGAGGGCGCGGGGCTACAAGAAGGGGCGGTTCTCGTTCAACGTCGTCGGGGGACGCTGCGAGGCCTGCCAGGGAGCCGGCGTTCGCCTGATCGAGATGCAGTTCCTCCCGCCGGTGGCGGTGGACTGCGAGGTGTGCAAGGGGCGCCGGTTCAACGCCGAGACCCTGGAGATCACCTGGAAGGGCCACACGATCGCCGACGTGCTGGTGATGACCGTGGCCGAGGCCCACGAGGCATTCTCCGCGATCCCGAAGATCGCACGGATCTTGTCCACCCTGGTGGAGGTCGGCCTGGGCTACCTGCCCCTGGGGCAGCCCTCCACCACCCTGTCGGGGGGGGAGGCCCAACGAGTCAAGCTCGCCTCCGAGCTGCAGCGTCCCGGCACGGGCCAGACCCTGTACCTGCTGGACGAGCCCACCACCGGCTTGCACTTCTCCGACGTGGCCCTGCTGCTCGCTGCGCTGCAGCGCCTGGTGGACCGGGGCAACTCGGTGGTGGTGGTCGAGCACCACACCGACATCATCCGGTGCGCCGATCACCTGATCGATCTCGGCCCCGAGGGTGGAGCCGCCGGGGGGCGGATCGTAGGCACCGGCACGCCCGAGGAGGTGGCGCGGCTCGACACCCCCACCGGGCGGGTGCTGGCCGAGTTGCCCGGCTCAAGCCCAGCTGGAGGGGCGGGGATCGCCGCCGAGGGGCCCCTCCCCTACGAGGTCCCCCGCCCCCGCCCCCGCCCGGTCACCGGCCGCACCAGCGCGCTGTCGGTGCGGGGGGCGCGGATCCACAACCTGCGCGGGGTCGATGTCGACATCCCCCACAACCAGATGACGGTGATCACCGGGGTGTCCGGCTCGGGCAAGACCAGCCTGGCGTTCGACACGATCTTTGCCGAGGGCCAGCGTCAGTACGTCGAGAGCCTCTCCACCTACGCCCGGCGCTTCCTCGGGCGGCTGGAGCGTGCGCCGGTGGATCAAGTGGAGGGCCTGCAGCCCGCCATCGCGATCGATCAGCGCACCCGGGGGCACAACCCCCGCTCCACCGTGGCGACGGTCACCGAGATCCACGACGTGCTGCGGCTGCTGTATGCCCGGGTGGGGCTCCCGCACTGTCCCACCTGCGATCGAGCGATCCAAGGCTGGCCCCCGGCTGCGGCTGCGGTGGAGCTGCGTCGCCTGGGGCTGGGGGCCGGCTGGCTACTGGCGCGGCTGCGACCCGCCGATGATCCCCCCTCGCGGCGGCAGAAGCTGCTGGCGGATGGCTGGAGCCGGCTGTGGACCCCCTCCGGAGAGGTCGAGCTGTCCGACGATGCGTCCCTGGCGCTGCTCGCGTCCGGTGCGGAGCTGGTGGTGGATCGGTTGGCGCCGGCACGCGCGGCCCTGGCGCGGGGGGTCGAGGCGATCGAAGCGGCCTATCGCATGGGCTCAGGCCGGGTCACCTACGTGCACCGCCGCACAGGTGAGCCCGTCGTGCTCTCCGCGAGGGCGGAGTGCCCCGAGCATGGGCTGATCCACGAGGGAGAGTTGACCCCGAGGCACTTCTCGTTCAACTCCAGGCTGGGCTCGTGTCCAAGGTGCGAGGGCGTGGGCCAGACCTCCACCCTGGTGATCGATCGGCTGCTGCCCAAGCCCGACGAGGGGTTCTGGGAGGCGCTGGACGGTCGGGTGGGCAGCGTGCTGTCCCGCTCGGCGCGCAACCGGGCGCTGATCGAGGCGGTGCTGGCGAGGCTGGGGGTCGAGCCCACCGATCCAGTGTCCAGCTGGTCTGACACCGTGCGCGACGCGATGATCGACGGCGTGGACGAGCCGGTGCTGCTGCGGTGGCGCTCGCGCCGGGGGCGCTCGACCCGCGCGGTCGAGGAAGAGCGGGCCTGGCCCGGTCTGGCCGCCCTGCTCGAGGGCTGGAGCGGCCGTCTGTCGTGGCTGACCGCCGTGCAGGTCTGCCGGCAGTGCAAAGGCGGGCGGCTCCGGCCCGAGCTGCTCGCGGTGCGGATCGATGGCCTCGATCTAGCGCAGCTGTGCCGGATGTCCGTCTCCAATGCACGGATCGCGGTCGGGGGCTGGCGGCTCGAGGGCGCGTCCGCGATCATCGCCGAGCGCCCCCTGGAGGAGCTCCGGCGGAGGCTGGGCTTCCTTGAGGACGTGGGGCTGGGCTACCTCACGCTGGATCGCACCGCTGAGTCGCTGTCCGGGGGCGAGTCCCAGCGGATCCGGCTGGCGTCCCAGCTGGGGGCGGGCCTGTGTGGCGTCACCTATGTGCTCGACGAGCCCACCGTGGGGCTGCATGCGTCCGACACCGATCGGCTGCTGCTCACCCTCGAGGGCCTGCGGGATCAGGGCAACACGGTGGTGCTGGTCGAGCACGATCCCGAGACGATCGAGCGCGCGGATCACGTGGTGGATCTCGGCCCCGGGGCCGGGCTGCACGGGGGGCAGATCATCGCCACCGGCAGCCCCGAGGCGATCCGCCGCGACGCGGCCTCGGTGACCGGGCGCTGGCTGTCCGGGGTCGAGCGGATCGAGGCGAGGAGCGAGGTCCGCGAGCCCCGCTCCTGGATCACCCTGACCACACCGAGGGGCCACAACCTGCGTTGCGACGAGGTGCGCTTCCCCACCGGGACCTGGATCGCGGTCTCAGGGGTGTCGGGCTCGGGGAAGTCCACCCTGGTGATGGACACCCTCGCCCCCGCCCTACAGGCCGAGGCCGGCGCTGAGGTCTTCGCCGCCCGCCACGGTGGGATCACCCTCGGGGAGCGGGTGGATCGGGTCGTGGTGGTGGACCAGTCCCCGATCGGGCGGACCCCACGGAGCACCCCCGCGACCTACACCAAGCTGTGGGATCCCCTGCGGAAGCTGTTCGCGTCGACGCCCGGGGCGAGCGCGAGGGGCTACAAGAAGGGGCGGTTCTCGTTCAACGCCTCCGAGGGGCGCTGCAGCGTGTGCGAGGGGCGGGGCTCCACCCTGGTGGAGATGCACTTCCTACCCGACGTCTGGGTCGCCTGTGGTGCGTGTGGTGGGCGTCGCTTTGGCCGGGAGACCCTGCAGATCCGCTGGCGGGGTCGCAACATCGCCGACGTGCTGGCGATGCGGGCGGACGAAGCCCTGAGCTTCTTCACCCACCACCGGCCCATCGCCCGACGGCTGGCCGCGCTGGTGGACGTCGGCCTGGGCTACCTCACCCTGGGACAGCCCGCCAACACCCTGTCCGGTGGCGAGTCCCAGCGGGTCAAGCTCGCCGCTGAGCTCACCAGCCGCCGGGGCCACACGGTGTATGTGCTGGACGAGCCCACCACCGGCCTCCACCTCGCCGACGTCGCCAAGCTGGTCGAGGTGCTCCATCGCCTGGTGGACGACGGCCACACGGTGATCACCATCGAGCACCACACCCAGATGTTGCTCGCCGCGGATCACCTGATCGATCTGGGCCCCGGGGGCGGACACGACGGAGGGCGCCTCGTGGCCGCCGGCGCGCCCCGCGAGGTGGCGGGCACCGACACCCCCACGGGGCGCGCCCTGGCCCGGGAGCTCGGGCTGCCCCGCCAGGCGGTGGCGCGCTGAGCGAGCCCCGATCCCAGGGGGGGCTAAGGGAGTCCCATGCAGGTCGCAGCGGTGCAGTTCAAGGCCACACCCGGAGACGTCGCGGGCTCGCTGCGGCGGTGTCGAGCGCTGGCGTCCCAGGCCGCCCGGGGCGCCGATCTGGTGGTGCTCCCGGAGATGGCCGCCACGGGCTATATCTTCGAAGATCGGGCCGCGGTGGCTGCGGTGGCCGAGCCCGCCCAGGGACCCACCCTCGACGCCCTGGCGCCGATCGCACGAGCTCATCGCTGCTGGCTCGTGGCGGGGTTCCCCGAGCTCGATGGAGGCGATCTGTTCAACAGCGCTCTGGTGATCGATCCCCAGGGCGTGCTGGCCTGGGTGTACCGCAAGACCCTGCTCTACGAAGAAGATCTTCACTGGGCTACGCCCGGAGGCTCCGGATATCGGGCGTTCGAGACTGCAGGTGGGCGCTTCGGAGTGGGGATCTGCATGGATCTCAACGACGATCGCTTCGTCGCCTGGCTGCTCGAGCAGCGCCTCGACGCGATCGCGTTCCCCACCAACTGGGTACACAGCGACGAGGTCGACGTGTGGCGCTACTGGGCCTGGCGCCTGGCAGGGCTCGACGCGGCCCTGGTGGCCGCCAACACCTGGGGCAGCGGTCGATGCAGCCGGGGGCAGACCCGCTTCTCAGGGCGATCCACCGTGCTGCAGCGGCGCACGATCCTCGCCGCGCTGCCCGCCACCGGCGATGGGGTGATCCAAGCGTCGCTGTCACCTCCTGTGTCCGGGGGTCCTGGGGGCCCACCGAGGGGCGAGGCCAAGGAGTGAGCCCGGCGGCGACTCGCTGAGGTCCGCTGTGGGCTCGCTGAGGTCCGCTGTGGGCTCGCTGAGGTCCGCTGTGGGCTCGCTGTGGCCCGCTGTGGCTCCTGAGACTCAGGCTGGTGATCCGGCGCGCCGGAGCGCCCTGGGTGTGTGGTGCTCAGAGTAGGCCCCGGAGCGTCAGCTGTCCTACGCTGTCCCGTCAGCCGTCAGCTGTCCTACGCTGTCCCGTCAGCCGTCAGCCGTCAGCCGTCAGCCGTCAGCCGTCAGCCGTCAGCCGTCAGCCGTCAGCCGTCAGCCGTCAGCCGTCAGCCGTCAGTGTTGGCTCCAGCTTACTCCGGGGGGCGCACGAACAGCTGCCAGCTCAGATCCGCACCGCGCAGCGACAGGCGATGATCTCGGTAGATCATCGCCTCGCCTCGCCCGAACGGGAGCTCCGTGGCTTCCCCCTGGCGATCGACGATCCGCAGTAGCCCCGAGAACGACTCTCCACGCTTGCCCGTCTCGGGATCCACGAACAGATCGCGGCTCGCGCGCACCAGGGTGACCTCGGCGTCGAGGAGTGGGACGTCGACCGGCTCGCCATACACGAGATCGACGGGGGTGGGGCGGCGCACGAGGGCTCCAGGAGCGGGGGTGGGGGGCTCGGGGGTGGCTACGGGTGGCCCAGAGGGGGCCCCGGGTGGAGTGGCTCCACAGGCCAGCAGGGACCACAGTCCAACCATCACATCCTCGGCAGCGACAGGATCTGGCCGATCTCGATCCGATCCGGATCGGAGCCGATCACGTCGCGGTTGAGGGTGTAGATCTCGCGCCAGCGCCTCGCCTCCCCGAGGTAGCGGTCGGCCAGGGCCGACAGGGTGTCGCCGCGCTGGACCGTGACCTGCTCCCCCCGGGGCGCGCCCGTCGGGGCCGAGATCATCGCCTCGAAGGCCGTGAAGTCAGCGGTGGATAGCGCGCTGCGGGCCTGGTCCCATAGGGGCTGGGACTGGGCGCGATCCGACAGGTAGGCGTGATCCAGGAGATCGAGATCGTCCACTGCGGTCTGGACCAAGGACAGATCGCCGGTGCCCAGCGCGTCGGACAGGGCCTGGATCCGGACTGAGTTGACCAGGTTGCCCGCCGCGGGGATCTGGTAGCCATCGACCATGCGCTTGAAGTTGGGATCGAAGACGTAGTAGTGCGGTAGATAGCCGTAGGTGACCGTCCAGTCGCCCGAGCCTCCGTTGCGGGTCCAGTCCCAGTACAGGTTGTCGCTGCGGGCGTCGAACATGTGGTTGAAGATGGACTCCTGGCGCTTGTTGACGAACGCCGTGGTCGCCGTGCTTGTGGTGTCATCGCCGCCTCCGGTGGCCTGATCGGCGCCCTGATCCACCGCGGTGATCGTGATGTTGGTGACTGCGGTGTCGCTGGAGTCGTCGAAGTTGTCCCGGCTAGAGCCCTCGGGGTTCTCCATCCAGTAGGCCCGGAACTCGGACTGGAAGTTGTTGTATGCCCAGCTCGGGGCGACATCGACCGCCGCGGGATCAGCGGCGGCGGGTGCAGAGACCGCCCAGGGATCCCCGGCCTTGTGCTGATCTGCGTCGTGCTGGACCTCGTGGATCAGGGTCTCGACCACCGAGTTTTCGCCCTGGGAGATCGGATCTCCGATGGTCATCGTGGTGCCGTCGACCGACATCGAGCCGAGGACCCCGGCAAAGTCGATCTTGAGCCCCGCGTCGTTGGTGGCGTGGCCGCCGGCGTCGAGGGTGGCGTCGTAGTCGTGGCCGCTGCCTTTGTAGTCCACCCGGGTGTCAAAGTATGCGATCTGATCGCTGGCCACGCTGGGGCGCTTGTGGGAGTCGTGGACCGGGGTCAAGACGATCAGCCTCGCCTGGCCCTGATCGATCCACTCCGCGGAGTTATGCAGCAGGTTCGGGCGCGAGTTGAAGCCCTGGGTCGGATCGGGCTGGACCGACAGGCCCGACTGGATGATGCGATCCATCAGCCGCAGGTTCCGACGGTGGCGCGCTAAGGCCTGGCGCTTGGTGGTCGGGGTGTCGGGCCGCAGGCTGTCCCTGGCGTTGCCCGGATCCGATCGGTTGAGATCGGGCCCCTGCAGCTGATCCTGCAGGAACGCGTTGCTCTCGGTTGCGGCCGGGTTGGCGCTGGACGAGTCCGGGATCCCACTTGTGGTCGTGCTGGCTGAGCGGTGTGTCTTCACGGTGGCTCTCCCCGGGACCCAAGGAGTGGTCCCCGCTCCAGCTTGGCTTGTTTCTACACCGATGACCACCCGAGGCCCCGCCGTGGGTCCCGTGTCCGTGCCCTGCCCTCGTGGGGGGCGAGGGGGGGAGCTGCGACGCGGTCAGGCGCGCTGACATTGTCGGCGGCGATCCGCCTGCGCCTCGTGGGGGGCGAGGGGGAGGGAGCTGCGACGGTGCGCTCGGCTAGCGTGCTATCCCCACAGCGGACGGCGCTAGACGGCGCTAGACGGCGCTAGACGGCGCTAGACGGCGCTAGACGGCGCTAGACGGCGCTAGACGGCGCTGGACGGCGCTAGACGGCGCTAGACGGCCCGATCGGGGGCTCCTCGCTGGACAGGGGAGGGGCTGGCTCCCTTGCTGAAGCGGGGGATCGTCGGAGGGTGTGGGACAGCGGGAGCTGCTCGGCGGGGCTGTGCCTGAGCGACCCCGCGGGGATCTAGTGTGTGGCTCTTTCTCCGAGCAGAGCCTGCCCGCCGTGCTCCGCCACCTCCAGGGGGCGGAGCCGGCGACGTGATCAGCGGAAGGCTTCAAGGGCCTCGAGGCGCTGGGTCAAGGCCTCGAGCTCCTGGCGCAGCCGCTCGAGATCGGGATCAGGCACCTCAGGGGGGGGCTCGTCCTGTCCGGCCCGGATCAGTGTGGCCGCGTCCAGGGCCCTGGACGACAGATCGCGCCAGGCCCCGGGGTTGCTCCTGGCGAAGCGGATCAAGGCCACCTCGGAGCCGCTGTGGCCCACCCGGGCGAGCCAGCCGATGGTGGCGCTGCGGAGCCGCACCGAGGCGCTGGACAGCAGGGGCTCGAGCCGCCCCGCCAGCCGGGCACGGGCTGGATCCCCTGGCTCGAGGGGCTCCACCAGCGCCACCGCGGCCCGGGCCAGGGCCCTCAGCTGCAGATCCGGTGTGCGATCTTCCCGCAGGTGCGGCAGCAGCGGGGCCAGATCGGAGGGGCGTCCGTGCTCGGCGAGCACGTCTGCGGCTGCGCGGTGCTGCTCTCCCCGGCTGCTGGGATCGGGGCGGAGGATCCAGAGCCGGGCGGTGGCCCGACTTGTGTCGGGATCGAGCGCGGCCAGCGAGCGCAGGGCCTCGCCCCGGACGCTGGGATCGGGATCGGTGCGCACGAGCTGCTGCAGCGAGCGGGCCGCTGAGGGCTGCCCCAGGACCCCCAGGGCCTCGGCTGCGGCGTGGCGGACCAGGCCCTGGGGATCCTGTAGCGCACCCTGCAGGGCGGCTGTGGCTTGGGGCTGCCGGGTCTGCCCCAGAGCCAGCGCTGCGGCTGCGCGGATCGTCATCGCTGGATCGCTTAGCAGCTTGGTCAGCGCCTGCAGCGTGACCCCGCTGGCCTGGGCCCTGCCCAGGGCCTCGATCGCGACCAGGCGGGCGTAGGCGTGCTCGCTGTGGTGGGCCTGAGCGGCCCAGGCTGCGGGGGGTTGATCGTGGCTCCAGCTCGCGAGCATCCCACCTTGGGGGTTGATCGCCACAAATGACGGGGCGATCCCGGTGGGGATCGACAGCTTGGTGGTGCCCTCGCTGAGCCACAGGGTGTGCAGGGTCGAGCCTCCGTCGATGGTGCCGATCTCGACCTCGACAGGGGCGACGAACCGGGGACGATCCTGGGCCTGGGTGAGCTCGATCGTGAGCTGCGAGCCGTCGAAGCGGTGACCGGTGGAGATCTTGGCGTGGCCGGCGCCCGTCACCCACTGATCGAACAGCCACCCCAGGTGCTTGCCCGAGGCATCCTCCAGCACCCTCCGTAGATCTTCGGTCTCGACCAGCTGCCCGTGGTGACGATCGAGGTAGGCCACGATCGCACGATCGAACACCTCGGCGCCGAGGTAGACATGGAGCATGTGGAGCACACTGGCGCCCTTGACATAGACCGCGGAGTTGTCGAGATCATCGACGCGGCTGTGGGCCCGGGCAGCCATCGGGGCCCGATCTGAGCGCAGCGCGCCTGCGTGCCAGCGCCGCACCAGGGCCCCCCAGCGCTCCGGGCCCTGCTCGTGGGCCTGCCAGCGGCCCGCATAGTAGGTCGCGAAGCCCTCGTTGAGCCACAGCTCCCGCCAGCCATAGCAGGTGAGGAGATCCCCGAACCACTGGTGGGCCAGCTCGTGGGCCAGGGTGTTGTCGGTCCGATCCTGGGGCTCGTCGTCGGAGGCCAGCAGCCGATCGTCGTTGAGGATCGTGAGTGCGGCGTTCTCCATCCCCCCGTAGAGGAAGCGCTGCACCACCGCCTGGCGGTATACGGGGTAGGGGAATGGCTCGTCGAGCAGATCCTCCAGGAAGGCCAGCTGGGGCACGGTGCGGGCGAAGGTGCGCTCGACCACCCGGGGATCCGTGCCCTTGGGCACCACATAGCTCAGCGGGACCGAGCCCTCGGCCTCGTGCAGATCGTGGGCGCCCACCGTGATCGCGACTAGGTAGTTCACGATCGGACGATCGAGGTGGTAGGTCCAGCGGGTCCAGCCTCCGTCGAGGGGCTCCCTCGCCTCGAGGGTGCCGTTGGCGGAGGCGAACAGCTCGGAGGGCACGGTGAGGTGGGTGCGGACCGTGAACCGATCGTTGGGGTAGTCCCAGCCGGGGTACCAGTGCCGGTTGTCTTCCGCCTCGCCCTGGCTGAAGATCTCGGGGAGCTCTCGGGGGGGCGCTCCGTCTCCTCCGCGGAAGTGCAGCCCGGTCTCAGGCGTGGCGCGGTAGGCGATCGCGACCCGGATCCGCTGACGATCCACCGGGATCGGGATCCTGAGTCGATCTCCGGCTGTGGTCCAGCCCTCGATGGGCTGCCCGTCGACGACGATCCCGTCGATCTGCAGCGCGATCTGGTGGAGATCGAGCCAGGGGGTGATCGGATCGAGGCGCTGGGCGTCCCAGATCGCCTGCCCCTGGACTGAGCCTGCCCCGGGATCGAGCCGGAGATCAAGCTCGAGGTGTTCGAGATCCCAGCCCCGATCCGGCATCACATCGCCGGGACGATCCCGGCCCGCGGACGCTGTGATCGGCAGGGCGGCCGCAAGGAGCGTCAGGGCCCCGAGCCCACGGGGATCAGGCACCGTGGCGCTGCAGCCAGGTGCGGCAGGTCTCCGCCGTGCGGTTCCACGACCTCTCGACCTCGGCGATCACGGCCTTCTCGATCTGGCCCCCGATGAACCGGACGTTGACCGAGATCACGCCTTGGACGAGCTGCTCGCACTGAGCATCGCCCAAGGGGCTGACCGCGAAGGTGCCTTGCGCGTCGAGCTTGCCCGGGAGAATGGTGGGGATGACCTTCCAGTGGAGCACGCTGTTGGAGCGATCCCAGGCGTTTTCCTGCTCGTACACGAGCTTGTTGGTGCCCAACAACTTCGCCGCCGCCGCCGGCAGCTCACGCTCGGGGGTGAAGCGCACGCGTCGGATCAGCACGTCTCCCTCAGTCCGCTCCTCGAGCAGATCGCGCTGGATGTTCGAGCCTTCGTTGAGCATCGCGTCGAGATCGTCGTCCCAGTACATCTCCCAGAACCGCGTGGGGGTGCAGTTGAAGGTGTGTTGGATGTGCAGCTTCACGACGCGTTCCTCCGGCCGGCGATGGTAACCCCTGGAGCCTACGTTGCCGAGCGACCCTGATCCACGGCGGGTGCAGGTCCGAGCTCTCCCCGTGGCGTACACCGACGTGGGGCGTGGTCCGGTGATCCTCGCGGTGCACGGGATCCCCGGCGCGCTGATCGACTACCGGTGGCTCGGGGGGGTGCTGCGCTCGCGCTGTCGGCTCGTGCGGGTGGATCTGCCGGGCTTTGGCGAGACCCCTGTGGGGTGGGGCCGCAGCCTGGGCTCCCGGGCCCGGTTCCTCGCCGAGTTCCTCGACGCGATCGGGATCGACGCCCCGTGTGTGGTGGTGGGGCACTCGATGGGGGGGGCCCTGGCGACGGCTTTGGCGGTGCACCACCCCGATCGGGTCCGGGGGCTGGGGCTGCTGGCCTCGGTGGGGGGTCGACGCCACCGCTCGCTGCAGGGGCTGCCGCTGCTGCCCCTGTCGTGGGCCGCCGATGTGCCGGGGCTGCGCGGGCTGGTGCTGCCCCGGGTCCGGGCGTTCGCCGCCGCGTCGGGGCTGCTGGCGTTCACCGACGAGGCGCTGCTGGAGACCCTGCGCTGTGCGGCCCGGATCTCGCTGCGGCGCCACGGAGCCCATGTGCGCGCCTTGTCCGTGCCCACGCTGGTGGCCTGGTCCAGCGACGATCCGGTGATCGATGTCGACATCAGCGAGGAGCTGGCGCGCGCGAGCCCCCCCGGTCCCCGGCTACACTTCACCGGGTGTGGGCACTACCTCATCAAGGAACGGGCCCGCGAGATCGGAGCGGCCCTGTCGTCGTTCCTGGAGGAGCTACAGCTGTGAGCCGCGTTCATCTGACCCGCAGGGGTCTGCTGCGGTCCCTGGGGGCTGCAGGCCTCGCCCTGGGCACGTCCGCCCCCGGGATCGGGGGCAGCGATCCCCTCCGGGTCGTGTTCTATGTCTCCAGCCACGGCACGGTCTATGACGCGTGGCGGCTGCGCCCCCCCGGAGCCGATGAGGGGGACGACTGGCAGGCGCGCCTGTCCGACGGCCCGCTGTCGCCGATCCTCGAGCCCCTGCGGCGGCACGTCTCCAGGCTGCTCGTCCTCGACGGGATCGGCAACGCCGCCGCGATGTGCGCAGGGTACAACGAGCACCGGGCGGGCAACGCATCGTGCCAGACCGGTCGGGTGCCGATCGAGGTGGCCGCCGAGCGCTCGGTGGTGGACGGCCCCTCGGTGGATCAGGCGATCGCTGCGATCCGCGACACCCCGTTCCCCTCGCTGGAGTACACCGTCGGGCAGGCCGAGGTCGCCTACGACGCCTCAGGTCGGGCCCTGCCGAGCGACAACGATCCAGTCGAGGCTTGGTGGCGCCTGTTCCCGTCCGCGGATCCCTCCGAGCGCACCCGTCAGCTGCAGGGGCGGGTGCTGCAGCTGGCGGCGGAGCGCTTCGAGGCCCTGTCGCCGAGGCTCTCGGGCGGAGCCAGCCAGCGCCTCGACGAGCACGGTCAGCAGCTGGAGAGCCTCATGCGGCGCCAGGAGCTGCTGGCCCGGATCAGCTGTGCGCCCCCGCCCCGGCCCAGCCCTCCACCGGGCACGAGCGACGCGGACTATCCCGGCCACCAGATCGACGCGTTCTCCGAGATCCTGGTGACGGCGCTGGCCTGTGGCCTCACCCAGGTGGGCACGATCCGGGTCGATCACATCCCGCCGGCCACCATCGGGGCCCCCCCCGGCAACCTCCACGCCGACATCGCCCACGCGGTCGCCACCGATCCCCAAGCTGCGGACTACATGATCGCCCACCACGCCTGGCACGCCTCCCAGGTCGCGGCCCTGCTCGATCGCCTCGAGGCGGTGCCGGTGGGCTCCGGGAGTCTGCTGGATCAGACGCTGGTGGTGTGGCACAACGAGATGGGCACCGGCGACCACTGGTTCAGCCGGGTGCCCGTGGTGCTGGCCGGTGGCGGCGGGATCCTGCGGACCGACCAGGTGATCTACTGGGCGGATCGCCACGAGGTGCAGGGCCTGTGGTTTCCCCAGCCCCTGGCCGTGCCCCACCAGCGGCTGCTGGCGACGATCGGGGTGGCGGCGGGGCTGTCCCTGGACAGCTTCGGGGATCAGAGCCTACCGGATCACCGCGGCGAGGCGATCGACTGCACTGGCACCCTCGATCGGGTGTGGGCGTGAGGGGGGCAGTGGGGTGGGGGCTGCTGTGGATCGCGGGCTGTGGGCCGCTACCTCCGGGGGGCAGCTCCGAAGATCCACCGATCACGCCGCTGCGTCGGTTGACACAGTCGCAGCACCGCAACACGGTCGAGGACTTGTTTCCAGGGGTGAACCTTCCGGATCTCGGTCTGCTGGACGATCCGGAGATCGACGGCTTCGACAACCGGGCTGAGGCTCAGGTCCCGTCTGCGTTGGGGGTAGAGCGGATCTGGCGTGCGTCCGTCCGGGTGACGGACGCGGCTCTGGAGGTGCCCGAGCGCTGGCTGCCCTGTCCCCTGTCCACCCCCGAGCCCCGGGCCTGTGGCACGGCGTTCCTCGCCGACTTCGGCGAGCGTGCCTTCCGCCGCCCCCTGGCGCCCAACGAGCGTGAGCTGTACCTCGGCTTCTTCACCGAGCTGCTCGACGAGGGAGAGCCCTTCGAAGACGCCCTCGCCCTGACCCTGCAAGGCTTCCTCAACGCGCCCGAGTTCCTCTACCTCCCCGAGCTGGGTCAGCCCGCCGCTGCGGGGCAGCAGACCCGCCCCCTGACGCCCTGGGAGCTCGCCAGCCGCCTGTCGTATCTGCTGCAGGGCACCGCTCCGGATCGCGTCCTGCGCGAGGCGGCCGCGTCCGGGCGTCTCTCCACCCCCGAGGGGCTCGAGGCCGAGGCCGAGCGGCTGCTGGCGCACCCCCGGGCGAGCGCGGCGGTCCTCGAGTTCCACCGACAGTGGCTGGATCTCGACGAGATCCGGGCCGCGGCACCGGATCCGGAGACCTTCCCGGTGTGGAACCCGGCGATGGTGCCCTCGATGGAGCGGGAGATCGAGCAACACATCGTGCGGGTGTTCGAGGGGGACCACCCCACGCTAGAGGCCCTGCTCCTCGATCGGGGGACCGAGCTCGACGGCTGGCTGTCCGCGATCTATGGCCTGCCCCAGGGGACCCGGATCCTGCCCAGGGATCAGCGCGCGGGCCTGTTGACCCGCGCGGGCTGGCTGCTGGCCACCTCCCACCCGGTGTATGCCTCTCCGGTCCAGCGCGGTGTCTTCGTCCTCGAGCGCCTGCTGTGTGTGGCCCCCGGAGCGCCCCCCGCGAACATCGACACCAGCGCGGTGGCGCCCTCCACAGAGCCCCGGACCACCCGGGAGCGCTACGAGGCCCACGCCATCGATCCAGCCTGCGCGGCCTGTCACGATCACATCGATCCGATCGGCTTCGGCTTCGAGCGCTATGATGCGATCGGGAGGTTTCGAAGAAACGAAGACGGGATCCGGGTGGACTCCTCAGGCACGCTCACCGTGGGGGATCTCGCCGGGCGCTCCTTCGCAGACGCCGTCGAGCTGTCCGAGCTGCTGGCGGGCAGCGAGACGGTGCACGACTGTGTCGTCCTCCAGTGGTTCCGCTACGCCTCAGGGCGGCGGGAGGTCGACGCCGACGCCGAGGCGCTGGCTGAGCTGTCCGCCTCCTTCGCCCAGGGTGGTGATCTGCGGCGGCTGCTGATAGAGCTGGCGCTGCAGCCCGGGTTCCAGACGGTCACCGTCGGGCCCCTCGCCCCCTAAGATCAGGGTACCCCAGCAGATCCCGGGCTACAGGGCCTCGAGCTGCTCCTCCTCCGCCGGGACCACCTCAGTGCGATCGATCGACACCGACACCGTCGCCAACAGCTGTTGCTCCAGCCGGTAGAGGATGTCGTCACGGTGCTGTCCGTAGAACAGGCGCGAGAACCACCATGTGGCCTCAGCCGCGCAGGGGGCCGCCAGCGCTGCGATCACCGGCATCTCCCGCTCTGAGGCACACAAGATCTGCTCAGCGGTGGCCGCGTCCTCCACGTCCCCGACCGCGAGCAGATCCGCGCCCAGCCGGATCGCCTGGCTGATCCCGGTGGCGAAGCTGGGCACGTCGGTGCCAACCTCGCGGTGGCTGATCGCCGACATCGCGTCGCGGTGCAGGTAGGTCAGGGGGCTCTCGAGGATGACCACGTTGCTGCGCTCGCGGGCGTTGTAGCCGTTGACCAGGCTGTGCAGCGCTCCGTTGCGATGGGTGCCGGCGACCAACAGCAGCCCCGGCTGGCCCACGTAGGTCTCGATCGCTGCGTCCAGCCCCAGATCTTCCAGCGAGGGGACCCGGGTGTTCACCCGGCGCACCACCGCCCCCAGGGAGCCCCGCTGGCGGTAGATGAACGCCCGGAAGCGCCCCAGCTGGTTGATCCCGAAGGAGAACTCGTGGTCGCTGATCTTGGCGATGGGCAGCTCGAGGTGGCCCAGGGCGCACAGGGCAAACACCGCCGCCTTGACGTCCGCCGGGCTCAAGGCCTGCATCCGGGTGGGCACCAGGGCCCCCGAGGGCATGCGCATCAGGGGCCGGTTCGGCACCTTGAAGTGCACCTCCTCCGCCCCAGCCTCGGCGCTGTCCTTCAGGATGCGGAGCATGGTATCGCGGCTGATGTTGCTCATGGACGCCCTCTCGTGTCCAGTCCATCGGATCGAGCGGCCTCAGGTTGAAGACACGCCTTGGGGGGGCCGACGGGCCTCAGTCCTCGGCCTCCGGAGGGGGCCGACGGGTGCGCTTGCCGATGTCGACGCGACCCTCCTGAGTCCCTCCGAACAGATCATCGAGGGAGCCCCCTGCGGTCCGCCTCGCCGCCGCAGCCGGGGAGCGATCGATGGGGGCGCTGGGTGGAGCGGGCTGTGACGGAGCGGGCTTCGCCGGGGCAGGCTGTGACGGAGCGGGCCTCGCCGGGGCAGGCTGTGACGGAGCGGGCCGTGATGGGGGGGCCGTCGCCCGCGGGGCCGTCCGGGACGGAGGAGAGAGGAGATCTTCGCCGCCTTCTCTGCGCTGGAGCTCTTCGTGGTACTGCTGCTCGGCCACCCGAAGCTCGCCGAGGAACTGGAGGTAGTCATCGATCGAGCGCTTGGGGGTGTTGTCGGCGGGATCGAGCGTGCCGCGCTGCACCAGCTTCTGGTGCCGAACCTCGGCGGGATCGGGGCGGGGGGGCTCGGCCCGGGGCTCCTCGTTCTTCTGTGGGATCCGGATCCGACCCTGGCCGGAGCGCCTCGCTCGACCCGGGACGGGGGGATCGGGCAGGCGGGGGGGCCGTCGATCGAGCCCTCCGCCCGCAGAAGGCTCGGTGGGGGCTGCTGTGGGCGCTGGAGTGGAGCGGGCCCGGGGCGGAGCGGGGGTGACCCGGGGCGGCTGCTGTGGGGTGACCCGGGGCGGCTGCTGTGGGGTGATCCGGGGGAGCGCTGGGGGAGGGGGCTGCTCCGGGTCCTGTGGGGCGGGGGATCGGGTCTGGGGTGCCGGGGCCCGCTGGGGAGGCCTCGGCGCCCCGGGGTGGGCCGAGGGGCTGGGCGCGCGCGACGGGATCCGTGGGGCGTGCCCGGACGGAGCGCGGGCGGGCACCGCGGTGCCTCCCTCCAGCCGCACCAGTCGATCTGAGGCCGCGATCCCGCCGAGCTGCTGGATCCTGGCGCCGGGGGGCGGGGGCAGGAAGGGATCATCGTCCTCGACCCTGGCCCAGAACGCCCTGGAGTTTCCCGCGGGACGCCACGCCCGCCGCCGCAGCAGCCGCTGGGACAGGGCCCAACCCACGATCCGGCGCTCGGCGATCCTCCGTATCTCGTCGCTGGGTTCTATGACTGGGGGCAGCAGCTCGTGGGCCTTCGCCTCGGGGGGCAGCGAACCGGATCCGTCCTGTGGCGTCGACATGCTCCGCAGTGTACCCGGTGTGCACGACATGGAGGCGTGGCATGGACGTGTACGAGGTGCTGCAGCAGCGCGGCTTCCTCAAGCAGTGCACTCACCCCGGGGAGGTGCGCGAGGCCCTGAGCCAGGGGGAGGTCACCTTCTATGTGGGCTTCGATCCCACCGCAGCTTCGCTGCACGTCGGCAGCCTCCTGCAGATCATGGCCATGGCCTGGCTGCAGCGGCTCGGGCACCGGGTGTTGGCCTTGGTGGGGGGGGGCACCGCCCGGGTCGGAGATCCCTCAGGGCGATCGGAGCTCCGTCAGATGCTCTCCGATGCCCAGATCGATGCAAACTCTGAGGGGATCCGCACCCAGATCAGCCACTTCCTCGAGCTGGACGGCGAGCGGGGGCAGCTGGTCGACAACGCGGACTGGCTGCTGAAGCTCCAGTACATCCCGTTCCTGAGGGACATCGGGCGACAGTTCTCAGTCAACCGAATGTTGGCGGCGGAGGCCTACAAACAGCGCCTGGAGCGCGGCCTCTCGTTCATCGAGTTCAACTACCAGATCCTGCAGGCCTACGACTTCCTTGAGCTGTACCGACGCCACGGCTGCAGGCTGCAGCTCGGCGGAGACGATCAGTGGGGCAACATCGTGGCTGGGGTGGATCTGGTGCGCCGGATGGAGTCCGCCGAGGTCTGGGGCCTGACGACGCCGCTGCTGACCACCGCCACCGGTGCGAAGATGGGCAAGACCGCCCAGGGCGCGATCTGGCTCGACGGCGAGCGCCTGGCCCCGTTCGACTACTGGCAGTACTGGTACAACTGCCACGACGACGACGTGGGTCGCTTCTTGCGGCTGTACACCTTCCTCGATGAGGAGGAGATCGTCCGGCTGGAGGCCCTGTCAGGCAAGGAGATTCGCGATGCAAAGCGGGTGCTCGCCGACGAGACCACCCGGCTGCTCCACGGAGACGCCGCCGCCGCCGCTGCGTCGGGGGCCGCGTCCGCCATGGTGCGCTCAGAGGCAGCCGCAGATCTCCCCACCCACCCGCTGAGCGCCCCCGAGCGGCTGCTGGTGATCCTGGTCGACGCAGGCCTGGCCAGCTCGAGGAGCGAGGCGAGGCGCCTGGTCGCTCAGGGAGCCGTCCGGATCGACGGGAACCGGGTGGATGATCCCGAGCAGCAGATCGCCCCCGGAGCAGAGGGGAGCGTCGTGCGGGTGGGCAAGAAGCGGGTCGTGCGGATCATCGAGGGAGGCCGGAGACCCGGGGGGGCAGGTCGAGGCAAACCCTGATACCCTTCAACGCGAAGTCCTACCTGCTACATCCGGAGTTTCCATGGATCGGCGCCTGCTTGCAGCCCTTCCCCTCGTCCTCATGATCGGCTGCAACGCCGACGCGGATGGCGACGGTCTGTCCAACAAGGAAGAGTCAGAGCTGGGGCTCAACCCAGATCTTGCCGACACCGACGGCGATGGCCTCAGCGACGGTGATGAGCTCGAGGTGGGCTCGGATCCGCTGAACAGCGACACGGATGGCGATGGCCTGCTCGATGGCGACGAGATCCTCAACGGCGCCGATCCCACCCAGGCCGACACCGACGGCGACGGCTACTCCGATCGTGACGAGGTGTTCGCAGGGCACGATCCCGCCGATGCCGATGACGTGATCTACATCGGTGGCTGGCCCTACTACTACGACAAGGAGAGCATCGGCAACCAGCACGGGGGGGACAACGCTACCCCCGGCAAGCGCTTCCGGCGGTTCACCTTCCCCGATCAGTACGGTGACACCCTCGACATCTACGACTACTACAACGAAGATGATCTCTACGTCCTGATCGATGTCTCCGCCGAGTGGTGCGGGCCCTGCCGCGAGATGGCGAGCTGGCTCGATGGCGACAACGGCACCTTCATGACAGACTATGGGTACAACCCCGTCCGCAAGGCCGTGAAGCAGGGCCGGATGTACTGGATCACGATCGTGGGGGAGGACGACTTCGGCAACGGCACCCAGCCCGAGAACGCCGTGGCCTGGTTCAACGACTACCCCAACCCCAAGGTGGCGGTGCTCGCCGACAGGGAGCAGGAGGCCAAGGACTACTACGCCCTCGGCGCGTGGCCCTCGGTCCTGATCCTCAAGCCGAACCTCAAGGTCGATGCCTTCAGCCGGAGCAACTGGACCACCGCCCTCGATCGGGCGCTGGAGATCGCCGAGGCCGCGCCTGCGACCCCCACCGCGGAGTGACCTCCGTCGCGGGCCTGCCCTGCACGAGCGGCCCCCGCCGAGGCGGCCCCCACCGGAGGCTCCGCGAGGCGGCCCCCACCGGAGGCTCCGGTGGGGGCCGCCTGCTCAGGGCGCTCGGGATCAGCGCGCCTGCTGGGCGAGGCGGACGAAGATCTCAGAGGCGGCGTCGATCGCGGTATGGTGCTGACCTAGGGAGGGGCGGGTGGCGAGGAACACCGCACCCGGCGGCAGCTCGATGCCCGGGACCCGCC
>DRPG01000710.1 GCA_011376105.1 Deltaproteobacteria bacterium
ATCGGCAGCGGCAGGCCAAAGGCGAACGCCTGCAACAGGTCGGGCACCACCCAGGCCTGCAGGGCCCCCAGGGCCAGGATCGTGGACAAGACCCTCACCAAGGTGCGGGGGAGCTGCTCGGCGTCCAGCCGGCCGGCGGAGATCGAGCCCAGCCCGCTGAACAGCAACATCGCGAGGATCACCACGGTGATCGCATAGGTGGGGTGTCCGACGAACAGCACCAGCTCGTGCAGCAGCACGGTCTCCACCGCGAGGTAGCCATAGCCGAGGCACGCGACGTAGGCGAGCCCCCAGCCCACCCCCCGGATCTCCTCGAGGCCTGCGGTGCGCCGGGTCGCCATCGGGAGCCCCAGCAGCAGCACGCCGGCCGCCAGCACGAAGGCCACCTGTAGCGCCATCGCGTGGTAGATGATCGTCACCGCCGAGGTCTCCTCCTTCTCCGGGGAGATCAGGTGCCGGTAGGACGCGCCCAGGGCCTGGAGCAGATCGTCGCCGGTGCCGATGTAGGGGTGATCATCGGTGAGCACCCGCAGGGAGGTGGCCTTGCGCAGCACCTCGGGATCGGGATCGATGGGATCGTAGTACAGGTACTGGTTGTGCAGGGTGGCCAGGTGTTCCGCGAGCCGATCGCGCTCGGCCGCCGTCCAGGGGCGCTTCTTGACCAGCATCACCTGAGCCGCGCCCGAGACCCACACCACGTGACGCTCAGGCTCTTCGAAGCCCAGCTCCTCCAGGGCAGCCAGCGCCGAGCTGACCAGCCACTTGGTCTTTGAGCCCCGGCCGAACGACAGGATCCCATCGTCGGAGAGCTTCGACAGGTAGGTGACGAACGCCTCCCGGGTCTCGAGCAGCGCGGGCGACCAGGCGTTGGCCAGCTGCCCCGCGGAGGAGTGCAGGTTGGCGTGCACCATCTGGATGATGTCGTAGGGTTGTTCGCTGTGCATGATCGCCGCGCGCCCGTCCATCGCCACCCGGTGGATCCCCGGCTGGGTGTAGGGGTTGACCGGGTTGTCTGCATAGCGCTCGGCGACGATGTCCCCGATCTCTGCGGCGATGTCGATGGCGTCGATGTCGCTGAAGCCCCTCGACTGGGCGGCCGCGACCTCGGGGCCCGCTGAGGCTGCGAGGATCGCCACCCGCGCCGGAGGATCCATGAAGTGGTAGACCAGGCCCCGGTTGGGCTCGCGCGCGAGCTGGGCGCGCCGCCGCTCGCTGCGGACGATCTCCGACGCGCTCGTGTTGTCGAGCAGCATGAAGTGGCCCCGCTGGCCCTGGTGGATCGCCAGGCGGGTCAGGGGTGTCCACCGGGTGTAGATGACGTTCTCCTCGGAGTAGCCGGCGGCGAAGCGCACGCTGAGCACCTCGGTGCCCGTCGCCGCCACCCCAACGAGGATCGTGGTGAGCAGCAGCGGCAGCACGGTGCCCACCACCAGCTGGCGCCGGCCCGAGGCGGCGAAGGTCAGCATCGCCGAGACGCACATCGCCATCGCCACCACGAAGGCCACGTCAGGGCCGGGCAGCAGGTACAGCAGCGGCACGAACACCACCGCCGCGGCCGCACCCCCCATCAGATCGAAGCCATAGAGCAGCCCGATGTCGGAGCGACGGTGCTGGAACGCCCCGGCGAACGCCAGGCCGGCGATGGCGAAGGGGATCGCCAGCGCGGGCATCAGGGCGCTGAACCACAGGGGATCGATCAGATCCCACGAGATGGACGAGCGCTCCCCGTAGTGCTCGGGGGGCTCCTCGAACTGGATGGTGATCGGCGCCAGCAAGGTGAACAGCACCGCCGCGAGGGTGGCCGCCCCCATCAGCAGGGACAGCCAGCCCAGGCGCTCCTCCAGCCCCTCGTCGGGCACCAGGGTGGGCCACAGGTGCTGCATCAGGGCGCCCACGCTGATCCCCAGCAGGGCCAGGGCCAGGGCCAGGTGGGCGAAGCTGGCGAACAGCACCACCCC
>DRPG01000711.1 GCA_011376105.1 Deltaproteobacteria bacterium
CCCCGCCGATAGGCCACGCCCAGAACCGCGGCCAGCCCACCGCGCCCACGGGAGCGTCCAGCGATCCCTCGGAGTCCCCGTGCAGGGGGCGACCGAGGTGCGGATCTCAGAGATTTTCGCCTCATCTGTCCGATCGTGCTCA
The DNA here is from genome assembly GCA_011376105.1 of Deltaproteobacteria bacterium. Taxonomy (GTDB): domain Bacteria; phylum Myxococcota_A; class UBA796; order UBA796; genus DRPG01. Next base: position 143 of record DRPG01000711.1, read on the forward strand.
CAGCCGGCGTCAAGGGCCAAGAACCCCAACGTGGTGCTTGCTCAGCAAAGACACCGCTCTGGAGAGCCCCTTGCCCCCCCTCACCCACGCCCGCCTTCGAGACGCCGTCCGCCGAGGTGTTGTCGCCATCCGCTCCCGCACGACCCTCACGCCGGCGGGCGGCACCTCTGACAAGGTCTTCCCCCCTACCTACGCCATCGAGCGCGGCGCTGAGACGAGGTATGCCCTCGAGACACGTCGGATCAATGGACAGGCCGTTCCCTGTGTCTTGCTCGACTCAGTCGCGTCGCAGGCCAACCGAATGGAGCAGGCGCTGCTGGAGGGCTGGGAAGACGGGGAGCTGCACTTTCCTGTGATCACGGTGGACTTCACCGAGGTCGAGGGGCTCGAAGATCTGGGACACATCACCACCCTCGACGCCCCCCACCGCATCGCGGACGCGCTGCTCCGCGACAGCGTGCTCGACGGCGTGCCCTTCCGCGCCACCGAGCTCGGGCGCTCCTTCACCGACGCCACCGTGCGCAACGCGACCCCCATGTATCGGGTCTGCCCCCACGCCCTGATCTTTGGGGTCTGGGACTCGACCGGCCCCAAGGGCGGCAGCGGCGCCAAGTTCCAGCGTGCTCTCGTGTCCGAGATCGTCGGCATCGGGGTCGAGACCGGGGTCAAGACCGCCAGCCGCCTCGATCCCGCTGGGATCCAGAGCGGCGTCCCGGTGTACCAGGCCGAGGCCGATCCCACCGACTGGGTGGTCGACGCCGCCCTGGCCGCGACTGAGGGCAAGAAGAAGCAACCGAGCTTGTTCAGCCGCAAGGGTGGACAGGGCAAGGGCAAGCCGTCGGTGATCAACCACGGCAACATCGCGCCCAGCATCGATCGAGACGCGGGCGGGGTGACGCTCGATCGCGCTGAGCAGACGACGGTGCTGTCGCTGGCCGCCCTGCGGCGCCTGCGCTTTCCCTGCGGGGTAGACGACAGCCCGCTCGAGGCGGATGCCCGTAAGGAAGCGGAGGTCTCGGCCCGCACCGCGCTGGCGGCGCTGGCCCTGGCGGCGATGGTCTACCAGCGGGAGCAGGGCTACGATCTGCGCTCTAGGGCGCTGCTGGTGCCTGACGGCCCGCTGGTGCTCGAGCTGCTCCCGGCCGACGGAGATGAGCCCGAGTCCGTCACGCTCGATCTCGAGGGGGCTGCGGCGCTGCTCACCCAGGCCCACGCGCAGGCCTCGGAGCAGGGCCTCGGCTGGGAGCGACAGCCCGCTATCCTGCGGCCCGCCCCCAAGCTGGCAAGCCTCATCCGCCACAGCCGCGCCCTCACCAGCGAGGGAGACACAACCGACGACGAGGCCGGCTGATGCTCTGTCTCGAGATCGAGTACCTGACCGGCCGGTGCGTGGCGACGGCCTACAACGACCGCAGCAGGCCCGAGTGGCCACCCCAGCCCGCCCGGGTCTTCAGCGCCCTGGTCGCCAGTGTCATGGAGGACGAGGCCGATCCTGCGGAGCTGGAGGTCTTGACCTGGCTCGAGGGCCTGGGCCCGCCGTCGATCGCCGCGACACAGGCTCCGCCGAGGAGCCCGGTGACGGTGTTTGTGCCGGTCAACGATCTGACGACGCTGCGCACCCTGAACACGCACGAGCAGAGGCTCGGAGAGGCCGAGCGAGCGCTCGAGCGGCTCCGGCACGATCCAGGGGCAGGCAAGGCCCTACCCCGGGCAGTGCGCGCCGTTGAGAGCGCCCGAGGCAAGCTGGAGGCTGCAGGTCGGCGCGCCGCAGCTGTGCCGGACAAGGTGCCCACGCCGAACATCGCCCAGGACGCCACACGGCTCCTGCCCGAGCGCCGCCTGCGCCATCCGCGCACCTTCCCCAGCGTGACCCCCACAGATCCGGTCGTGCAGCTGATCTGGCCCGACGCTGAGCCCTCTGGGATCCAGCGCGATGTGCTCCAGCGGGTGGTCCAGCGGGTGGTCCGGATCGGACACAGCGCCTCGCTGGTCCGATGCGCCCTGACCGACGAGGCACGTCCACCAACACATGCCCCCGATCCCGACGGATCGGATGTGTTCAGGGTGCCCGGGCCCGGGCAGCTGCAGGCGCTGGACGAGGCCTACGCGTACCACCGGGGCTCGGTGTCGGGGCGTATCCTGCCCGCCCGGTTCGTCCGCTATGGTCCGCCGCGGAGTGAGCCCATGCCTCGGCCCCCAGCCCCGGTGTTCAGTGACGAGTGGATCGTGTTCCGCCGGGTCGGAGGCCCGAGGCTCCCGATCACCCGTGCTCCGGACGTCGCCCGGGCCCTGCGGGGGGCGCTGCTGAGCTATGCGGATCACCCAAGGCAGGTGCTGACCGGGCATCAGCCCGACGGCGCGCCCGCCCGCGAGCCCCACGCGGCCTACCTCGCCCTCCCCTTCGTGGGCCGGCAGCACGCCACGGGGCACCTGATGGGGGTGGCCATCGTGCTGCCCCGGGGGCTCGCGCGGGATGATCGGATGCACGTGCTCCAGACGATCGGACGGTGGGAGGCCGCCTGTCGTCAGGAGAACGAGCCGGTGCCGACGGTGTCGCTGCGGCTCGGGCGGGCAGGCGTGCTCGACGTAGAGCGCCATGATCTCGGCGATCTGCTCGCGTCGCTGCGCGCCGGGACCTGGTGCCGTGCGAGCGCTCGGTGGGCCACCGCGACCCCCATCGCCCTCGATCGCAACCCCGGGGATCTGCGGCACAGGGACCCGAGGCAGGCCGCGGGAGCCCGGGACGAGGCAGCGGCCACCGTGGCCCTGGCGGCCGTCCGGATCGGCCTGCCTGCTCCCACCTCCGTCGAGATCGATCTGCGACCGCCCCTGATGGGAGGACAGCACATCCGCCACCACCCCCCGTTCCCCCGGGACCGATCACGAACCCGGCGGGTCCAGGTCCACGCGCGGCTGACCTTCCCCGGGCCCGTCGTGGGGCCCGTGCTGCTCGGAGCGGGGCGCTACCAGGGCCTCGGGCTGCTCCGCCCCCTCTCCGACGGAGGCGAACGTGCCTGACGTCCCCCTCCGGCCCGGAGACTTCGCCGCGTTCTTCCACGAGCTGTGGGGACGCGAACCCTTCCCCTGGCAGGCGCGGCTCGCGGCCCGGGTGTGCGATCCCTCGTCCGAGTCCCCCTGGCCCACGCTGCTCGATCTGCCCACCGGCTCTGGCAAGACATCCGCGATCGATGTCGCGGTGTTCTGGATGGCGGTGGACGCCGTGCGCCCCCCAGCCCAGCGACGTGCACCCCGCCGGGTGGTGATGGTGGTGGATCGGCGGGTGGTGGTCGATCAGGCCTTCGAGCGCGCGCAGGAGATCTCAGAGAAGCTGGAGAGAGCGGAGAGCTCGATCTGTGCCCGGGTCGGGGCTGCGCTGCGGCGCCTCGGCGGGACGCCCTCCGGTGAGGCCGCGCTGCAGGCCACAGTGCTCCGGGGCGGCATGATCCGCGACGACGCCTGGGTGCACTACCCCGACCGACCCCTGGTCGCAGCCGGCACCGTCGATCAGGTCGGCTCACGGCTGTTGTTCCGGGGCTACGGCGTGTCGAGGGGCATGGCTTCTGTGCACGCGGGCCTGCTGGGCAACGACGTGTTGTATCTGTTGGACGAGGTCCACCTCTCGCGGCCCTTCGCCGAGACGCTGGGCGCCATCCGTGGCCACTTTCGCCGATCCACCGAAGATCTCGCCGATCGGTTCCAGGTCGTGACGATGTCCGCCACCCCCGGGGAGGTGCACGACGACGCCCACCAGCTCGAGCCCGCCGATCGAGCGCACCCCGTGCTCCGCAAGCGCTGGACCGCTGCCAAGCCGGCTCAGCTCGACATCGTCAAGATCGGCGCCCGGGACGATCCCGCCACCGTGAGCCACAAGGTGGCCGAGGCCATGGCGGCTTATGCGCTGGAGCTGGTCGGGGGTGGGCTGCGTCGCGTGGGGGTGATCGTCAACCGGGTCGCCACCGCGCGGGGGATCCATCGGATCCTCGCGGCCCAGGATCTCGATGCGCGGCTGCTCGTCGGGCGGATGCGCCCGCTCGACAAGGACACACGGGTGCAGGAGATCACCACCCGGCTCGCGCCTGAGCAGCGTTCGCCCGACGAGGCGCCGGTGATCGTGGTCTCCACCCAGTGCCTGGAGGCCGGCGCTGATCTCGACTTCGACGGCCTGGTCTCCGAGTGCGCGAGCCTGGATGCCCTCCGGCAACGCTTCGGACGTCTCAACCGACGGGGTAACTTCCCAGACGCTCGGGCCTGGATTGTGGTCCGCTCAGATCAGCGGAGCCCCGATCGGGACCCGGATCCAGTGTACGGAGCCGCCCTCGCCGCGACCTACCGGTGGCTCTCGTCCATCGAGGCGCTGGACCTCGGTCTGTCTGCGATGGCAGAGCACCTCGGGGCGCCCGGGCTCGACCTCGCGCCCCTGCTGGCGCCCAGCCTGTCCGCGCCGGTGCTGCTCCCGGCCCACCTCGATCTCTGGGCTCAGACCAGCGAGCCTGTGTTCCCCGATCCCGAGATCGCCGCCTGGCTACATGGCCCCGAGCGTAGCCAGCCCGAGGTCCAGATCGTGTGGCGCGCCGATCTTCCGCCCCGTGTCCTGTCGGACCTCGCGCTGGACACGCCGCTCCAGCGCGCGTTGATCGAGCGGCTCATGGCCACACCCCCTGGATCGCTGGAGGCGCTACCGATCCCGCTCTGGGCGGCCCAGCGGTGGCTCTCAGGGCGCCCCGAGGTCCCCGTCTCCGACGCCCTGGGCGTCCGGGGGGCGCCCAGGGACCGGGGCCCTCAGCGGGGTCAACCAAGGCTGGCGTTGCGCTGGGCCGGCGAGCGCAGCGAGGTCGTCGGGCCCGACGCGCTGCGCCCCGGGGACACCCTCGTCGTGCCCTCCGGCTACGGCGGGCTGACCCACGGGTGCTGGGATCCAGGCGCCGACACACCGGTGACTGATCTCGGCGATCGCGTCCAGCTGGAGCTGCGGGGACGCGCCAGCGTCCGCCTGCTCCACCAGCTCCCCCCGCTCCCTCTGCGGGACGACGTCGATCCCACGGCGCGCCCTGCGGAGACAAGGTGCGTCCCGATCTGGATGACCCACGGCGACGCGTCGTGCTCCGTGGCGGCGCTCCTCGAGACCGAGCCCCCGGACGAGGCCCCGGAGGAACACCGCAGCCAAGCCCGCGACGCAGCCGTCCGGTTGTTGAGCGCGGGCGAGCCCTGGGCGTCGGTGGTGCGGGCTCGTCTCGAGGATCCTGTGGCTTTGCTCAAGGTCCCACCCCTTGGGGACCATGCCCCGGGGTACTGGCTGGCGTACCGACGAGGGAGGTCACTCTCGGCGCTCGAGCTGCGGGATCAGCTCGGCAGCTCGGGCCTCGCCCGGGGCCAGGCCGAGGAGGCCTCCACCGAAGGCGACGACGGCTCCTTCCTGGAGGCACCGCTGAGCCTCCAGGCACA
>DRPG01000712.1 GCA_011376105.1 Deltaproteobacteria bacterium
CGCCCAGCCGTGCCCGAGGCGCCGTACGCCCAGCGCCCGCAGCGTCCGGGCGCCCCGCCCCGCCGGGCCCGAGGCGCCGTACGCCCAGCGCCCGCAGCGCCCGGGCGTCCCGCTCCGCCGTGCCCGAGCCGCCGTACGCCCAGCGCCCGCAGCGCCCGGGCGCCCCGCCCAGCCGGGCTCGCAGCGCCCGGGCGCCCCGCCCAGCCGGGCCCGCAGCCCCCCGGGCGCCCCGCCGAGCCCGTCGGTCGCCCCGAGCAGGGCCGTGCCCTCCCCAAACGCCTCGGTGAGACGTGCTGCTTCGTGAGGTTGTCGCGGGGATAGCGGTCGAGCGGGCTGGATGGGCTGTCGAATTGTTGACAGCCGACTCCTGCAGCCTCCACTGTAGGCGGGTAGCCTCTCCGGGGATGGAACCATGCGCTTGATCGTACTCTCGACCTCTCTATTCTTCGCTTGCAGCGGCGACGAGGCCTCCGACAAGATCACCGCCGACACCACCGCGGCGGCCACCGGGGACACTGGAGCCCCCAACACGTTCACCGGCGACACGGGTGAGATCACCGATCCCCCCACTGGGTGTGAGCCCGGGGCGCCGGTGGGGGTCGACTATGGCATGTGCACCCCTGGTTTTGCCCTGCCCGACAGCTCGGGCAACATCATCGATCTGGCATCGTTCCGGGGCCAGGTGGTGCTGGTCGACATCATCGGCATGTGGTGTGGTCCCTGTCAGGAGCTGGCGCCGGAGGTCGAGGGGCTGTACCAGGAGCGCCGGGCCGATGGCTTTGTCGCCATCACCATGGTGGCTGAAAACCTGAGCGGGGGGACCCCGTCGCTGGACGACGCAGCGAGCTGGGAGAGCAGCCTCGGCCTCACCTACCCAGTGGTCGCCGATGTCGATGGGCAGCACGAGGCCTGGGATCGGGGAGGGATCACCGTGATCCCGATGACCTACATCCTCGATCAAGAGGGTGTGATTCGGTTTTTTGCTGGAGGTAGCGGCACTATCGAGGAGATGGCCTATGAGGTCGATCGCCTGCTGAAGGCGCCGCCGGAGTAGCCACCGGGCCCTCGGCGAGCCCACAGCCGACCCGCTCTGCGTGGTGTTGGGTGGTGGCCCGGCCCGGCTGGACTCCCGTGGTCGTTGGGCCGACGCCCTACCCCGCGATGTCTGCGATCGACTCTGCGTCGCGGTGGAAGCGGGGCCTCTTGTTTGTCGTGGGCTCGGCCCCGATCAGCCTTGCGGGGGCCGCCGCGCCGTGCTGCCACCAGGCGTCGAGGCGGTGCCCTCCTGCATCGAAGATCTGGATCAGGTTGGGCGCAGATATCGGAAACAGCGGGACATCGAGCCATCGCCCGTTGAGGAAGACGCCTCCACGCCTGGGGGTCGCCACCCCCCGATCGGGCCAGCCCGACCAGCCAGTGGGGGGGACCTGATCGATCAGCTGTCGTGCGGGGTGATCTCCATCGAGCCAGCTTGGCCAGTGGGTCTCGGGGGCGGTGGCGGCCGCCAGCGCCGCCCACTGCTCGAGCTGATCGGTGTCTTGCTCGTAGAACGCGCTCACCGCCTTGACCCGTGCCAGCCGGGTGATGTCCTCGGGGGTGGGGATCTCGGTGAGGCAGGGAGCGCGCTCCCGGGCGCTCTCAGCGGTGGCCTGGCCCCCCTTGAGGTTCTTGCCCGACAGCAGCTCCTCGGCGGCTGTGATCTGCCACCGCCAGGACTCCATCTCGACGCTCTGGTCGCAGATGGGCTCATCAGCTGAGGCGAGGGAGACAAGCAGGAAGGAGAGCATTCGATGGCGTACCCTGGCGCCGGGCCCGGTGCCAGGCCGGGGGTGTCACCGTCGCCAGCTACCGCGCCGCCGCCAGCTACCGCGCCGCCGCCAGCTACCGCGCCGTCGCCAGCTACCGCGCCGTCGCCAGCTACCGCGCCGTCGCCAGCTACCGCGCCGTCGCCAGCTACCGCGCCGCCGCCAGCTACCGCGCCG
>DRPG01000713.1 GCA_011376105.1 Deltaproteobacteria bacterium
AGGCGGTCGAGTACGCACGCCGCGAGGGCCTGCCCTACCTCAAGGGCACCGATCCAGCGGGGGCGGCCAGCTCGCTGCGGCGCAGCCCCCGCCCCGCGGTCCTGGTGATGCGGGCGGGCCACAAGGGGGCCCGTGTCCTGGCTGAGCGGGTGCTGAGGGAGGATCTGCAGTGCCTGCTGCTGCTGCACGCCGATCGTCCGGTGCCCAGGCTGTCGGAGGCCGGCGCCATCCAGCTCACCCCTGCCCCCCTGGCCCCCCTCGACGTCCAACGCCTCGCGGAGCTGTCCGGCGCCGACGAAGACCTGGCCGAGACCTGGTGGCGGGAGAGCATGGGGCTACCCATCGCGGTCCGGGGTCGGATCACCGCGTGGCGCAGGCGCAACGGGTTGCCCGTTGAGCCCTCCTCTGAGCTGCCCGCCGACTCCCGCAGGATCTACGAGGCCCTGCGGGGCAAGCCCAGGATGCAGTGCGAGCTGTCCCAGCTGGCCTCCGAGCTGAGCCTGGGGGAGCATGCCCTGCTCGATCACTGTGAGGTCTTGTTCGCGGAGGAGCTGATCGAGCCCCAGCAGGACGGCTTCGTCCTGGCCGTCATCCGATCCCGGGAGCCCTGATGAACCCACCGCTGGAGCGAGGATGACCGCAGCGACCCCCCTGGCCCCCTCGATCCCTGGGTCCGAGGAGCCCCCGGAGCGTGCGACGGGCCTGTTCCACCCCCGGGCCCGGGCGCTGGTGGTGCGGGATCTGATCAACCGCTCCCGTCGACGCCTCGAGGATCTGCCCGACGATCGCCTCGAGGCCCACCTCGAGGACGCGCTGTGGAACGAGCGGAACCGGATGAGGCGGTCTAGAGACGAGGACGAGGCCCGGGAGCAGCTCGATCTGCTGGCCACCGCCCTGGTCCAGGGCTCGCGCTCCGATCGGATCGAGGCGGGGCTGCGGCTCGTGTCCAGCTGGGCCGACGAGATCCATGGGCGGTTCAGCCCGAGGGTCTACCGCATGGCCACCCGGGCCCTGCCCCGGATGCTGTCCGCCCTGCTGTCCCAGCGTCCCGATCGGCTCAGCGACTGGGATCTGTCCCCCACCGCCCGGCTCCAGGTCCGGGGTGATCTCGACACGCTGAGGATCCTCGCCCGTGAGGCGACCCTGATCTTGTGCCCCACCCACGTCTCCAACCTCGACAGCCCCTTGATCGGGCTGGCGCTGTACCTCGCCGGGCTCCCCCCCTTCATCTACGGCGCGGGGCTGAACCTGTTCGACAACCCAGTGGTCGGCTGGTGGATGCACCGCCTCGGCGCATACACCGTCGATCGGACCAAGAAGGCGCAGCTGTACAAGGACGTGCTCAAGGACTACTCGATCCGGGCCCTGACCACCCGGCACCACTCCCTGTTCTTCCCCGGGGGCACCCGGTGTCGCTCGGGGGAGCTCGAGACCCACCTGAAGAAGGGCCTGCTCGGCACCGGGATCGTCGCCTGGCAGGAGATGCTCACCGCGGGTCGGCCCGACGCCGAGGTCTACGTGGTCCCGCTGACCCTGTCCTTCACCCTGACGCTGGAGGCCAACACCCTGATCGAGGATCACCTCGCTGAGGCGGGCAAGCAGCGGTACATCATCACCGACGACGAGTTCGCCCAGCCCCGTCGCCTCGCCAGCTTCGCCCGCCGGGTCCTCGATCTGGACTCCTCGGTGATCGCCCACTTCGGCGCCCCGCTGGACGTGCTGGGCCGCCCGGTGAGCCCAGACGTAGGCGAGCGCAGAGCCGAAGCGCTAGAGCGTCGCCGGTATGTGTGCGATCGCGACGGTGAGGTCCAGTGGGACGAGCAGCGCGATCGGGTGTACACCGATCGCCTCGGCGAGGCCCTGGTGGACGCGTTCCCCCGCTACGCAGCGGTGCTCTCCACCCACGCCACGGCCTACGCCGCGTGGTCCTGCCTCGCAGACAACGTGGGCTCGAGCGATCCCTTCCGGCTGGTCCGGGTGCCCACCGGCCGGCGCCGGCTGCGGCGGGAGCAGCTGCTGCAGCGCCTGGCCTCCACCCTAGAGCGCGTCCACGACGGCGTCCGACGGGGACGGTGGGGCGAGGCCCTGCCCAAAGACGCGGGTCGTACCCTGCAGACGGCCCTGGATCACTTCGAGCGCTACCATCGCTCCAGGGTGCTGGCCCGCAGGGGCTCGGATCTGGTCATCGAGGATCCGAGGCTGTGTCTGTACTACCGCAACCGGCTGACCTTCCTCGATCGCCCCGAGCGGAGCCAGCCGCTGGGGGGTGCCTCGTGAAGGTCGGCATCCTTGGCGGAGGGCGCTGGGGCCAGGCCCTGGCCCGGCTGGCGATGGCCGCGGGCAACGAGCCCTTCATCGCCTACCGCGGTACCCCGAGGCCCCCCCACCTGCTCCGCTCGACCGATCACCCCCCCGACGTCGCCGCAGAGTGCGAGCTCCTCCTGGTCGCGACCAGCGCTGAGCAGGTTCGCAACGCGATCCAGCTGACCCGTCCCGGAGCGCAGCACCGGGTGGTGGTGGCGGGACGGGGGCTCGAGCCCGCCACCTCCCACTGGCTGACGAACGTGGTCCTCGAGGAGAGCGAGGCGCTGCGGGTCGGCGCCCTGGCCGGCCCCGCCCCCGTCGAGGAGATCCTCAACGGGGGCCTGTGTGCAGGCGTCGTCGCCAGCCCCTTCGCCGAGGTCCGGCGGATGACCACCGAGGCGCTCCACAGCAACCGCTACCGCCTCTATGACTCCCCGGATCTCGTCGGGGTCCAGCTCGCCGGCGCGATGGTCCCGGTGCTCGCCACCTTGATCGGGATCACCCGGGGGCTGCGGGGCTCGGGCGTCGGCACCCACGCGATGGTGCTCTCCCGGGGCCTGGTGGAGGCGGGCAGGCTGGCTCAGGCGATGGGCGCCGATCCCCTGACCTTCAGCGGCCTCGCCGGGGTCGGGGATCTGGTCGCAGCCCAGGCGGTGCCCGGTCACCCCAACTTCGACGCGGGCCTGGCCCTAGCCGGCGGAGATCGTCGCCGGGGGCCAGCGGTCCTCGCCCAGGCCCTGGCCCGCCTGGCGGAGCAGCACGGCGTCGAGCTCCCCCTGACCGAGGGCCTGTGTGCGATCTATGGAGGCATGGAGCCGCTGGAGGCGGTGCAGTCGCTGATGACCCGCCCCGCCACCTCAGAGCGCGGGTAGCCCCAGGAGCCCGGCGGCCCGGCGGCCCGGCTTAGGCTGAGCGCTCCTGGAACCCGATCGGGACCACCTTCTTGATCCGGGCCTTGCCACAGATCCGGCAGGCGCCGGGCTTGAAGTAGATCCCGTAGTGGCCGGGATCTTCGCACACCCAGGCCTCGGCCTCGAGGACCTCTGCCTTGGCCCGCTCGATGATCTTGCCGGTGGGGGTCTGCACCAGGGTCCAGTGGTTGTCGGTTGAAGCCATCGTGCTGCGTGCCTCCGCGGGGCCGCTCTAACCCATCCGGAGCACCACCGAGAGGTTGTTGGCGGGCATCTCCACCGTGCGCTCCAGCGCCAGCCCCACCGCCGAGGCGAGCGCGCTCACCGCCTCGAGATCGCGCACGCCCCAGGAAGGATCCCGGGCGCGCAGCCCCTCGTCGAACCGGGCGTTGCTCGGGGAGGTGTGTCGCCCGTCGCGCTTGAACGGACCATAGAGGTACAGCACGCCCCCCCGGGGCAGGATCGAGGCCGCTCCAGCCACCAGGGCCTCTGCACAGGACCACGGGGCGATGTGCACCATGTTGATGCACACCACCGCGTCGGCGGCGGTCAGGGGCCAGGGCTCCCGCACGTCCAGCTCGATCGCCCGGGCGACGTTGGGCAGCCCCGCACACCAAGCATCGATCGAGGCCCGGTGGCGGGGATCGGGATCGGAGGGCTGCAGCCGCAGCCGGGGCAGCCGGGGCGCGAACGCGGCGGCGTGCTGGCCCGAGCCGCTCGCGAGCTCCAGCAGGAGCCCCTCGTCGGGGAGCACGTCGGTTAGGACCTCCAGGATCGGAGCGCTGTTGCGGCTGGTGGCGGGAAAGTCGAGCCTCACACATCCTCCCGGCAGAGAGCAGGCGTCGACGTGGGCGCCCGGCCGGACGGCGCGGGTCCCGGGCCTCACCGCAGCTCCCCCAGACCCGCGTCGTAGCGTCGATCGAGCCACCGGGCGAACGCGATGGCCCTCGGCGCCACCCGGGGCCCCACAGGGGTGCGGACTGGATCCAGGCTGAGCCTGCAGTAGCCCCCCGACGGACCGGGGCCGATCGTCGCGGTGGCGTCCGCCTCGTCGCCTCCGGACACGCGCTCCCACGCGCCGGCCCCCGGTGCCCCCCGCCACACCAGGGGGTGGTGCTCAGTGACCTGCAGCGACACATCGATCAGGAAGCCCACCGAGCCATGGCGGGCGGCGTCGGCTCGCTGCAGCAGCGCAGCCTCCAGCGCGACGGGATCGAGATCGAGCGCGCAGCCCTCGATCAGGGCCGCGTGGAGCAGATCGAACGGTACCTCGGGGCACATCAGCCCCAGGGCGGCCCCCACCCGGGGGTTGAGCTCGGTGGGGAGGAAGCCCTCGGAGGGGGTGCAGATCCCATCGAGGGTGAACGCGCCGCGGTAGCCCACCGCCCCGCGTAGGTGATCGCCGACCCGCCGTGCTGCGCTCCGCATCGCGTCCCGATCCTGCTGAGGTGGATCCCAGAACGTCGCCGCCCGCCCGTAGACAAACCCCCCGCTGCCCTGGAACACCAGGAGCTCAGCGGGCCTGAGCACGACCACGTGTTCGGGGAACACGATCCCATGGATCGAGCAGGGCACCCCCTCGAGGAAGGGCATCACCCGCGCGGTGCGGCACCGGGGTGCCAGCCGCGCCACCGCGGCGCGGCCCTCTGTGGGGGTGCGGACGGCCACGGTGTACGAGGCTCCGCCATGGAAACCCTGGCTCGCGTCCCCGGCCCACACCGTGCCCTGGCCCAGATCGAGCCGCTGTGCCGCTTCGGACAGGGCGGTCAGCTCCACCTCCACCACCTCAGACGGCGCCCGCTCGAGCCCCACCGCGTCCCACAGCGCGTCGATGACGACCTTGTCCTCCAGGCGCCGCCAGCTCAGGGGGCGGGCCCCGAAGAAGGGACGCTGTGCGACCGGCCGCCCGTCGGACACGATCCCCCCGAGCACCGCGGCGCGCTTATCTGGATCGAACGCCTCGATCGCTGAGCGCACGTCGGCGGGGAGCGACCGGAGCGCCTCCTCCCCCGCATGGATCGCCTCCATCATCGGCATCGGCGGCAGCCCGAGGACGCGGTGCTCGCACGCAGGTGCTGGGCCCGTGCCCACCCGGGCCGCGATCACGAAGGGAGGTGGAGCGCCCCAGGCCGCGAGGCGCTCGACGACGGCGGACGCCCCCTGGAGCACGTCTAGCGCGATCAGCCAGGGGCGCGCACGGTAGACGAGCGAGAGCCCTCGATCGAGGGCTTTGATAGAATCCTCGGGGTGTTGCGTCATCCGCCTCGGCCCTCCTTGAGACGATCCGATATGCTCTGCATGGCAGAGGATGCTACCGTCGCGCGCTCGATCCACCAGATGAGGAGGTCACCCTGCCCTGGAGCGTGATCATCGCCACCGCGTTCGCGGGGAGCGCGGCCCCGCTGGCCTCGATCCCCGGAGCCAACGTGCAGCGCCCCGTGTGGGCGCCAGATGGCTCTAAGCTCTCTTTCGAGGCCAACTTTCACGACGAAAAGCGCATCGAGCTGTACGTCGGCCCCCCCAAGGTCGGCTACTTCGACGAGGTCCATGCCTCCCGCAGGCCCAGCAGCTCGCTGACGGCTGGCTTCGCGCGCCCCGAGGGGGGACAGGTCGTGCACGATCTCGCCTGGGCGCCCGCCCGCGTCGGCGGCGGGCTCTTCGTGTTCTCTGCGAGCAACGACGACTACGACTACGATCTCTACATCATGGGGGGCACCGCCATCGCGCCCTCCCCCGGCGCCGACGGAGGCGCGAGCTGGTCCCCTGATGGAGGCGCGATCGTGTTCACCAGCGCCCGCACCGGCGAGGGGGATCTCTACCTGATCACCACCGACGCCGTGGAGAAAGAGCCTCAGCGCCTGACCTCGATGTCCAACAGCTCCGAGCTGTACGTCACCTGGTCCCCCGACGGGCGCTCCCTGGTGTTCGTCGCCCACAGCGAGGCCGGCGACAACCTCTGGCTGCTGCCCGCGATCGGCGCGAGCCCGGCGCGGCTGACCAGCTGGGCGGGCAACCAGATCCGTCCCCGGTTCGCCCCCAACGACAACCGCATCGCGTTCTACGCGAACCACGAAGATCCCGAGCGGTTCGATCTGTACGTGATCGAGGCCGGCACCATGCCCCGGCTCCTAGAGCGTGGCGTCTACCCCGACGCCCGGGGCCCCGCCTGGACCCCCGACGGCCGACACATCATCTTTGTCGACGACAACGACGAGATCCTCGATCCAGTGCGGGCGGTCCACGTGGGCAAGAAGTCGATCATCGATCTCGATCTGGGCACAGTGGGCAACGGCGATCTCGACATCACCCTCAGGGAGGGCTCACTGTGGGTCGCGGTGGTGGCCCAGGGGCGGATCGACGATCCCGTCCGGGACTACAAGCGCCTGTTCCTCGCGGACATCGGTCTGCTGCCCTGATCCCGCGGGGCCCCGGGGGCTCCACCGAGGGCTCCGGCGGGCTCGCCCCAGGGCCCGGGGGCTCGCTCTGATCCCGGACCGGGGTGTCAGCCTCCGATCCGGGGGGCGCCGGGGGGGAGCACGGGGGCCTCCCAGCCCGCCATCGGGGGCTCCACCGTGATCCGGAAGTGGTTGTCGAGCAAGACCGTCGCGCCGTCGGCGATGTTCTCCCAGCGGTTCTCCTCCTCGCCGATCCGCTCGCTCGCGATCGACAGGTGGTTGACCGGTGCGTCGGAGCGGGCCGGCTCCATGCAGACCTTGCTCGGCTCGGTGCAGGTGTGGAGGTCCGCGCAGCAGCGCTTCTGGGTCGACAGCAGCAGCGGCATGCCCGCCCGGTGGGCGACCAGCAGCCGCCCGTCCGTCAACAGGACGTTGAGGATCGGTCGATCCATCCCCAGCGACACCGCCAGGGCGTCGAGCTCGAGCAGGGCTCCGCGCACGATCTGCGCCACCATCGACGCGCCGGAGGGTGAGCGGCCGGTGGGATCGATGCCTGCCTGCCCCAGCCTGGAGAGGACAAAGAAGAACAGACGCTCAGAGTCGGTGTCTCCGTGGATCAGGGGGCGCAGCCCGGGCTCGATCCGATCCTCGAGCCACCCCCGGATCCGATCGAAGCCGAAGATCGTGCCGTTGTGTGCGAACAGCCATCGCCCACAGCGGAACGGGTGCGCGTTGACGTGCTCGACGGTGCCCACCGTGGCCCGGCGCACGTGGGCCAGGAAGGTGTGGGAGGTCAGGCGCTGGCTGGCACGCTGGAACCGATCGCAGGCGTGCGCGGCGTTGGCCGACTTGATCACGTAGGCGTCGTCGTCGAGGATCCAGCCGATGCCCCAGCCGTCGGGATGGTGCAGCGACTGGTCCGACAGCGCGTTCTCAGCCTGGACCAGGGAGCGGTGAGCTTGTGAGGGCACCGCACTTCGGAAGCCGAACATCCTACACACGGACCCGCGTCCTCCAGCACAGGCAGCCTCCGATTGTAGTCCGCCGCTCCCCCCGGGGTCGCGGCGACCCGGGGCCAGCCCGGGTTAGCCTGGGAGGACGGATGGTTCGGGGGTCGACTCGCATGCTGAGCTTCGGGATAGGGGAGATGATGATCGTGGCGGGGGGCGCCCCGCTGGTGG
>DRPG01000714.1 GCA_011376105.1 Deltaproteobacteria bacterium
ATCCAGGCCCCGCCCCTGCCAGGGCGTAGCCTTCCTCGGCTCCTTGATCGAGCGAATCGACGGATCCTGAGGGACCCTGTGGGGAGTGGACGCGCAAGATCCACACGATCCGACCCCGGAGCACAGGAGGTTGAGGTGGACGACTTCTCCACGGAGGTGTGGCTGTGGTGGTGGGGGATGGCGGCGATCGGGCTGCTGAGCCTCGTGCTGTGGGCGGTCTCGGCCTGGTCTGTGCTGCGCCGCAGCGAGCCCGCGCAGGCGATCCTGCGCTACCGGCGGTGGCAGCTGCTGCTGTCCGCTGGCTGTGTGCTGGGCTGCGCCAGCGGCTCGTTCGTCCTGTGGGCCGACGTCCAGAGACTGAGCTCGATCGATGGGCTCTCCGCGAACGTGCTGGTGGGTCGCACCATCGCCACCGTGGCCGAGGTGATGTTCGTCGCTCAGTGGGCGCTGCTGCTGGGGTTCTTGAGCCGCAGGGCCGGCAGCGGCTCGGGGCTCGTGCTGTCGCGGGCGCTGGTGCTCCTGATCCTCGCGGCGGAGACCTGCTCGTGGTACGCGGTGTTGACCACCAACGACCTGGGCAACGCCCTCGCGGGATCGATCCAGGCAGCGACCGTGGCGCTGCTCATGCTCGGGCTGGTGGCGCTCTACCGCAGCGCCGAGGCCCCCCTCCGGCGGTTCCTCCAGCTCGCCCTGGGGCTCGGGGTGGCCTGCGTGCTGTTCCTGGCCACGGTGGACGTCCCGATGTCCCTGTCCCGCTGGTGGGCAGACCAGGCCGCCGGCCGGACCTACCCGAGCCTGTCCGAGGGCCTGTCCGACGCGATGCGCCGGACGGTGGGCGGGAGGTGGGCGGGCTGGCGGGACGAGATCCTGTGGATGTCGCTGTACTTCAGCTCTGCGGCGTGGGTGAGCTTGGCCCTGATCCACCTCCCCCGGCTCCCGGAGGAGACCCGCGGCCGCCGGGGGTGAGCGCAGCCGGGCTGTGGGCGCTGGAGCCCGTGACCCACGGCGCCCCGGGGGTGATCCAGAGGAGGCGCCCCGGGGGGGCGATGCGTGGAGCGTCAGATCCGGTCGCCTCCCCGGGGACCACAGGAGGTCTCCATGCCCTCGATCCTGCTGCTCGCCCCTACACCCGCCCCCGCGTCCAGGCGCTGTGGAGAGCGAACAACACAGATCCCGATCCGGGGGACGACGATCTGCACACCTGGATCCCACCGCGGTGAGCGTCAGCGTGGTCCCCCGCTCCTGTGTGCCGGGCTGGAGCGTCACAGGCCCCGAGGAGAGCCATCGGGCGCAGAGGACCCGGCGGGTCAGCGCTCCTCCACCGCGTGGATCACCGTCACCCGGCGGTCGCGCCGGAGCGTGCGTCTTGCCCCACCCGGGCGTGCGTCCTGCCCCGGGCTCTCCGGGCTCTCCGGGCTCTCCGGGCTCTCCGGGCTCTCCGGGCTCTCCGGGCTCTCCGGGCTCTCCGGAGGTCCACTGTGGGGCCTCGCCCAGGCCTGTGGCGGATCGCACGCCCACTCCGGGGCGAGCGCAGGGGCTGTGTCGCTACCCGGCGTCGGGCATCCCCGCGGTGTCGGGCAGGGCCCGGCGGATGATCGCAGGCAGCTCGTGGCTGGCGAGCTTGGTCCAGTCGTGGGCGAGGCTCTCGACGACGCGCCCGAGGGTGGGGGGATCTAGGGCGCCGCGCAGGGCACCGAGGAACCGCGGTGGGGCCGCGAGGATCAGGCGCTCATAGCGACCCTCGAGCCGGCCCCGGCGGAGCTTTGCCGCGAGGGAGCGGGCGAAGCGTTGGAGCTCGACCTCGTGGGGAGCGGTGTGGGGTGGCTGAGCGCTCGGGGGCCCACCGCTGCCCCGGCTGCGGCCCTGGCTGTCCGACACCAGCTCGTGGGTGTGGGCTCGCCCCTGTGGGTGATCGATCTCGTGCTCTAGGACGAAGCGCTCTAGGGTCTCCCCTGCGCTGAACACCCGAGCCCGGCTCGCGTCCGCGACGATGATCCAGTGCATGTGCTCCTCTCCAGTGAAGATCCGGGTAGGACTCGTGCAAGCCGCGTGCCTCTCCCGGGGAAGCTGGCACGTGGGTTGCTTGGAGATCCCCTCAGGAGGCAACCATGTCCGAAGAAGACAGCGAACACAGCGAGACCAGCGTGCTCAAGCAGCTCGGTGACGAGCTACAGCTCCAGGCCTGGCTCGCGGGCGCGGAGCTGCGAAACCCCAGCCTCGCGCAGCCCGGCGTCCGGGAAGAGGTGGACCTGCTCGCGCGCCTACGGGACGAGCTGAGGGTCCAGATCCACCTCGGCAAGCTCGAGGCGACCGAGGAGTTCGAGCAGCTAGAGCACCGGTGGGTGCGGATCAAGTCGATGGCGACGGCCGCCGCGGACGAGGCCGGGGAGAGCCTGCACGATCTGCTGCGGGACATCCGGGACGGCTACCAGCGCCTCCGGAGAGGTTGAGCCGGGGGGCTGAGCTGGATCGTGGCCTGAGTGTGGGCCCGGGCGAGCCACCGGCGCGATCCCTGCCCGGTGTGCTCAGCCGCCTGCCCCGGGGCTGCCCAGAGCCCTACACCGCAGCTCTGCAGGATCCATCGCAGTGATACCGGATCCCTCCATTGCTGACGATCGCGGTGTGGGCGCGATCGGTGGGGGAGGAAGCCGTCGGTGATCGCGGTGTGGGCGCGATCGGTGGGGGGGAAGCCGTCGGTGATCGCGGTGTTGTGCAGATCCTTGTCGCTGACGCTGCTGGGCTCGATCAGGCCCGGGGAGGTGGTTGGTCGGGGAGAGCCAGGCGTCGCCCACCATCCGCAGCCCACCATCCGCAGCCCACCGGTGGTGACGCACAGCAGGCCCCGAGCCCACCGGTACAGGCCCCGAGTCCACCGGTACAGGCCCCGCAGCCAGACGAAGCCTGCTGCGGTGGACACGCCGTCGTGGAGCGGGACGTCTTGCGGCGAGGTGTCCAGGGATCAGGCCGTGACGAGCCACCGGAGCAGATCGGTGCTGGTCACGATCCCGGTGAGGGCGTCTCGCTGATCGAGCACCGGCAGGCAGTGGAGGTCTCCGGTGGACAGCTTGTCAGCGGCGAGCTTCACCGAGTCGTCTTCGCGGACGAACTGTGGCTCCCAGCTCATCAGATCGGCGATCCGGAACTGGGTGTCGAGCCACGCTCGCTCGGTCTGGGGATCAGAGACCCAGGCCCCGAGGGAGACCCTGGCCAGATCGATGGAGCTCACCACGCCCACGAGCACGCCCCCGTCGAGGACCGGCAGGTGGTGGAACGGGCTCGTCTCGAGCAGGGCCGCGACGCGGCTCGGCGGTGCGTCGAGATCGACGAACACCGCCGGGGCGCTCATCACGTGGCGGATCTTGTGGGACCAGTTCATCGGCTCGTCTCCTGGGACAGCGTCGCGCCCTCCTCCCGCGACTCCCCAGCACGGATCGTGCCAGCGCTCGGTGGGCTCAGCTCGTGGACAAGGAGACCCCCAGCGCGAGGTCTCCTCGATCGTAGGTCGGTGCTCTGCGGGTGTTGATCTTTCTCGGTGCCTCATCCCGTGGCGCTGTGGTCCGGCGTGCCCCGGAGAGCTACGTGCCGATCATGACGGACCCCACACAACTTCCCTGGAGCCTCCGGCTGTCCTGGCTGGGGTTTGGGCTGGGTGGGCTCGGGCCGCTGGGGGCCCTGGTCTTGATCCTGGTGATCCCCGATCCCGAGGTGACCCTGCGGGGGCTCCGCTTCCTCTCCTTCGTGGGCCAGTTCCTGTTGTTCTTGGTCGGAGCCCTCTGGGGAGGCCTGTGGGGGATGGGGGGCCTGGCGCTAGCGCTGCTCGGAGCCCTCGGTGGAGCTCCACCGAGGCAGGTTCGGTGGGCCGTGGCCACAAACCTGTCGCTGATCGGGCTGGGCCTGCTCACGGTGGCCTTCGCGGTGGCCTCCCTGGGCTGACGTCCTGGGCTGGGGCTGTGGGCCGACGTCCTGGGCTGACGTCCTGGGCCGACGTCCTGGGCCGACGTCCTGGGCTGACGTCCTGGGCCGACGTCCTGAGCTGGGGCTGTGGGCTGGGGCTGTGGGCTGGGGCAGAGCGCGAGGCGCTCATCTCCAGCACCGGGCCCGCGACGGCCCTAGGCACCGACATGGGCACCGACATGGGCACCCCGCGTCAGATCAGGCCCCGATCCCGCAGCAGGGCCTCCACCTCGGTGTCTCGACCGAGGAAGGCGCGGAAGCCCTCGGCTGGATCGATGGTGTTGCCTCTGGAGAGCACCGTCTCCATCAGCCGAGCTGAGATCGCTCGATCGTAGAACCCGGTCTCGGCGAAGGCCTCCGCGGCGTCTGCGGTCAGCACATCGGCCCACAGGTAGCTGTAGTAGCCCGCCGAGTAGCTGTCCCCTGAGAAGATGTGGGCGAACTGGGGGGTGCGGTGGCGCATCACCACCTCCGGGGGGAGCCCCCACGCTGCCAGGGTCTGGGTCTCGAAGGCGGCCGGCTCGACTGGATCGGTGCACTGGTGCAGGGCCATGTCCACCACCGCGCTGGCGAGGTACTCCATGGTCCGGAACCCGCTGTCGGCGTTGGTGGCTGCGCGGCTGCGCTCCAGCAGCTCCGGGCTCGGGGGTGCGCCGGTCTGCTGGTGCAGCGCGAACCTGGACAGCAGCTCGGGGGTGTCCATCCAGTGCTCGTTGAGCTGCGAGGGGAACTCGACATAGTCCCGGGGCACCCGGGTCCCCGAGAGGGTGGGGTAGGTGACGTCCGAGGCCAGGCCGTGGATCGCGTGTCCAAACTCGTGGAACAGCGTGCGGACCTGATCAGGGGTGAGCAGGGTGGGCTGGCCGGGGGGGGGCTTGAGGAAGTTGCAGTTGTTCGAGACGATCGGAAGCGTCGGCGTGTCGAGCCGATCCTGGACCCGGTAAGGCATCATCCAGGCCCCTGAGCGCTTGCCCCTGCGGGCGAAGGGATCGAGGTAGAACAGCCCGCGGTCGCTCCCGTCGGCGTTGCGCACCCGCCACGCCCGGACGTCGGGGTGGGGGACGGGGAGATCCTCGAGCTCGAAGGTCCAGCCGAACCGTTGGGTGGCGGTCCAGAACATGCCCTCCCGCAGCTGCTCCAGCTGGTAGTGTTGCTGGAGCTCGGCTGGATCGAGATCGTGCTCGGAGCGGCGGATCAGCGCGGCGTAGTAGCGCACGTCCCAGGGCTCGATCGTGATCTCGTCGCCCCGGGCATCGGCCAGGGCCTGCATCGCCGCGACCTCGGCCCGGAACTTGGCGCTCGCGGCACCCCACACCCGCTGCATGAGCTCGGTCGCGCGCTCGGGGGTGGCGGCCATGGTGGACTGCAGCTGCAGCTGTGCGTGGGACTCGAAGCCCAGCAGCCGGGCCCGCTCGAGGCGCAGGGCCAGCACCTCGACGATCAGCGGCTTGTTGTCGTGCTCGTCGCCGTGGTCACCACGGGTGAAGTACGCTCTCCAGACGCGCTCGCGCAGCGTGCGCTCGGTGCTCGAGGCGAGGAAGGGCTCCACGGAGGAGCGCGTGTTGGTGACCGCCCACGATCCGGTGGCGCCGAGCGCCTCGGCCGCCGCCGCCGCCCCCGCGATCCAGGACGCAGATAGCCCGCCGAGCTGATCTTCGCTCAGGAAGGTGACGTGCGACTCCTCGTCCGCCAGCAGGTTGTCGGAGAACGTGGTGTAGAGGATCGACAGTCGCTGGTTGATCTGTGCGATCCTCTCGCGACCGGCTGGATCGAGCTGGGCGCCGGCCCGACGGAAGGTCTCGAGGTACCTCTTGATCAGGCGCGTCTGCTCCGCGCTGAGGCCCGGCTCCCCGGCCACCTCCTCCACCCGGTGGTACAGCTGGGGATCCTGGAAGATGGCGTCGTGCAGCTCGGACAGCTGGGGCTCCACGCGCTGGCGGACGGCGCGGAGCTCGGGCGTGGCGAAGCTGGAGGCCCACACCCCGTACAGGGCCGCCACCCGGTCGAGGGTGGCGCCCGCACGCTCCAGCGCCTCCAGGGTGTTGGCGAAGGTCGGGGGCTCAGGGTTGCTCCGGAGCTGCTCGATCTCAGCGCGCTTGTGTGCCATAGCGGTCACCAGCGCAGGCTCGAACATCGAGACCTCCACCTGATCCAGGGGCGGGACCCCGCCGAGGGGGCCGGTCCACGGTCGGAGGAGCAGGTTGTCGGTCATGGTTCAGCTCCGGGGGCTCACGGGGGATGGGAGGGGGAGGCGATGGGAGGCGATGGGAGGGGATGGATACCCTCAGGGGGCGGCGGTGCCCACCAGCGAGGGGTGGGCTGTAAGCTCCTGGGGGCGCTGTCGTTTGCCCTCCACGAGACGCCTGGAGTTCAGATGTTGACCTTGCTGACGTTGTTGTCGTCCGCTTCCGCGGATCCCTGTGGGATGGTGCCACCGGTGTGGGGGGGGGAGGGCCCTGCGCCGGTGGCGATCGAGCGCACGGGCCTCCAGCAGACGTACGTGTTCTTCCGTGACAAGGTGCAGACCATCGCGATCCGGCCCGGGTTCACCGGCTCGGTCGAGTCCTTTGGCATGCTCGTCCCCCTCCCCGCCACCCCCGCGCTCCGGAAGATCGACGATCGCACCTTCGATCACCTCTCCTCCGCCGTCGATCCACCCCTGGTCACCGTCCAGATCATCTCACAGCCCTGGATGAGCTTGCCGGACGGTGCTTTTGCCGCCAGCGTTCCCCCCCCGTCGTCGGCTCCAGAGATGGAGCTGTCCCTGGACGAGGTTCGGGTAGAGAAGGAGGAGGCGGTGGGGATGTACGAGGTGGCGGTGTTGGCGGCGGGCTCGTCGACGGCGCTGCAGCGCTGGATGGACGAGCACGGCTTCCGCTACCCCGACGGCATGGATGACACCGTCGAAGACTACGTCGCACAGGGGTGGCGCTTCGTCGCCATCAAGGCCAAGGTCGGCGGGCTCTCCGGCATCTCCCCGAGGCCAGGCATGCGGGATGTCGATCCAGAGCTCCCCCGGGGCGCGCGGTTCGATGGGTATGTGCAGGGGATGGCGTTTCGGTTCCACACCGACACGCCGATCATCCCGATGCGCCTGTCGGTGTTCAACGGTGACGACACCCACAACCGCGTCTTCCTCTTCACCGAGCAGCCCGCCAGGCTCGCGGACATCTCCACCGGCTTCGTCCGCAGGCAGGTCCGGGGTCGCGTCCTGCACGACAACCTCACCTCTCCCCTGCCGCTCGTCGTCAACGGGGGAGAGCTCCTCGAGCACGAGCTCGCCCAGATCGAGCCGCTGCGGGATCCGGATCCCTACGTGGTGGCTGCCCGGGACCTGCTGGCCGCGGATCTGATGTCGGCCTCCCGAGGAGAGCTGTCTCTCCCGTTCGAGGAGCAGGAGAAGGAGCTGCTGCGGATCAACGAGGCGCTGAACCTCCGGGGGGCTGCGATCGACGGGGTGGTGGCCCAGGAGATCTCACAGCTGCGGGCCCGCGCCGTCACCCCCGCCCTCGCCGACGTCTTCGAGATGACCCTGTCCGTGGTCGATGGGCACTTCCCCAGGGGGCTCCTCATGGAGCAGGACCTGCGGCTGGCCGACTACACCATGCCCAGCCGGCAGAACCGCTTCGAGGTCTGGAACGATCGCAAGCTCGGACCGTCCACCTACATCTATCGATAGCCGCCGCTGGGCTCCGGGGTGTTGAGGTGCCTCAGCGGCCCGTGGTGAGGATCCGGACCATGGCCTCGATGCTGGCTCTGGGCACCATCCCGACCCGGGTGTCGCGGATCAGGCCATCCTTGATGCGGATCAGCGTGGGGACGGCCTCGATCCCGAACGCACGGGCAAGCTGGGCGTCCTGGATCACGTCCACCGCGAAGATCTGCTCCTCGTGGTCCGCCAGCCGCTCGATGTGGGGGTACATCGCCCGACAGGTCGGGCAGCGGGGGCTGTAGAAGAACAGCAGCGCGTCTCCTCGGATCTGCTGCCCGAATGGTCCCGAGAGCCAGGGCACGGGGATCCCGGGGGGGGACGCGGCCCCGAGGTTGAGCCAGGCCTGCACCAGGCCGAGGATCACCACGGCTCCGAGCACGATGGACACCAACAGCACGCCATCGCTCACCAGCCCTCCCGCTGAGCCTGGGGCACGGCGCGGCTACCCCGACTCACAGGGCTCATACCGCCTCGGAAGGGGAGAAACAAGGTCGATGTCGCCCGGGCCCGGGGCCGGGCGGGGCCGGCGAGATCTTCACTCCATCCTGCGGATCGCACGGAACCAGTTGCGGTGCTCAAGGGTGATGTCGAGCTGATCGAGCCCACACATGTGGATGCGCCCGGACCTGGGGAGCTCGGAGGGGGAGGAGCTATACAGCCAGCCCTGCACGTCCTTGCCCCGGCCATACCAGGTGGGGAACAGGATCACCGTCTGGTTGGGCTGCCGCTCCACGAAGAACTCACCCTTGGAGTTCAGGGCGCGGTGGGCCTTGGGGAGCGCCACCGGACAGCCCGGCTGGATCTTGCCCCTCCGGACCTCTTGGATCAGCTCCAGGTAGGTGTCCTGATGCTCCCGCAGGGGTGGCAACCCGCCGATGAGATCGGTGACCGCAGCGCAGGCGGTGGCCGCAAGGAGGGTGAGGATCAGGAAGGCTCGGTTCGTCATCGCGTCGTCCAGAACGATCGGAGAGATCGGGTCTCGCGATGTCTATCCAGGATCCAGCCGTGATCCAGGCGCAGGGATCCAGGTCGGATCCCCGGATCCCCCACGAGCGATCAGGGTGAGCTGGGCCACATCGAGGGGAGCAAAGGTCCGGGTTGGGCTCTCCACCCCCCCCGATCCCCCGGGAGACGAACAGCTGGGTGCCGTCGAGCTCGTGGAGCCCTGCGGGGCAGCCGGGGCTGATCGGGCCGGGCAGCACCAGCGGCCCCCAGGGGGTCGCGATCTGGCCTCCGTGGGTGTGCCCACAGAGGATCAGATCGATGTCGTGGCCTTTGATCAGGGGCAGCGCCTCGGAGGCGTGACACAGCACGATCCGACAGGCCGCGTCGCCGGCTGTGGCCAGGGTCCCCGGCAGATCCGGTGCCGTCGGATGCCGGGCCACAGGCCCCACACCCGCGCAGGCCGGCCCCCGTGATAGGCGAGGCGCAGGAGGCTCTCGGTGAGCCCGCGCCGCAGCGAGCATCGAGCAGCGAGCCCCGCGGCCCGTCGCGTGGAG
This sequence comes from Deltaproteobacteria bacterium, assembly GCA_011376105.1. Taxonomy (GTDB): domain Bacteria; phylum Myxococcota_A; class UBA796; order UBA796; genus DRPG01. The sequence goes on from DRPG01000714.1 coordinate 9,166, forward strand.
TCTGAGCCACCTGGGGGGATCGGCCCAGCGCGCGATGGGTCCTCCACGTGGCGATCCCCCCTAGCCAGTCGGGGGGAGGCCGGCAGCGGTCTCCGGACGCGGAGCCCGGTGGAGCACGCGGTGCGATATCCTGCGATCCTGGGGGGCTACTGGACGGGATCGAGCACGCGCTCCACGAGGACATCGTGGCCTCGATCGACGACACGCTGCAGGCCGAGGCCCGCCGGAACGAGCTCGCCATCGCCTGGGTCCGCGCCCTGTCCCTGCTGGGCCTGAGCCTCACCGAGCTCTGGTACTTCTTCCACACCGTCGGTGTGCCCTGGCAGTTCCGGCTGCCCACGTGGGGCTACGCGGTGCTGTCCCTGTTGTTGCTGATGATCTTGAAGAAGGAGCTGCATCATCCATGGATGGGGGTCGCCGTGCCCCTGCTGGACGCTCTGTTCATCCTGGTGCGAGCTCAGATGACGTTCTCGTTCCACCCCATCGAGGTGCTCGAGGTCAGCATGGAGCTGACCACCGTGGCCCTGGGCAGCGCCCTGCTGGTGATCACCGGTGGGTTCCGGCTCTCGAGGGCCAGCCTGGTGACCTCCGGCGCTGCGGGGGTCGGGCTGTACCTGTGGTTTGCCTCTCAGACTCAGATCGACGGCGCCCAGATCGCGGTGCACGTGACCCTGTTGGTGGGCCTCTCCGTCGCCACGATGATGCTGACCCGGCAGGTCCGCCGGGCGGTGTACAGCGAGGTCGCCCGGGTCACCCTGGCGCGCTTCCTGCCGTCGACCCTGCTCGATGGGGTGCACAGCGATCCGATCGCCCTGATCACCGAGCCCCGGGCGATGGCGGCCACCGTGCTGGTGAGCGACATCCGGGGGTTCACCCGGTGGGCCGAGCACCGTAGCCCCATCGATGTGCTCGCCGCCCTGAACGTCATCCAGGGGCGGCTGGCCACGATCGTGCGCGATCACCACGGGATGGTCGACAAGTTCATGGGCGACGGCATGCTGGCGGTGTTCGGGACCCCCGAGGCCCGCTCAGATCATGCTCAGCTGGCGCTCGCGGCCGCGAGCGCGATGCGTCGATCGGTCGACGATCTCGGAGCACAGGGCACGATCGACTTCCGGATCGGGATCGGCGTGCACACCGGGGAGCTGGTGGTGGGGTGCCTGGGCTCGGGGGTCCGCATGGAGTTCACCGTGCTGGGGGACACGGTCAACACCGCCAGCCGCCTGGAGGCCCTGACCAAGGAGCTGGGTGTTGAGATGCTGATCTCGGGGGACACCGTCGGGGCGCTGCAGGATCGCCGGGGCCTGCGGCGACTCGACGAGGTGACCCTGCGCGGGCGCCTCGACACCCTGGAGATCTGGACCCCAGCGAGGGCCGGAGCGACCGGGGCCACGCCGGATCGGAGGCCCGGAGGGTGAGGTGGACGATGAAAGCGCTCCAGGCTCGCCGCCCTGCGCGCCCTCGCCAGCGCGCCCTCACCAGCGCGCCCTCGCCGGCGCGCCCTCGCCGGCGCGCCCTCGCCGGCGCGCCCTCGCCGGTGCGCCCTCACCGGTGCGCCCTCGCCGGTGCGCCCTCACCGGTGCGCCCTCACCAGCGCGCCCTCGCCGGTGCGCCCTCGCCAGCACGCCCTGGAGGCTGTCGGGCCCTCGCCGGCGCGCCCTCGCCAGCGCGCCCTCACCGGTGCGCCCTCACCGGTGCGCCCTCACCGGTGCGCCCTCACCAGCGCGCCCTCGCCGG
>DRPG01000715.1 GCA_011376105.1 Deltaproteobacteria bacterium
GGCGGACTCGCGATCGACGTGGCGCTCGAAGTCAGCGACGAGGCCGACCACATCGCCCATGCCTAGGATCCGCTGGGCGAGGCCCTCGGGGCGGAACTCCTCGAGGCGATCGAGGGCCTCGCCCTGGCCGAGGAACTTCACCGGCTTGCCGGTGACCTCCTTGATCGACAGGGCGGCCCCGCCGCGGGCATCTCCATCGAGTTTGGTCAGGATGAAGCCGGTGAAGTCGAGCCGCTCGTCGAAGGTGGCGGCGGTGTGGACTGCGTCCTGGCCGATCATCGCGTCGACCACGAACAACACGTTGTCTGGGTGGACCGCCGCCTTGATGTCGACGATCTCCTGCATCAAGACCTCGTCGATCGCCAGCCGGCCGGCGGTGTCGATGATCACCACGTCGCAGCCGTTGTTGCGGGCCGTGGCCACCCCTTGCAGGGCGAGCTGGACGGGGGGCATGCCCTCGACGTGGAACACCGGCACCCCGAGCTTGCGCCCGATCACCTGGAGCTGATCGACGGCCGCGGGCCGGTACACATCGGCTGCGATCATCAGGGGCTTGCGACCCTCGGACAGCAGACGCTTGGCCAGCTTGCCGGAGGTGGTGGTCTTGCCCGAGCCCTGGAGCCCGACCATCATCAGGATCGCTGGGTTCCCCGACAGCTCGAGGGAGGTGTCGACCGGGCCCATCAGCGCCACCAGCTCGTCGTGGCAGGCCTTGACGAACCAGTCCTGCGGCGACAGCCGCACCTTCTGGCCGGAGACCTTGATGGGCACGATGTCGCCCAGGGCCTTCTCCTTCACCCGGGCGAGGAAGGTCTTGGCCACGGTCAGATCGACGTCCGCCTGCAGCAGAGAGGTCCGGACCTCCCTCAGGGCGGGGGCCAGGTTGTCTTCGGTGAGCTGGGTCTTGCCCTGCAGCGCGAGCTGGGCGCTCTTGAATCCCTTGGTCAAGACGTCGAACAAGCCTGCCCCTCCTTCTGATCTGAGTGTGGGTAACCCGGCAGGGGCGCCCGGCCTCGACCCCGGGTAAGCTTCCTCCAACGGAGAGGAGTCCCCATGCGCCTGGTCCCCAGCCCCCACCTCATCTCGCTGTGCGCCGTCGGTGCCCTCACCGCGTGCGCAGGTCCGTCGGGCACCGACGGCACCACCACCAACGAGGGCTCCTGCGACGACATCGTCACCGCACCCCTGGGGACCGTGTCGGTGGAGGACTGGCCCCAGGGCACCGCAGACGCGATGGAGACCTTCCTGTCGATCCCGGGTCGCTGGGAGGTCGACAACTCCTGTGGTCTGCCCACCGCGATCAAGATCACCACCGGCCCCCAGGAGACCCTGGAGCTGGTGCAGGAGCCCTGGCCCCTGACCCACGACTGCGGGTGCCTCACCGATCCAAGCTTCGCCCCTGACTCCAAGTATGGCCTCGTCGCGGTCCACGACAGCTTCGAGTTCTTCGTGGAGACCTTCGACGATCCCGGGGTCAGCGGGCAGACCCTGGAGGGCAGCGTCACCTTGTTTGCGCCGGGCGAGGCCATGCGGCTGCGCGGCTGCGCGGTCACCAACATCGATCCCCTGCTGGGCTCGACCTATGAACAGCTCACCACGATCCTACGGATCGAGCAGGGCGGGATCATGAGCTCCGATCTGGTGCTGGCCAAAGAAGACGGCACGGTCCAGGTCTGCACCTTGTCGAACTTCACCCTGGTCGAGTGAGGCCGGTCGAGCCAAAGCGCCCCTCCCCCCGCTGGGTGTCCTGGGGCAGCGCCTCGACCACCGTCCAGCTCGCCCGCACCACCGGGGCGATCACCAGCTGAGCGATCCGATCACCCCGGGTGAGGGACAGCGGCGTGTCGCCGTGGTGGATCAGGGGCACCAGGATCTCTCCCCGGTAGTCCGAGTCGATCGTGCCCGGAGCGTTGAGCACGGTGACCCCGTGGCGGACCGCCAGCCCGGACCGGGGTCTGATCTGAGCCTCGAAGCCTGGAGGCAGGGCGATGGCCACCCCGGTGGGCACCACCCGCCGCTGCCCCGGCAGCAAGCGCACCGGGGCCTCGATCGCTGCGTGCAGATCAGCCCCCGCCGCGCCGGCCGTCTGCCAGTCCGGGAGGGGGAGCTGCTGCCCATGGGGCAGCCGCTGGATCTGCACCCCGATCCACAGCACCGTCAGGCGCCCAGGCTGTCCAGCGCTTCCTTGCGGGACAGGCGGATCTTGCCGGAGCGATCGACGTCGATCACCCGGACCAGGACCTCGTCACCCTCCTGCAGCACGTCGGTGACCTTGTCGACCCGCCCGTGGGCCAGGTGGCTGATGTGGATCAGCCCGTCGGTGCCGGGGAAGATCTCGACAAAGGCGCCAAAGTCGACGATCCGCTTGACCACGCCCACATACAGCGCTCCGATCTCAGCCTCCTGGGTGATCTCGCGGATCATCTGGATGGCCTTGTCGGTCAGATCCTGATTGCTCGAGGCGACGTCCACCCGACCCGAGTCGTCGACGGTGACGCGGACGCTGCAGGCCTCCTGGATGGAGCGGATGACCTTGCCCCCGGGGCCGATGAGATCCCGGATCTTGTCGGTCTTGATGTGGATCGTGGTGATCCGGGGCGCAAACGCCGACAGCTCCTCACGGGGCTCGGCGATGCTCTGCGACATCTCCTCGAGGATGTACAGCCGACCCTCGCGGGCCTGGGCCAGGGCCTTGGCCATGATCTCCCGGCTGACCCCGTCGATCTTGCAGTCCATCTGGAACGCGGTGATCCCGTTGGTGGTGCCGGTGACCTTGAAGTCCATGTCACCGAGGTGATCCTCGTCGCCGAGGATGTCGGAGAGCACAGCGTAGTCGTCGTCCTCCTTGATCAGGCCCATCGCGATCCCGGCGACGGGGGCCTTGATCGGCACGCCCGCGTCCATCAGGGCCAGGGTGCTGCCGCAGACCGTCGCCATGGACGACGAGCCGTTGGACTCCAGCACCTCAGAGGTCGAGCGCATCACGTAGGGAAAATCCTGCTTCTGGGGCAGGACCGGGATCAGGGCCCGCCGGGCCAGCGCGCCATGGCCAACCTCGCGGCGCTTGGGTCCACGCAGGGGCCGCGCCTCACCGGTGCAGAACGGCTGGAAGTAGTAGGTGAGCATCCAGGTGCGCTCTTCCTTGCCGGTGGGCAGCTCGAGGCGCTGACCGTCGAGCTCGGTGCCCAGCGCGATGTTCACGTAGGCCTGGGTCTCGCCCCGGGTGAAGAGCGCCGAGCCATGGGCCCGGGGAGCGACCCCCACCTCGCACCAGATGTCGCGGATCTCGTCGGGGGCGCGCCCGTCGATCCGGGTGCGCTCGGAGATCACCTGCTCGCGCATCGTCTTGCGCAGCAGCTTCTCCCAGCTGGTCTTGGCGTCGGCGGTCTTGGCCGCGATCACCTCCTCGTCGGTCTCCTTGGCCGCGATCTTCTCGATCAGCGCGTTGCGCGCAGCCTTCAGCGCGTCGCGGCGCTCGTGCTTGCCCCGGATGGCCAGGGCCTTGACCAGCGACTTCTTGCCGTACCGCTCGATGTACTTCTGCACCTTCACGTCGGGCTGGGGCGGATCCCCAACCTCGAGCTTGTCCTTGCCGGCCTCGCTGCGTAGATCATCGATCGTGTCGATGATCTCGCGGATGTAGCCCTGCGCCAGATCCAGGCAGTCGAGCATCGCCTCCTCAGAGGCCTCATCCGCGCCGCCCTCGACCATCGTGATCGCGTCGCGGGTGCCCGCGATGATCAGGTTGATGTCGGCGTTGTCGCGATCCTCCTGATCGGGGTTCACGACGTACTTTCCGCCGACCCGACACACCCGGACCCCGGCGATGGGGGCGGACATGGGCGCCTCGGAGATGTGGAACGCCGCGGAGGCGCCACACAGGGCGAGCACATCCGTCTCGTTGTCGGGATCGAACGACAGGGTGGTCGCGATGATCTGGAGCTCAGAGCGGAAGTGCTTCGGGAACATGGGCCGGATCGGCCGATCGATCAGCCGTGAGGTCAGGGTCTCGCGCTCGCTCGCGTGCCCCTCCCGCTTGAGGAAGCCACCAGGGATGGTGCCGTTGGCACCGTTGCGATCCTGGTAGTCCACCGTCAGCGGCAGGAAGTCGAAGACGCGGAACGCCTCGGTGCACACTGCGGTGACCAGCACGGTGCTGTCTCCACAGCGCACGACGACCGCGCCGGAGGCCTGCTTCGCAAGCTTGCCGGTCTCAAAAGAAATGGTCTTTCCGCCAATCTCGACGGAACGGGTGACGATGTTCATCAGATCTCCTGGCCACGTCAAGCTCCGACGCAGCCTCAGGGATCGAGCGCCACCCTTCCGCTCAGCACCATCCAGCATCCTTGCCGAAACAGCACACTCCTGCGCTGCCCTCGGCTCCCGCCAGCCCCCCCTCCACGGACGACCGCGGGTAGAAGAAGGAGGCAGGCAGGTCCTCACAGACCTGCGAGGAGCGGCCAGCCGGGCTGGCCGCTCCACGGAGACCTGCGAAGGTGCTCTTGTTTCCGGGAGGATCTCGATCGTGTCAAGGACCAGGGACCACACCATAATGGTCCGACCCCTCCATATTCTCTCCGCGCCACGTGCGCACGACAACAACCGTGTGCCAGCGCCATGATCGCCCCATCCTCGGTGGAGGGTCACGCCGAGAGCGGCCGATCTACGTCACGATCCTGCGCCCAAAGCACCGGAGGAGGCCCCGGTGGAGCCGGCACGCAGGGAGCACGCAGCGGGCACGCAGCGGGCACGCCCACCCACAGCGCCCCAACAGCCGCCAGCGCAGCGGGCGCGCTCGACGCCGCTGCCGCTCCTGGCCCGGACGCTGCGCAGCGACGCAGCACCCCCGGCCCAGGCACCGCGCAGCGACGCATCACACCTGGCCCGGACGCCGCGCAGCGACGCAGCACCCCTGGCCTAGGCACCGCTCAGCGGCGGAGGCCGAGGCTCTTGATCAGGGTGCGGTAGCGCTCGTCGGACAGGTTCCGCACATAGCGCAGCAGCTTCCGGCGGTGGCCAACCAGCTTCAGCAGACCCCGGCGGGAGGAGTGATCCTTCTTGTGCACCTTGAGGTGCTCGGTCAGGTAACGGATCCGGTGGGTCAGCAGCGCGACCTGGATCTCCGCAGAGCCGGTGTCTCCCTCGCCGGTCGAGTAGCTCGAGATGATCTCTTTCTTGTCAGCCGTGGTCAGGGCCATTTCGTTCTCCTGCTCGCGATCGAGGCAGCCACGGGGGCCCATGGCCAGGGCCCCCCGCCGCGACGATCGTGTGGTGGGCCAACGGCCCGGACCCGCCCCACATGGCTCGTCGCCGTCGCCCCGTCAAGCCTCCTAGGCTCCGGAGACGAGCCACGCCGTGGACCGGCAGACGTCGCCCCCGGGGGCCGGAGCCCACCGCTTAGAGCACCCGGAGCAGCCTCGCGCCCTGGGTGCTGTGCTCAGCGATCGCCACCAGCTCGTCTCCACAGACCACGAGGTAGCGCCCCCCCATCGCCACCCCCCGGGGCGGAGGAGGAGGAGGCCCGCCGTTGCGCACCCGCTGCACATCGACCGCGGCCAGATCGGCCAGGGGCAGGTGGCTCAGGCTGCGTAGATCGGACCAGAGCCACGGGGCGATGTCGGCCCGCACCTCGTCCCGGGGACGCCACTGGATCCGGGGCTCGCCCCGCTTGGCCATCAGCACCGCCCGCCAGGGGTGCCCCTCCTCAGCGGAGACCACTGAGGCCAGGCGCTCCATCGACACCGCGTCCTCGATCAAGAACGGTCCGGAGCGATCGCGGCACAGCCCGCCGAGGTGGCCCGCGGAGCCCAGGGCCGCCGCGATCTCGTCGGCCAGCACCCGGGCGTAGGTGCCCCGGCTGCAGGTGATCCGGACCCGCAGGTGCTCGCGATCGTAGGAGAGCAGCTCCAGCGCGTGGAGGTGGATCTTCCGGGCGGGGGCGCGGACCACCTCGCCCTCCCGGGCGTACTTGTACATGGGCTTGCCCGCGACCTTCACCGCGCTGTACGCAGGAGGCTCCTGCATCCGATCTCCGAGGAAGCCCTCGAGGATCCGGGCTACCTCCGCCTCGTCGGCCTCGGGCGGCGGGGCGCTGCGGACCACCTCGCCGGTGAGATCTCCGGTGTCGGTGGCGGTGCCCAGCTCTATCCGCGCGTCGTAGACCTTGATCGACTCGTCTAGGTACTGGATCAGCCGGGTGGATCGCCCCAGGGCCAGGGGCAGCACCCCGGTGGCGAAGGGATCGAGGGTGCCGGTGTGGCCGACCTTCTTGATCCCGGTGGCTGCACGCACCGCGGCCACGACGTCGTGGGAGGTGACGCCGGCGGGCTTGTCGATGATCAGGAATCCGGAGATGCTCACTCGGTCTCCTCGCGGGTCTGCCGCTCCTCTGCGAGGCGATCGAGCAACGCGGTGACCCGGAGCGCCTCCTCGAGGTGGGTGTCGACCTCGAACACGAGCTCGGGCGCGTGGCGGAGCCGCAGCGCTCGGCCGATCGGCCCCCGGAGCTGCCGCGCGGCCTGGAGCAGGCCGTCGATGAGATCGGGGGATGGGGTCCCGCCCCCGAGGGGCAGGTAGGTCACGACGGCCCGGGACAGATCACGGGTGACCTCGACGGAGGTGATGGAGATCGGGGTGACGCGAGGATCCTTCACCTCGAGGCGGAGGCGCTGGCCGAGCTCCTTGTGGATGAGCTCAGCCACGCGCTCAGGCCGGTAACTGGGCATGGTCGCTCCTCGTGGGGGGGCTCTCGATAACGCTCCAGCGCACGGTGGGCTGCCCGATCTCCGCCCCCGAGCCCCTCGACGGCGACCCCACAGCAGCGAGCCGCCGCGCGCCCGGCTCACCCCCCCGCGTCCTGCAGCGCGGCGGAGATGCAGGCCCGGAGGGGCTCGAGGTTGCACTGGATCCCCTCGATCCTCACCTGCGCCAGCGCCTCGTCCATCCGCCGCAGGGCCCCGCTCCGATCGGGGCCCACCGAGGTGAGCTTGGCGAGCACCGGATCGGTCTCTGCGCCGCAGCGCTGCCCTGGATCGGCCCCGGGGGTGAGCTGGATCCCCGAGCCCTCCGGGGGGAGCTCCAACGTCTCGAGCGTCCCCTCCCCCGGCCCGGCGAGGAGCTGGACCTGGACCCCGCAGCGATCCGCGATCGGCGCGGGCTGCTCCCAGGCCAGGCGCTCTCCGATCAGGGCCCGGTGCTGCGCATCGATCAGATCGATCCCCTGGATCGCCTCGATCAGCTCGAGCCCCGCGGGCAGACACGGCGAGAACGACTCCAGCCAGGGCCGCCCTGAGGCCAACAGCCAGCGGACCACGCCCACCCCCCGCCAGCCCACCGCGTGGGCCAGCGCCAGGGACATCGCGCCCAGCTCGGTCTGTAGCGCCTCCGCCCCGTCCGCCCCGTCCGCCCCGTCCGCCCCGGACAGCTGCACCCAGCCCCGATCCGGAGGGCTCGGGGAGGCATCGAGGTGGCCGAGGTGTACACAGGTCCCGTGGTGATCGGCGACCACCACCACCGACAGGCGACGCGCTCCCCGCACCGCGCCCTCGAGGAACACGGCGCGCTCTCCACTGTGAGCCTCAGCCTCGTCCCGGATCCGCTCCAGGGCCTGCGCCAGCTCCCTAAAGGCGTCGATCCGCTGCAGCGACGAGCCACAGACCGCCTTGACGAACAGGGGCAGGCTGAGCTTCGCCGCCTCCCCGATCCCGTCGGCTCCCTCTGCGATCACGCCCGAGCTCGGGATCACCGGGATCTTCAACCTCCGGGCCTGGCCGAACAGGATCCGACGATCGACGATCCCGAGGATCCGATCCGGAGGGGCACCGATGATCCCCAGGTTGGACTGAGTCGCCTGCTCATACAGCCCGAGGTGCCCGGACAGGGGGCCGATCCCGGGATGGATCGCCTCACAGCCCGCGTCCATCGCCGCCCCCACGATCCGATCGGGGGACAGGTAGGTCTCGGGGACCGTGCGCCCGTTCAGGTATGCGTCGAAGTCGGCGTCCTCGAGCCAGCTCGCCTCGGCGTCGGGCTCGGAGAACACGGCGACGGTCTCGATCCCAACGGAGCGATAGGACGCCAGCAGCCTCCGGGCGATCCACCCCCGACAGGCCACCAGGATCCGCTTGGGCTCCCGTGGCTCCACCATCGCATCACCGCCCCTTCCACTCGGGGGCGCGCTTCTGGAGGAAGGCACCGATCCCCTCCATCGCATCCTCAGTGAGGAGGTTGAGGGACAGCTGGGCGTGCATGTACGCCAGCGCGTCTTCGTAGGGTTGATCGGCGATCCGGTGGAAGGCAGCCTTGCCCAGCGCCACCACCGCCGGGGACGCCGACGCGATGCGCTCGGCGAGCACGCAGGCGTCCTCCAGGGCCGCTGATGGCTCGCTGACGGCGTTGATCAGCCCCAGCGCCTGCGCCCGGGGAGCCTCGATCGGCTCTCCGGTGAGGATCATCTGCATCAGGGGCTTGCGCGGGACGTCCCGCTGGAGCGCGGCGAGGATGATCCATGGGAACAGGCCGACCCGGATCTCGGGCGTGCCCAGCCGGGCGTCTCGATCCGCCACCGCCAGATCACACGCAGCCACCAGCCCCAGCCCTCCACCGTAGGCCACCCCATGGATCGCGGCGATCACCGGCACCCGCAGCCGAGGGATCTGCGCCATCAGCGCGGCGTAGCGACCCCGGTCCTGGTGCCCATCGAGGAAGCCTCCCCCGGCCCCCATCGAGCCCCCCAGATCCCCTCCGGCGCAGAAGGCCTCGCCTCGACCCGCCAGGACGATGGCGCGCACCCCCTGATCCTCGCCCCCCTCCCCGAGGGCGACGGCCAGCGCATCCACCAGCTCGATCGACAGCGCGTTGCGGCGCTCGGGGCGGTTGAGGGTGAGCACGCGCACCCCGGCTTCGTCACGTCGCTCGATCAGCGCCATCGCTGCTCCTGTGGCCACCCGACGGTAGCACAGGGTACACAGGGATCGACCACGGGAGGGAGACTGAGGCTCGCGATCATCGGTCCGGGGAGGTTGGGGCGCAGCCTGGCGATCCTGTGGAGCCGGCGGGGGCACCGGGTGACCCTGGTGGGCCGCGGGCGCGCGGTCCCCGAGGCCGACGCCTGGATCCTGACCGTCCCCGACACCCGGATCGCAGACGTGGCGTCCCAGCTGCCCCCCGGGCCGATCCTCCTGCACTGCTCGGGCTCGCTGCCGGTGGAGGTCCTGCGCCCCCACCGGCCCGCGGGCAGCCTCCATCCCCTGATGACCTTCCCCGGCCCTGAGCTCGGGCTCCCCGAGCTCCAGGGAGCGTTCGCGGCCCTGGCCGGAGATCCCGAGGCCCGGGCGCTCGCCCGTCGGCTCGCCGTCGAGCTGGGGCTAGAGCCGATCGAGGTCCCCGGGGATCGGCGGCTCTACCACGCCTCAGCAGTGATCGCGGGCAACCTCACCACGGTGTTGGTGGGGGAGGCTGCCCGGGTGCTCGCCGCGGCCGGGGTGCCCGAGGCCCGGGCGCTCGAGATGCTGGCACCGCTGGCCGAGATCTCAGCCCGCAACGCCGCACACGGTGTCGCTCAGGCGCTCACGGGGCCGATCCCCCGTGGAGATGACGCGATCCTCGAGGGCCACCGACGAGCCCTGATCGAGCACGGATTTCAGGACCTCTGCGCCGTCTACGACACCCTGGTGAGACAGGCCCGGGTGTGCCTGAGTGCCCGGGAATCCGACAAGGAAGGGGAGGGTTGAACAGTCGAGGGGACGAGACTTGTCCCAGACCTTGTGGGTGCTAAGGTTCTCACAGGAGAGACCATGGGAGGTCCGGATGCTGGACGCCTACATCATCGACAGGATTCGCCAGGAGCGGGATCGCTCACAACGGAGGAACTCCCAGATACCACTCCACATCGATGAGCTGCCGGCCGAGCGCAGGCCAGCTCCCAAGCCAGAGCCCCGACACGACGATCCCGAGCGGGGGAGCATCGTCGTCGACTTCCACCTATAGTCCGATCTGCTCGAAGGGCAAGATCCTGGTGGATCCAATCCGTGGATCGAGATCGAGACTGTGGAGCAGGGCCGTGGGCCCAGCTCCGTCGATGGCCCGCAGGATCGAGGCGTGGCGCCCGATCACAGCCCGGGAGCGGCGGCAGCCCGGGAGCGGCGCGCTGAGCTAGATCGCGTAGCGGGCCAGATCGATGTCTTGCTCGGCGGCAAAGGCTGACAAGCCCTTCTTGTCGATCGTGCGCAGGGCACGGGTCGACAGCCGCACCCGGATCCAGCGGTTGCCCTCCTCCCACCAGAGGCGGCGCGACTGGAGGTTGGGGAGCTGGCGCTTCTTCGCCTTGCGGTTCGAGTGGGACACCTTGTTGGCCACGTTGGGCCGCTTTCCGGTGAACACGCACTTGCGGGCCATGGGATGCCTCGGAGGAAGGAGAGTGCGGGGGGACCCGCTCTCCTCGAGTGGGTTTTGTGCGCGAACGACACCACGACACGACGCGCGGGACCGCTGGTTAACCGATCTACCCGGGCCCGCAAGGCGCTCAGGTGCGCCGGACCCGCCGCCCCAGCGCCTCGAGCAGAGCAGCACGGCGCGGTGGCCAGCCGATCGGCACGACCCCCGGCCCGAGGGAGGCGATCCACCCGGCCCCGTCGCCGATCCCCACCACGAGCACCCGCAGAGGATCCTCCTCCCCCTGCAGCGACTCCGCCAGGGCGAAGCCGCTGAGCCCGGACGGCAGGACAAGCTCGGTGATCACCGCGCCGATCGCCCCCCGGGGCTGCTGCTGGGTCACGGCCCGGGCTGCAGCCCCGTCGTCGCTCTCCAGGAAGCGGAAGCCGTCCTTGTCGAGGGTGAGCCGCACCGTGTCACGGAAGGGGCTGGAGCCCACCAGCAGCAGCGTGTGATCGACGATCCGAGGTCGCCGCCGCAGGATCGCCGGCCGGCAGAGGCTCAGCTCGAAGTGGGTGTCCACGCCCCGGGACCAGGCGGCCAGCCGCCCACCCAGGCGCTCCAGCAGGCTGCGCTCGAACGCGAGCCCCGCCCGACAGGGATCCGGCGCTCCCCGAGGACGCCCGAGGGGGCCGATCCCGATCAGGATCTCATCCTGGTGGCGCCGGGCGGAGAGCACCACCGAGCTACGCCCCGCGCCCTCGAGGGACAGCCGCAGCAGGCTGGTGAGGATCCTGGCGATCCTCGGGACGTCCCCCCCCACCGTCAGCTCGGGGGGCTGGAGCTCCACCACCACCCGGGATCGCCAGGGCCCCAGCAGCTCCAGCGCCTCGTCGGTGATCTCGGCCAGCGAGACCTCCTCCAGCTGGATCGTCGGAGCGCGCCCCACCATCCGGAGGTTGCGCAGCGCCGTGTTGACCCGCCAGGCGTGCTCCAGGGCGACGCCCAGGTGCCGCTCCGCGACCTGGAGATCGGTGATCCCAAGCTCCAGCATCAGCTCCAGCCGACCCTGCACGATCGACATTGGATCGATGAGCTCCCCCGCCAGGCAGCCAGCGAGCTCCAACAGCGCCCGGGCCTCGCGCTGCCGTGCCCAGGCCCGGCTCAGGATCTCGTGGCGGGAGACGTCGCACAGCACGATCCGCCAAACCTCCTGCTCCCGGGGTGCGCCTCCGCCGGGGGCCGGAGGTGGCTGGGGCTGGGGCTGGGGCACGATCCACCGGCCGTCCCGATCGCGCAGGCAGAGCTCCGAGATCCCGCAGAGCCTGGCTGCGATCGCGTCCTGTAGGTCTCGAGCCTCCGGCTCCTCGAACAGCGAGGCCAGAGGGGATCCCACGCAGTCCGGCAGAGGCTCGCCAAACCACGAGCCCCGGATCTCGAGGATCACCCCCTGGACGTCGAGGACGAGGCTGGGGTTGGAGTCAGGTTGTCTGGCGCGCTTGAGATCTTCGAGCTCAGCCTCGAGCTCATGGATCCGGCGCGACAGGTCGTCGGGGTCCATCGGTTGCGCTTCCCCGACCATTTTAGGGAAGTTCAGCGTCCCCCGCAGGGCACCGCGCCCAGACCGTGGGGGGCGCCGCGCCGGGCGACCGCCGCTCAGGAGGCGCTGGGTAGCTCGACGAAGATCTCTCCCCCCTCCACCCGGATCTCGAACGTCTGCAGCTGGATGTCGTCGCTGACCCCGCAGCTGCCTGTGCACACGTCGAACGTCCAGCCGTGCCACGGGCACGTCAGCAGGCTCCCCTCGAGCTGGCCGTCGGCCAGGGGACCGCCGGCGTGGGGACAGACGCTGTCGATCGCGCTCAGCTGACCGCCCACATCAACCACCACGATCGCCCGATCCTCGACGAAGACCTCGATCACCTCGCCCGACGAGATCTCCGCGCGATCCAGGATCCGGACCCAGCCCTCAGGGGCCCGGGGCCCGGAGACAGCGGGCTGTGGGGACTCCTCCCGGACTGCTCCTGGAGGTGCGGACGACGCACGTTCGGCCTGATCAAGCCGGCTACACACGCCGATCCTGCGCCGCACCCGGGCCCGTACACCATCCCTGCGCCCCACCACGAGCACCCGAACCCATCGCCGCAGCCCCACACATCCTCCCAGGGCCGCCACGACCCGACAGGCTCCATACCGTACCCTCTCGCTCCAAGCTATCTTGCCCGTGTCCCCCGGAGACACAATGCGTCCAGCCCCAGCCCTGCTCATGCTGTCCCTGGGCTGTGCACCTCCCCCCGAGGTGTTGCTATATACACCGTCATATACCGACACCGAGCCCACGATCCAGCTGGTGTACCCAGAGCCCGGTGAGGTGATCGAGCTCGATCCATACTGCGCCCTCACCGTCCCGATCGTGGTCGCGGTCACCGGCATCCAGCTCACCGAGCCCTCCCCCATCGCGATCGAGCGCCAGGGCCACTGGCACGGAGGCCCGAACCTCGACGAGGGCTTCTGCAACTCGAGCGACTACAGCTGCGACGACTACGACGGCTCGAACATGTCCGTGGGCCCCCTCAACCTCTACGTCGAGCTACTCGACAACACCCACTCCCCCCTCGGCCCCAAAGATCAGGTCGAGATCGAGCTGACCGCTCCTGTGGGGGTCACCTGCCCGTGATCACCCCCAGCGAGCCCCCAGACACCACGACGGGCCTGAGCGAGGGGAGGCGCTTCCACCTGCTGGAGCTCCTCGGCGCCGGTGCGTTCGGTGAGGTCTACCTCGCTGAGCAGGAGAGCCTCGGGGGCTTCCGCCGTAGGGTCGCCCTGAAGCTGCTCAACGACAGCGTCGCCACCAGCAACAGCGCCGGCAGGCGCATGCGCGACGAGGCCCGCGTCCTGGGGATGCTGTCCCACCGCAACATCGTCACGGTGCTCGATCTGGTCCGCCTCGGGGATCGGTGGGGGATCGTGATGGATCACGTGCCCGGAGCCGATCTGGCCCACCTCGTCGAGACACTCCAGCGCCGCGGCGAGCGGATGCCCGCGCCGGCGGCGCTGGAGATCGGCGTCGCGATCCTGCGCGCGCTGGACGCTGCGTTCCACACCGATGACGGTCGGGGCGGCACCCTGCAGGTGGTGCACCGCGACATCAAGCCCAGCAACGTGCGGCTGACCGCAGATGCCGACGTGAAGGTGCTGGACTTCGGCGTGGCGCGCTTCACCCTCGAGACCCGGGAGGTCGAGACCCGCAACACCGGATGGATCGGGACCGAGCAGTACATGTCGCCGGAGCGAATCCTCTGCGACGGCGACACCGCAGCGGGCGATGTGTACGCCGCCGGGGCCACGATGGTGGAGCTGCTGACAAGCCGGCCCCTCGGCAGGACCCCGGTGCTCGAGGCACGCCACGCGTCCTTCGTCGAGGATGCCCTCGACAACGTCGCCACCCAGCTGGGGGCCCCCCCACAGCTCACCACGAAGACCCGCTCGATCCTCCGGAGCCTGCTGCAGGCCAGCCCCGAGGCCCGGCCCTCCGCCCGGGCCGCCGCCGACACGCTGGAGGATCTGGCCCGCAGGCTCCCGGGGGAGCCCCTCGCGCAGTTTGCCCGCCGGATCGTGCCCGGGATCGAGGCCGAGCTCTCCCGGGATCGACACGCAGCCCACGGCGTGCTGGTCGAGGGCCCGATCGCGACGACGTTCTCCAACACACCCCCCGGCGCGGTCCGGCCCACACCCCCCAGGCAGCTGTGGCTCGCTGCGGTGGCGGCGCTGGCGGCGAGCCTCGTCGGGGTCGGCCTCATCGTCGCCGCGACCCTGCTGTACCTCGGCAGCCAGGACGATCCTCGACCCATCCCCCCGATCTCCACCACCGGTGCGGCCCTGTCGAGCGCAGCCCCCGGCACGGGCCCCGGCACCGCCGGCGCCGGCCCCGGCGACCCCGACGACGGCCCCGGCGACCCCGACGACGCCCCCAAGGGCCCCACCGACGACGGCCCCGGCGGCGCCACGGGCCCCACCGAGCCCGCCCGGCCTAGGGCAATCTCCCCGGATACCCGAGGCATCGACGAGGCGCAGATCGTGCCGGACCCCGCGGCCCAGCTCGATCCGGCCCCGGCCACAGCAGCGGCCACAGCAGCGGCCACAGCAGCGGCAGCGGCCACAGCAGCGGACGTCCCCCGGATCGAGAAGGCTCAGGTGGCCCTCAAGGATGCCTCCTTCCTCCGGGTGAGCTGTGGAGAGGTCAGCGTCACGGGCACGACCTCGCTCAGGATCACCGACTTCCCGGCGGGGCTCTGCAGGGTCGAGGCAGACTGGTTCGGTCGATCCTACCAGGCCGAGATCCGGCTGGAGCGCCAGGGGAGCATCCACTGCAGGATCGAGGAAGGAGCCCTGCAGTGTTCTTGATCTCCAGATGGCTCTCGACCGCGTCCGCGGGCACGCTGTGGCTCCACCCCCCCTCCAGCGAAGACGCCGCCCGGGTGGCCCTGCTCACCTCTGGTGCCGAGCCCATCACCCGCCTTGAGCTGCGCGCGTCCGCGGCCCGGATCACCGAGGCCGATCTCCAGGCCCTGCGCAACCTCGACGGTGCCCTGCAGGAGGCCCGCCCCTACGAGACCGAGCTCGACGGAGAGCGGGTGATCCTCGAGCTGCTGGAGCCGGCGATCCGCAGCGTCGGGGTGCTGCGCGACGACACCGATCGCAGCGCCCTGTTCGGTACGCTGGCCTACCAGGGGTTCGCGCTGTCGCGGTTCTTTGGAGCAGACCTCGCGACGGATCCAGCGGCGGAGCCCTGGCGCACCGAGATCCTCGGGGTCGCGGTGGAGACCCCATGGCTCGACGCCATCGCCCTCGATCCCCGCCGCCGGATCACGAGCTACGAGATCGCCGAGGCCCCCCAGCGCAGAGCCTTCACCGAGCGCCGAGCACAGCTCGTCAACACCCTGCCGGGGCTGCTCCTGCCCCCCAAGGTCGACGACACCCTCGTGGTCGATGGGCGACCGACCACCCCGGGCCCGAGCGGCACGGTGGCTGTGCTGCCCGGTCGACACCTGATCCACCTCGAGCGCCGGGGCCTGGTGATCGATCGGTGGGACGTCCGGGTGGCGTCGGGCGAGCGCGTCGTGCTGCAGCAGCCGGTCCCCGATCCTGTCCTGGAGACCTTCCTCGGAGACCTCGTCGACGGAGCCCCGATCCCCCCGGAGCTGGAGATCCTGCTGGAGGCCCACGGCGAGCCCCTCTGGATCGCAGAGCCCACCGACGAGGGTCCTAAGCTGTTCAAGATCGAGGGAGACACCCTCGTCGCCGTGCCGATCCCCCGGACCCCCGATCCAGTCCCGATCGTATTCAGCCTGGGGATCCTCGGGGGCTGGCTCGCGAGCGACGACTTCTACCTCCAGGATCCAACCGCCTCGGAGGCGACCTACGCGACGGTCAACGCAGGCCTGGTGGGGGGCTATGCCTCGGCCGGGCTCGATCTGGCCCCGCTGCGGATCACCCTGGGGCTCGATCTGCTCGTGCCGACCGGGGAGACCCACATCGCCCTGACGGGCTCGGGCTCGATGCGGGCCCGCCCGATCCCCCACCTCGCGGCCGGGCTCCCATGGATCCAGGCCACCGCAGGCCTCTTGTTCCCCTACCACCCCGCCGTGGGGGGGCAGCTCGCCCTGCCCGGCCCCGGCCCCCTCAAGGGGCGCCTCTCGGGCTGGTACGCGCCCGGGCCAGAGCGGCTCCGGAGCGATGGCTCGACCTGGTTCGGCAACCCGATCGCTTCGGTGAGCCTCGGCCTGGGGATCGAGCTTGGGGGTCGCTGATCGACCCGCCATCGTGTAACGCATGTAACGATCCCCCTCAGGTTTCGAGCGACCGATCCATGGATCCAACCCACCCTGAACCTAAACCGTGCTCCAGATGTCCCGATCGGAGATCCAACGATCCATCACCCAGAACCCGAGCGGGTTGGATCCAGCCGGTCCGGATCCAGCCGGTCCGGATCCAGCCGGTCCGGATCCAGCCGGTCCGGATCCGGGATGGGGCCCGGTCGGGCGAGACCCGGCCTGGAGGAGGGGCATGAGACGCTGGCGCTGTGGCATCCTGGTTGTGTTGTCCCTGGGCTCGCTCGGGAGCGGCCCCGGCACCTCCACGAGCGACACCCCCGCCCCGGGGCTGCAGTGGGCGGCTCCTCCCCCCAGGCTGGCCCTCGCCCCGGAGCCGGAGCCCAGCCTCGAGCTCCTTCGGCACCAGCTCGCCTCCTCCGATCCGGTCGCGGCCCTGCGCACGGCGTCGCGCCTCACCGAGCAGCTGCCCCCGGGCCGGAGGCGCGACGCCGTCCAGATGGTGATCGGGACCCTGCACCGCGAGGCGGGCAGGCAAAACCTCGCGAGCGAGGCCTTCACCCAGGTCCGGCTCGCCGACGGGCCCCTGGCCCCCTGGGGGGCCTACCACGAGGCTGAGCAGGACTACCTGCGCGGGCGCAGGGGGGTCGCGATCCAGGAGTGCGAGCGGTACCGCGAGCGGTGGCCCACGGGCGAGCACGCGGAGGCCTGCCTGCGTCTGATGGCCCGGTCCCACGCCGAGCTCGGCCACGCCGCCGCCGCCCGCGGGATCGCCCGGAGCTATGACGAAGATCATCCCCGGGCACCGATCAGCGAGCAGGTCGATCTCTCCCTGGCCCTGGCCGCGCTCCAGGGCGGCGATCCCCAGCGTGCGGTCCAGCTCCTCACCGAGCTGGCCGTCACCCACGCGGCCCCCCTCACCGGGCGGGTGGCCGAGGAACGGCTGGCCCAGCTCCGGGCAGAGGGCCAACCCGCCGAGATCCCCGACACCCTCGACGATCGGATCCAGCGTGCGCTCTCCCTCCGGGACGCACGGCGGCGGGACGATGCGTGGGCGCTGTTCGAAGAGCTGGTCCAGCTCTCCGCGGACGATCCCGATCTGACAGCCTTTGTCGAGGACGAGGCTGAGCGCTTTGGCTGGCGCACCCACCAGTGGGACTTCCTCGCCGACTGGTACGGCGCCCAGTACGCCGCCGAGGGGCACCCCCGATCCGCCTGGAGCCGGTACCGGGTCATGAGCCGGGCGGGTCGACACCAGGCCGCCGCCGACTACGCGCTGCAGATGCAGGCTAAGCACGGCAGCACCCGGGAGTGGCGCCGCTCCCATGAGGACGTGGGGCGCACGATGCTGCTCGCGGGCCGCTACCTGGACGCCCGCACCCAGTTCGATCAGGTGGCGGCGGGCGGGGGCTGGACCGGTCGCCGGGGCACGTTCTTCGCCGCCTTCTCCTCCCTGATGGGCGGCGATCTACAGCAGGCAGTGGCTCGCTTCTCAGCGATCATCACCCAGGATCGGTCCTGGCTCGTCGAGTCGCGCTACTGGCGGGCGCGGGCCCTCGAGCTGCTAGAGCGCAGCGATGAGGCTGAGCGCGATCGACGGTGGGTCCTCGAGCAGGATCCAACGTCTTGGTACGCGGTGTTGATCCGCCAGACCCAGGAGGGCACGCCACAGCGCGCTCCCCTGGCCCGGAGCGGCTCGTGGGTGGGGGCCCCCCCCAACGAGCCGCCCCCCGAGGTGGCCCTCCCCCAGCCCCCGCCACGCTGGGAGGCCCCGCTGCTCGACGACACCACCCCGACGATCCCGATCGCCGCGCTGACGAAGCTCGCGCCCCGGGCCCCCACGACCGGCCTAAGCGCCCTGCCCTGGCCTTGGTCGTCGAGCTCCTCGATCCCCGAGCCCCTGCCCCCGGCGGGCGAGCCCAAGCCCGAGCGCGCTCCGCCGAGCAGCTACCGGGACGGGGCCCTGTGGCAGGCCGAGGCCGGGAGATCCGCGCTGGATCGCTTCACGGCCCGCTACGGTCGCTACTGGCCCGAGCTGCTCGCGATCCATGATCTGGCCCTGGTCGGGCTGTACGATCTGTCTGGTCCGCTGATGTCCCAGTGGTACGAGAGCTGGCGCAGCGACTATCGGCGGGGTCGCAACCCGGCCCGCAAGGTCCGCCGGGTGACCGCCGAGGACTGGCGGACCCTGTTCCTCGCAGCCCACGATCACCACCACGCGGCGCGGTTCACCAACAGCTTGTGGGAGGAGCAGACCGATCCAGAGCTGCGACAAGAGGCCGCACGACTGACCTTCCCGCTGGCCCACGATCAGGTGGTGTGGGCCGCCAGCCGAGAACACAACGTCGATCCCTTCCTGGTCCTGGGGCTGATGCGGCAGGAGTCGACCTACAACGCGACCGCCGTCTCACGGGTGGGGGCCCGGGGGGCGATGCAGATCATGCCCCGCACCGGGCACCTGCTCGCTGATCTCAAGGGAAACACAGCGTTCACCGCAGGAGATCTTGAGGATCCAGTCCTGTCCATCCGGTACGGGATCACCTACCTCGGGCTGCTGATGGAGCGCTTCGACGGAGCCTTCCCCCTGGCGGTGGCGTCCTACAACGGGGGGCCGTTCAACGTCTCGACCTGGCTGCGGGGCACCGGCGTCGAGCTGCCGATGGACGCTTTCATCGAGCACATCCCGTTCCGGGAGACCCGCGACTACGTCAAGCGCGTCACCTCGGGCTATGCAGCGTACGTCGAGCTGTACGGCCCCAGCGGCTCACAGGTCCTGATCCCTCCAAACCCCCTGGGGGATCACCCCGAGATCGTCGACTTCTAGAGGTCGACGAGGATCGATATGTGGTCGATCCCGGCGTTACCTACAGGGAACCCCGAGCCCCAAGAGGCGCCCCGCGCCGGGCTCAACTCCCCCTCCGTCCTGCCGATCCCCCCTCCATCCATCAGTGGACCCCTCCATCCATCAGTGGACCCCTCCATCCATCAGTGGACCCCTCCATCCCGTCGATCCTCCCCCTTCACCGCCCCAGGATCCATGCGACGCCGCACCCTAAGCGCCCTGCGCGCTCCCCTCATCTCCGCGTCCCTGGGGCTCGTGCTGCTGTCGGGCATCGGCCCCGTCCGCTTGTTCGGCAAGAGCACCGAAGAGATCGAGCCGGTCCCCGAGCCCCCACCGCCCCCACCGCCGGCCCCCCGGCTCGACGGGCCCCTGTTTGGGGATCTGCTGCCCTTCGATCCGGGGCCACGTCCCCCGGAGCTGGCCAACGGCAGCGCTCAGGGCTGCTATGCCTGCCACCGCGGGGCTCACGAGGGCTGGGCCTCGGGGCCCCACAACCTCACCCCCAGCGCCGCGCTG
This sequence comes from Deltaproteobacteria bacterium, assembly GCA_011376105.1. GTDB lineage: Bacteria > Myxococcota_A > UBA796 > UBA796 > DRPG01. Next base: position 19,561 of record DRPG01000715.1, read on the forward strand.
CGAGAGGCCACGGCGCGCACCGGGGTGACCGCCTGTGGCAGCTGCCACCTGCCGCTGCTATCCCAGCACGATCAGCTGCCTGTCTGGTCCCCTGACGACGAGCCCCTGGAGAACCCGGACTGGGACGCCACCCTGCAGCTCGAGGGGGTCACCTGCATGGCCTGCCACGTCCGGGAGGGGAAGATCGTGGTCTCCACCGAGGACGCCGCCCGGGGCGAGGGGCTCCACGATCGCGTCTGGTCCCCACAGCTGGCCTCCTCAGAAGGCTGCGCGACCTGCCACCAGCTCACCTGGCCCGGCGCCAACCTGCCCCTGTACGACACCTACGGAGAGTGGTCCCGCTCGGCCTGGGCCGAGGCCGGCGTCGGCTGCCTCGACTGCCACCGCCGGGACCGCGCCCACAGCTGGACCCGGGATCCAGCCCGGGCCGTGAGCCTGATCCTCGCCCCCGAAGCCAGCCGGATCGTCCGGGGGGGAGAGCCCCTGCGGCTGACCCTCGAGCTCCAGAACACCGGGGCCGGCCACGCGATCCCCACCGGGACTCCCTTCCGGGGCCTCGAGCTGTCCGCGTCCCTGTGGGCCCCCGGGGAGGGTCCCGACGCCGAGCCCACCGCCCTCCCCGAGCGCTTCTCGGTGGAGCTGGTCCGCAGGCTCGACACCAAGCCCCCCTGGTACACCCTCGAGGACACCCGGCTCGCCGCCGGGGGGGCTGGCCGGTGGACCTGGGAGATCGCGCTGGGCAACGATCAGCCCCCAGGGAGCTGGGAGCTGATCGTGCAGCTCGCCCCCACCCTGCAGGGTCAGGTCGACGGTCCACCCATCCTCGAGCGCCGCCTGCCGCTGGTCGTCGAGTGAGGGTTGCGCCGCAGGGGGTTATGGTCGGCGGGCGCACCCGCGCGAGGGGGTCCATGCTGAAGTTCCACGCTCGAACCGATGTAGGGCTCAAGCGCAAACACAACGAAGACTCCCTGCTCGCTGCAGAGGAGTTCGGGGTCTTCGTCGTGGCCGATGGCGTGGGGGGCCGCAAGGCGGGGGAGCTCGCCTCTGCGATCACCGTCAACACCTTCCAGAGCTACGCACCCCAGCTCAAGGCCGCGGTGGATGCCTTCGCCACCAACGCCAACCGAGACACCCGCAACGCGGTGCTCCAGCTGCTGGATCAGGCCGCTAACGCCGCCTCCCGCAGAGTCTATGAGGCCGCCACCGCCACCGGGCGACAGGGCATGACCACCACCTTGGTCGCCGCGATCATCGGAGGCGGCGCGGGCTTCATCGTCCACGTGGGCGACTCCAGGGCCTACCTGGTGCGCGATGGAGAGCTACGGCAGCTCTCGGAAGATCACTCGATGGTCAACGAGCTGATCCGCACCGGCGCCATGACCCGGGAAGACGCCGCCACCAGCCGCTACCGCAACGTGATCACCCGGGCGGTGGGGCTGTACCCCAACGTCCGCACCGACACCCTGCACGTGGAGCTGATCGACGGGGATCGGATCCTGCTGTGCTCCGATGGGCTGTCGGACATGGTCGAGCCCGGCGAGATGCTCGGGCTGATGATGCAGCTCAACCTCACGCAGGCGGTCGACGGCCTGATCCAGGCCGCGCTGCACCGGGGCGGACGAGACAACGTCACCGTGATCGCGATCGAGCCCGAGGCGGTGCTCGAGGCCGAGGCAGTGGCGGCGCGGGCCAAGGCGATGGAGAGCCTGTTCCTGTTCGAGGATCTCCCCTTCCACGCCCGGCTGAGGGTCGGCCGGATCGTCAACGAGCTGTTCGTCAGCCCCGATCAGGTGATCATGCGCCAGGGGGAGGTCGGGGACACACTGTATGTCGTGGTCCAGGGCGAGTTCTCGGTCCAGATCGAGGGTCGGGAGGTCGCCAGCCTCCAGGAGGGGGAGCACTTCGGTGAGCTGGCCCTGATCGGCACCGATCCCCGCTCCGCGTCGGTGGTCGCCAAGGGCTTCGGGCACCTGCTGACGATCGAGCGCGACGCCCTGCGGGAGTACTGCATGATGGAGCCCGCCCTGGGCAACCTGGTGCTCTGGAAGCTGGTGGCGACCCTGGGGCACAGGCTGCGCAGGATGAACCAGCACCTGTCGACGATCACCGGGCAATAATCCGGGACGATCCGGGGAGGCACAGGGGATGAGCCGGGGAGACACAGGGGATGAGCCGGGGAGACACAGGGGCTGTCTCCTGGCCCCAGAAGAGACCCTCCTCCCAGAAGAGACCCTCCTCACCTCCCTCGCCCTCACCACCCCTCCGTTCGCCGTCCGTGGGGGGCTCGAGGATGTCAGCCCCCTGTCACCAGGCCCGCACGCCCACCCCGGGGCGGCTCAGGGGGCCCAGTCGATCGGCCCCACGGGCGGGATCAGGCCTGCAGCGGTGGCTCGCTCGAACAACACCTCCACCCCCCTGCGGCCCTCCGGGCCGTAGTCGAGGGTGCGGGCGTTGGCGTACATGCCCAGGTACTCGGAGACCAGCTCGGGGGTGTCGAGGGCCGAGCCCCGGGCCAGCAGCCAGGCGATCGCCTCCTCCCGGTGCTCCAGCGCATGTGCGATGCTCGCCCGCAGCAGCGCCGAGACCTCAGCGATCACCACAGGACCCAGATCGCGCCGGATCGCGTTGCCTCCGAGCGGCAGGGGCAAGCCGGAGGTGGCTGTCGCCCACCACGCCCCAAGCTCGACGACCGCGTGCATCCCCTCGCGGGCATACGTCAGTCGCCCCTCGTGGATCACCAGCCCGTGATCGATCGTGCCGTCGCGGAGCGCCTCGAAGATCCTGGAGTAGGGCTCGATCGGGATCACGACGGGCTCGGTGTCGGAGGCCTCGCCGAGGATCAGCCGAAGCACCAGCCAGGCGGTGGTGGTCAGCCCGGGGATCCCGATCCTCGAGCCCCGCAGATCGTCGATCGTGGCGGGACGGGGCGCCACCACCACCGGGCCGTAGCCTTCGCCCAGGGAGCCCCCATGGGGCAGCAGCAGGTAGCGCTCGGCGACCGCGGGCAGGTGTGCGATGGACAGGGCGATCACCTCGGGTGCGTCTCGCCCCGCGGCGATCTGGTTGAGGGCATCGGTCGGGGAGGTGCCGATCTCGAACCGGTAGCCGCCGGTGTCGAGCTGGCCCTCGAGCAACGCCCGGACCATGAACAGATCGTCGGCATCGGGGCTACAGCTGATGCGGATGGTGTGCATGCGAGCACATATCCCAGGCGTCGCTCAGCGGGTGAACCCCATGTCGCGCCGGAAGGCCTGGTAGGCCTCGGTGTGGACACCGTCTTCGCCGCGGATGATCAGGGTCCCGGTGCGGCGGGGCCGCCTGGAGACCTCGTCGGCGTGGCCGCACACCAAGGTGGCGATGTGGGGCTCCCGGCCCGCCCCGAACACATAGTCCCAGCGCTCGATCACCCCGAGCCCCGCAGCCAGCGGTGCGGCCTCGGTCCTTGGATCGTCAGCGAGCATGACGAAGCAGAGCCGCCCGCCCGGGGCCAACCACCGTGCAGCCGCGGCGCAGTAGTCGAACACCGAGCCCCGCAGCTCCATCCGGGCCCCGGCCCGCTGGGGGTGGGGCGAGATCACACCGTTTCCAACGGGGACATAGGGAGGGGAGCCCGTGATCAGCTCGAAGCGGGAGCCCTCGGGCAGGATCGTGGGATCCCGTAGATCGCCGTGGTGCAGGGTGATCCGCTCGGACAGGTGGTTGTGCGCGATGGTGCGGCGGAACAACCCGACGCTGACGTCCTGAGCCTCGATCGCCACCAGGGAGGCCTCGGGCCCCACCCGGTACAGGGTGCACAGCCCCACCGAGCCCACACCACAGCCCAGATCCAGCAGGGTCCGGGCCCGGGGCGCAGCGAGGGACGCCCGCCAGGCCGTGACCAGATCGTCGGTCGAGAAGCGGTGCCCCCGGGCCAGCTGGAAGATAGACCACGGACCGATCAGCGCATCGAGGGTCTCCCCTGGATCGAGGATCACCTCAGGCCTCCTGACGCAGGGCGTCGACCTCCGACTCGGCCAGGCCCAGATCGAGGGCGACCTGGACGACGGAGTCCCGGAACACGTCGACACCGGCGAAGACCTTGAGAAACCGCTGCTTCACCTCGATGACACAGGCATCGATGACGGCGTCTCCGATCTCCTGGGCTGCGGCGAGCTCCCGGATCACCTCGCGCTCGCGGGTGCCCAGGGTGCCATCCGCCAGGGCGACCATGATCAGGGAGCGTACGAAGGTGCGCTGGAGGAGCTCGCTGCCCAGGACCGCCTGCCCAGCGTCGGCCGGCTCGGGCAGCTCGGCCTCGAACGAGGCGATGAGGGCGAGCTCACGCTCGTGGAGCAGCCCATCGGCCCCCGCGACCGCCCGCATGCCCTCTGCGATCAGGGCTGCCTGTGCTGCGTCGAGCTCAACAGGCTCGTCAAACCAGTCCATCCAAATCCCCTCCGAGGCCGGAAGGTAACGCTCTAGAGCCCGATCCTCCCCCCGGAGCGGAGCGGAGCAGGGCTGGGCCTGGGTTGGATCAGGGGCCCGGCGCCAACGAGCTGGCGACCTTCTCCGCCAGGGCCGCGGCCAGGCTCTCCACCACGTCGACGTGCCAGGGGCGGAAGGCGTGCTCCTTGGGGTTGAGCAGCTCGATCGCACCGTGGAAGGCTTCGTCCGAGCGGATCGGCACACAGAGGATCGAGCGGGTCTCGAAGTGGGTCTCTGCGTCGATCTCCTTGAGGTGGCGAGGATCGGAGGCCACATCCTCCACCCGGATGGTGACCCCTGCGTCGTAGGCGGCCCCCACGATGCCCTGCCCCAGCGGCACCCTCCGGCCCACTAGGGAGTCTCCACCGCCGCCCTGGACCACGAAGAACTCGAACCCGCCCGATCCGCTGCGCAGCACGCTGCCAGCCTCGCACGGGACCAAGGTCATGGCCAGGTGCAGGGTGTGAGAGGAGGCAGCCTCGGCGTGGGGCTGGGCGCCGATCTCCATCGAGAGCTCGAACAGGCGCTCAGCGAGGTTCGGGGGACGCCCATCGATCGAGGCTGCGTCGGCCTCGATCGGACGCGGCGCGGAGCGCGGGGACCACAGGGGCAGGCGGCGCGCGGTGCGGTAGCGACGGATCCGGGGCGGCATGGCTGGATCGCCATCGGCCTGGAGATCCGCCTCCTGGGGCGGAGGACGCTGTACCTCGGAGGTGTCGAGATCGACGTCTTCGCCCACCGGTGCGACGCGCCACCAGTCCCCGGAGCGCGGATCGGAGATGTGGACGATCCCCGTCGAGCCCTGCTCACAGTCGAACCCCGAGGGGCTCGCGCCGAAGACGTCGACAGCCCGCACCATGGCCATCATCCAGTCGACGGCCTCGACGTGGGCTTCTCTTCCGTTGGAGTCCTGGATGTGGAAACGCATGGTTCTTCCAACCGCGTTCTACCACCGGTCGAGGGCTCGAGCCAAGCTGGCGCTCACCTGCTCGGCGGCCGCGACGTGGACCTCGGTGAACACGATCTCGGTGGGCTCGACGAGCTGGAGCACGCCGAGCCGCCGCCCGGCGACGCCGAGGATCGGCACACACAGCACCGCCCGGGGCTCGAGCCCGGCTCGCCGATCCAGATCCCCGGTGTGGGGATCGGTCGCTGCGTCCTGCACCAGCAGGGTGCGCTGCATGTCAAAGCACAGCCCCACCAGCCCCTCCCCCGGCCCCACCCTGCGGTGGAGGAGCTGGGGGGCGGCGGGGCCCCGGGCGGCCACGAAGGCCAGCACCCCTCCGGACGCGCACGCGATCCCGCCACCCTGGGCCGGGACATGGGCGAGGACGACGTCGAGCGCTAGGTGGCACGACTCGTCGCGCTCCGCGGTGGCCAGATCCATGTTGAGCTCGAAGAGGTGATCCTCCCAGCAGGGTGTGCGATCCTGTGCGGGCCACCCCGCGATGGGATCAGGCAGGGTGTTGGCCGAAGCGATCGCTGCAAGCTGGAGACCTGCGCCGCCCGCACCGCCCGCGGGCTCCGCCCGCTCGATCTGCTGGGGCCCGGCGAGCTGGGGACGCACCATCCAGGAGCGCCCCCCGCTGGGCTCCTCCACGAACACCGCGCCGTCGTGGCTCGAGGAGCAGGTGAACCGCTCGATCTCCGAGAGATCGATGCCAAAGAAGGCCAGCGCCTTGCCCATCGCCGCCATCCAGTTCTCGCCATCGATCTGGATCGAGTCTCCGTTGAAGGCTGTGACGGTGTACTCCAAGGCTCCCCCGGCGCCCCAGGATACCCTCCACCGCAGCTCCTCAGGAAGGCCCCACCCCACCCGCCGCCGGGCCCGGCCAGGGCGGGACCGAAGCCCACAGCTGGGCTGCAGCCAACGACGCGGGGGTGTCCCGCTCCATCTCCCGGGCCAGGGCCCGGGCCAGCCGGGCGTCGGCCAGCCCAAGGCGCCGCGCCACCCAGCGCCCCCGGGCCTCCACGTCGCGCGGTGCGGACTGGCTGCTGTGGTGCCACACCCGCACCCGCTCGATCCACCGGGCGATCTGCTCGACGAGGCTGCGCTCGAACTGCTCGGTGGAGGTCAGCCCCTGCTCGGCCCGGGCCCGGGCCTGGTGCAGCAGCCCGTCGCAGTGGGCCCGGCCGAAGTGCAGCAGCTCCTGGTTCGCTCCCCCCGAGCCCGCCCGACCATGCAGCGATGGGTGCTCGGTGAACATCCCCACCTGGTAGTCCTCGGTGTTGCGGCTCTCGAGATCGGCGAGGATCACCCCACAGCTCAGCAGCGACCACCCATCGAGCGACCAGCGTCGCGAGGGCTCGACGACGCCGAGATCCCGACACAGCACCATGACCACGTTGACCGTGGCACCGTGCTCCACCTCGAACTGCATCTGCACCGACGGGCCCTCCGCCGGGCGGTGGTGCAGCGCGATCAGGAAGTCCTTCATCCACGACAGGTGGGTGCCCTGAGCGTGCTGGATCCGCAGGTAACGCACGCTTGGATCCTGCACACACCGGCGATGGGCGGCCAGCAGCGCGAACGCGTCCGAGAGGCGATCCCGGGTCGGGTTCAGCCCATCGCCCGCGATCACCACCATCACGTCTCCGGGGTGATCGTGGGCCAGCGCCTGGGCCGCTTCGAACCAGCGGATCAGGATCGGGCGGATCACCTGCGGAGAGAACGCGAGATCCATGTCCTTGCCGCGGGTGTCGGGGATGGCGTGCACACCACGCACAAACCGCTTCCACCCCACCCAGCGCTCGAGGGTGTCCGCGGTGACATCGCGCGCCAGCAGCGGCTGGGGCGGAGAGGCTCCGCCCGGGGTCCCGACGATCAGCAGGGGCGAGCCCTCTTTGGAGGGGCCCGCACCGAGGATCCCGGGGATCGGAAGCTCCGGGCCCCCCGAGGGTGTATGGACTCGATCGTACAGGTGCGCGATGGTCTCGGGATCCACGACGAAGCCCCCCCGCTCAGGCCGGATCACCATCGATCTTAGGGCGGATGCATCCAGGATCCCGGTGGCGGCCATGATCTGCGCCAGCCAGCGGCCCAGGGCCTCGGCTCCATCGAGGTGGACAGGCTCGATGATCTCGTGCAGCAGCAGATCACACCACAACCTCAGCTGGGCCCGGATCAGGGAGGAGCGCAGGCGTGCCAGCGCCTCTGGATCAGGACGGGTCTCGATCGCACCGTCGATCGCGAGCCCATGGATCGCCGCCTCGCCCCGCAGCGCTCCGTGACGCATCTGGTAGCGGTGCTCGCTGCGCAGCGAACGCAGCAGGCTGTCTGCGGCCTGGATCACCTCCGGCCGGGAGGAGACGAGGCCGCTGCGCACGACCCGGACCCGGGCGGTCGACCCATCGGGCTCGACGCTCGCGGCCTCGACCAGGAACGCCACCCGCACGTGGCGCGTGTCTCCGGTCTGCAGCGCGTGCTCCAGATCGCCGGCCACCAGCAGGGAGGTGGTGTGGGGCTGTCGCAGCGACACCCGCATCCGGGGGTTGGGGTGATCCGGGCCAAACCGCTCCCTGCGCTCCTGAAGGAGCTTGAGCATACCCGGCCCCGTGACCGCATCGATCCAGGACAGGGGGGTGCCCCGCAGCACCTGGATCCGCTCGACCGCCAGCCCCCGGGCGATGGCGGCCCGCATCGCCTGGCGGTACCGCTGGCCGGTGCGGCGCTCGGTCTCTCCGCCGCCGTGATCCCCGCGCCCCACCACCGCGATCCTGCGGTGGGGGTGCCCCTCCCCCAGCCTCAGGCTCCGGCCGATGATGCTCGCGCAGAGATCGAACAGCCTCCGATCGTCGAACGAGACCCAGGTGCTGCCCCGCTCGAACTCATCGTCGGCGAGCAGATCGAGCATCCGCTCGATGGCGAGGGCCTCGCCCCTCGCCTCAGCGTCGGTGCGGGGCTCGCCCTCCGACAGCCCGCCGTGGCGCTGCTGAGTGACGTAGTACAGATCGGTCCCCGGATCGGTCTGGGGAGCTGGCATCAGCATGGTGAAGGGGGTGTCGGCCCGGACGACCTCCGAGCGCCCGCGCCGGAGCACGATCTCGTCGACCTCGATCTCCTCGAAGGAGTGCAGCCTCCTCGGCGCGCCGCGGCGCCCTCCCCCGGGCTCCCCCCCCTCATAGCCCACGAACCGGTACTGAGGGGTCGTCCCCGGCGCCTGGCGGAACCGATCCACCACCTCGAAGATCTCGCTGCGGATCTGGCTGGCCTCAGGCGCGATCCGCCACAGACCCAGCTCGGAGAGGAAGCGCTCGGTGACCAGCCAAGCCCGCTCGGCGTTCCCGGGATCGGTGTGCTGACCCGCCTCAAAGGTGAACCCGAGCCTGGGCCCCTGCTCTCCGGGCCGCAGGCCCACGTTCGAGCCCACCCCCCCCGACAGGATCCCGTTCTCGTGGAGCCCGGTGACCAGGCGCTCGACCCCGAGGCGCCGGGCGAGGGCAGCGTGGCGCTGATCATCCCGAAAGACAAGGAATGAAGATGCAGGTCGGCTGGTTGAGTGCAGGTCCAGCACCGCGTCGCAGCGCAGCAGCAGCGGCGCTAGCTCCACCGCCCGGGACTCCTCGTACGACAGCGCCTCAGGGGGCTGGGACCGCAGCCTCGCCAGGCTGTCGGCGTCCCACAGGCGGTTGAGATCCGAGCCCTCAGGGGTGTGCCGCAGGTTGCTCTCTGCCGCGAGCTCGTTGGCCCGGATCGAGAGGACAGCGCCTGCCCTCAGGCGCTCCGGGATCGTGGCCCCCAGACGCTTGAGGACCGCGTCGCCTACGGGCTCGTTGCCATGCATCCGGGCGATCACCGCGACCCGCGGACCCGGGACGATCTGTCCGAGAGCATCGAGCGCTTCGTACAGGATCGTCCCCGAGACGCCGTCGACCGGCGAGCACACCCGAACCCTCACCTCAGGGGTCGGCAGCTCCATGGCGCCCTCTATCGCAGCGCCGGGGATCGGGCACCTGTGCCGACCCCACAGGGGCGATCAGGAGCTCGAGGTCGACTCCGAAGAGCTGCTCTCCGCCGGTGTTGGGCTGGCCTTGCTCCTCGATCGGGTGGTGCGGCTGCGGGTCGGCGCCTTCTCCTTCGCACGGCTCGCGCTGGCGCGGCTGCGGGTCGTGGTCTCCGCCATGGCCTCGGTGGGGGTGGCCTCGGTGGAGGCGGCCTTCCGGGCGGTGGTCTTCCGCGCTGGTGCCTTCTTCCGGGCGGTGGTCTTCCGCGCCGGTGCCTTCTTCCGGGCGGTGGTCTTCCGCGCTGGTGCCTTCTTCCGGGCGGCGGTCTTCCGCGCTGGTGCCTTCTTCCGCGCCGGTGCCTTCTTCTTGGGCTTGGCCTCCCTCGGGGGGAACTCGAACCCGTGTTTGCCTGTAGGTTTACGGATCAGGGCCCCCTTGAACGGGCGCCCCCGGCGGGAGATGAAGTCTTCGAGGAAGTCGGTGCGGGCCTCTTCGCTGAAGAAGGCCTGGGCCTCCAGGGGATCCATGTCCCGCTGGCAGACCTTCTTCGGGAGCACCGGCCCCTTGCGCTGTCGCCCCTCGAGGATCTCCCGGCAGACCCAGCGGTGGTTGGTCTCCACGATGACGCAGCCCTCTACGCCCTCATGCTCCGCTGGACAGGGGAAGGCCTCACCGAGGATCTCCTCGGGATCTTCGTCCTCTTCGCTGGAGGCGCCCCCTCCGAGGGTGACGTTCAGCCCCCACATCTCCTTGTCCTTGGACTCAACGAAGTTCTTCCCGAGCTGCACCCTGCCCTGGAGGAACCGACGCCCCGACATGTCCACAAAGTAGGGCACGTCGTTGACCACACCATCTTCTGACGCCAGCAGCTCCCGGACGAGCCGGGGGTTGATGTAGCGCCCCATCCGCTCCTTCCAGATGATGAAGTCGCACTCGGTGTCCTTGCCTGTGTTGCGCTCACAGAGGTAGCCGCGGACCTCCTCGAACACCTTGTGTCCACAGGCGGGGCAGATCCCGACCGGCTCGTCCCGGCTATACAGCTCGGTGTACTCAAACCCTGTCAGGGCGTCGGTCATCGACTTGGTGTAGTCGAAGAAGGCCTTCTCGACGTCGGCACGGGCGCGCTGGCCGGTGGCCACCTCGTGCAGCGCGAACTCCCACTCGCCGGTGAGCTTCGGGCTCGCCAGCGCGTCGACGTCGACCCGCTCCAGCACGTCGATCAGGCGCATGGCCTTGGCCGTGGGGGCCAGCTTGCCGCCCACCCGGTGGGCGTAGGTCTTGCGGACCAGGCCCTCGATGATGTCGGCCCGGGTCGCCGGCGTGCCCAGGCCCCGATCCTTCATCGCGTCCGACAGCTCGTCTTCGTCGAGCTTCTCGCCCGCGGTCTCCATCATCCGCAGGAGCTGGGCCTCGGAGTAGCGCCCCGGTGGCTTCGTCTCCTTGTCTTCGATCGCGATCGCGCCGCGGGGCACGGTGACCCCCGAGGAGGAGTCCTGGCCCGGGACCAGGGCCGGCAGCGACGTCCCTGCGCCCGCCTCCTGACCCAGGGCCTCGAGGAACCCCGGGATCTCGAGGTTGCGCGCCGTGGTGCGGAAGCGCGCGGGCTTGCCCCCGAGCACCTGGCCCACATCCAGCTCGACGACGCGCTCCACCGTGGCCCAGGTGGCGGGCCCCATCAGGCTCGCCAGGAACTGGCGCACGACGAGATCGAACACCCGCAGATCGTCGCCCCCCAGGGGCTCGACCAGGGGGTTGCCCGTGGGCACGACCGCGAAGTGATCGCTGACCTTGGAGGAGTCCAGGATCTTGGCAAGGTTCTGAGGCCCATCGCCGGAGATCCGGGTCGCCAGCGCGGCGTGCTCAGCCCAGTCCCCCGGGGGCAGGGCCGCCAGCGCGGTCAGCAGCTGCCCCACCACCGGCTCGTAGTCATCGGGTAGGTTCCGGCTGTCGGTCCTGGGGTAGGTGACGAGCTTGTGGCCCTCGTATAGACGCTGAGCGGCGTTCAAGGTGCGCTTGGCCGACATGGAGTAGCGTCGATTCGCCTCGCGCTGGAGGCTGGTCAGATCGAAGGGCAGCGGTGGCTTCTGCTTGGACTTCCTGCGCCTCTCGCCGGCGATCCCCTCGGGGGACTCCCCCAGGGCGGCCACCAGCGCGTCCACCAGCCCCCGATCGAACAGGCGCCCCGCGCGGTGCTCGGGATCGTCCGACGCCTTGGCCGCCTCGGGATCGTGGTAGCGGCCCTGCCAGCTCTGCTCCTCCGCCCCCTCGGGGGTGTGGGAGAAGTCCACCACGATCTCCCAGTATGGGCGTGGGGTGTGGGCGAGGATCTCCCGCTCGCGGGCCACCAGGAGGTTCAGGGTGGGGGTCTGGACCCGCCCAGCGGACCAAGCC
>DRPG01000716.1 GCA_011376105.1 Deltaproteobacteria bacterium
GATCCAGCGGAGGGGTGTCGCCCACGGTGCGGGTCAGCGCGTCGAGCACCTCCGGCTCCAGCTCCGCCAGCATCAGGGCCGCGATCTCATGGCGGAGGTTGCTCGACAGGCTCCAGGACTGCAGGAACGAGATCGCCAGGCAGTCGCGGGGAGACCAGGGCTCGAACGGGGCGTCGAGCAGGCGGTGCTCGACGGGGGGGGCCGGCAGGGACGCCGCGCCTGCGTTCAGCCCGTCGGTGTAGGCCTCGAGCATCGCCCGGGCGGGCGCGTCCATCGCCTCGAAGCTGGCGGAGGCCAGCGCCTCGAGGCGCATCCCCCGGATGAAGTGATCGAAGCGGGTGGCGGAGGGCCCGAACCACGCGGCCGTCCGACCGAACGCCACCCGACGCATCAGATCGGCCTGGAACAGGCGATCCTGGCCATGGAGGAAGCCCAGACCGTACCAGGCCCCGGCCTCGGTCTGAGCCCGGAGGTGGGGCACCCCGTAGGCGTCCCGGGTGATCTGGATCGGCTCGGGCAACCCCTCGATCGCGAGCTCACCCTCCGCCTGGGGGAACGATCGCTCCAGGGCGGAGAGCTCGAGCAGAGAGCACCCCGCCCACAACGGCAACCACACGATGTGCAACATAGCGCGGCTCCTATCGTGTTGACGCTTCCTCGACTCCCCGACGAGCCGCAGACCTTAGACTTCGGCCATGCGAGCGCTCCTTTCTCTCTCCTGGTTCGTGATCCTGCTGGCCTCCTGCGGCGGAGGGAGCCGCGACGGCTCCTCTCCGATCAAGAGTACCGACACCAGCGCCGACACCGGCGCAGGCACCGGCACCGGCACCGGCACCGGCACCGGCACCGGCAACACCCCGCCCCCCGGGCCCAACGAGTACACCTCCGGCAGCTCTGAGCGGTGCCTGCTGCTGCACGGGGGAGCGGATCGGATCGTGAGCAACGACGTGGGGCTGCCCTTCGAGGACACCTCCCGCACGGTGCAGGCCTGGGTGCGGACCAACTACGACGGCCAGCAGATCGCCGCGGGCTATGGCCGAGGCTCCGCCGGCCTAGGCTATGTGATCGGTGTGACCGGGGGTCGGGCCTTCGTCAGCCTCGCGGGCACCGATCAGATCGTCGGCAGCAGCACCGTCTCCGATGATGCCTGGCACCACATCGCCGGCGCCTGGGACGGCACCACCGCGGTGATCATGGTCGATGGCGTCTCCGAGGGCGTGGGTCCGCTCTCGGGCTCAACCCTGGCGGGCAACACCACCATCGGCAACTACGCCGAGGGCTCGGCCCAGCACGATCCCTGGATCGGCTGGATCGACGATGTGCGGATCTTCAGCGGCGCCCGCTCCCCCGATCAGGTGGCGGACGATCTCGACGGGCTGAACAGCCCCGAGGATCTGTTGCTGTGGTACGACTTCGAGGTCGAAGGCGATCCCTCGGGCAGCGGGATCACGGTCGAGGATCTGGTGGGGGATAACGACGGGCTGACCGTGGGTCAGCAGGAGCACCCCTCGTTCCCGCCCTGTCGATAGCGATCTACGCCCCCGGGGGCGGGGCTTCGACCACCCGCCGGCGCAGCACCGAGGCCCCCTCGAGCAGAACCCGGCGGGCCAGACGCTCGCCCACGGTGCCCGGCGCATGGCTCCGCTCGTCGTAGACCACGACGATCACCTCGTCGCCGGGCTGCACGTAGGTGCCCTGCCCCAGCTCGGTGTAGCGGGTGGCTCCGATGCAGATCACCGCCTCGCGGGGGCGCCCGGCGCGCTGGATCCACGCGCTCAGATCGTCGAGCGGACCCTCGTCTCGCTGGTGACGCAGGCGATCGATCATCCAGCCCACCAGCGGGGCGTAGCAGGTGCCATAGGTGCGGACCGGGCTGTCCTCTCCATAGGCGCTGCAGCTCCCGTCCCGGATCAGCCAGCAGCCCAGGCGGTGGTGGTGCAGCGCCCCCGACGCGTCGAAGCGATCCAGCGGCAGCCAGGGCTGTGCCAGGCCCTTGGTGTGGGGGCCCCAGTTCTTCTTGTGGTGGATCTTGGGCGCGTGCCGCCGCAGGCTGGTGTCGTCGGCCGCGGCGAAGGCGGTGGGCACGATCCCGCAGACCCCGCCCGCGTCGTACTCCAGGCTGCACCGCAGCGCCACCTCGGGCTCGGGCTGCACGTCCACCGCCTCTCCGGGCAACACCAGCCACCGCGACGAGAACGGCCAGATCCCCAGCCGGTGCTCGATCTCTGGCAGGTGGATCGGGAACATGCCCCTGGGACGATCGGCGCGGGTGGTCACCTCAGCGAAGTCGCTCGCCTCCCCCGCCTGCTCGAGGTGACCCGTCATGTTGCCGGCGATCCCGAAGGCAGCAAGCTCAGCTGGGTTCATGGGCCCTCCGGGGGCGGCTTAACCCTCCGGAGGATCGAAGAACACCGGGGACGACCAGGCCAGCCCCCCGTCGACCTGCACCACGCGCACATAGGCCAGATCGCCCGGCGCGGGCGCGTCCAGCTCCCAGGTGGTGAACAGCAGGGACCCCGTGCCGACCTGGCTGCCGATCACCCCGCCCCGCCCCACCAGCTCCACCCGCTCGATCGGCGCGGTGCCGACGACCCGGGCCTCGATCGGCGCAGGCGGGCCCGCCGGCAGCACCGAGCCAGGGGGCGCCCCCCGGACCGAGACCCGCAGCACGATCCGGGGCCCATTGGTGGCGTAGACCCTGCGCGCCATCAGGGCCTGGTACACCGCGCCCCGGGTGCGCTGTGGCGCGAGGATCGCCGCCAGCCCTCCGTGCCCTCCGGCCAGCTGGCTCAGCCCCGGGTGCCCGTCGTGCCCGTCGGTCGAGCCGATCAGCCCGAGGCGGCGCCCCTGCTGTAGCTGCTCCGAGGCAAAGGCTCCGGGGACGGCGTCGTAGATCACCCCGGGCAGGCTGGGATCCTCGCTCTGGCCATGGACCGACGCGATCTCCACCACCGGCTCGAGGACCGGGTGGGTGCCCCGACGCCAGTCGATCGGCACCGGCCCCCCCGCGGGGTGGTGGGGCACCGACAGGGCCATCCGCCCCTGCAGCGCCGCCCACAGCTCCTCGGGCGTGTCGGTCGCCGGATCCAGCGAGGACAGCAGCGGCCCCGGGCCGTCGAAGTACAGCACGTGGCGGTGGCCATACAGCCAGTGGGTGTGCTCGAAGCCATGGATCGACACGAAGCGCTGGGGCTCGTACGCCTCGTCCACCGCTCGATCGAGGTCCGCCCACAGCCTCGGGTGGGCGTCGAGGAAGCGCATCCCCCAGTGATCGTGATCGGTGATCGCGGCGACGTCCAGGGCGGCCACCTCCCTGGCGTAGCGCCACACCTCGGCGGGATCCCCGGTCCCATCGGACAGCCCGCTGTGGATCTGGAGATCCCCCCACAGGATAGGCTCGATCCCATCGCGCACCACCAGGGGGTTGGTGGTGACCGGCGGCCCCACCCCGGCCACGGTGACGGTGTACACCCCCGGCACCTCCGGCACGAGCTGCACCGTGGCCAGGCCCTCGTCGTCGGGCCCGAGCGTGATCTGAGCAGGCCCGGACAGCCGCGGGGACGAGGCCTGCAGCGTCAGCGTGCCGGGCCAGCGCCCGAACGCGTTGCCCACTGCGTCGAGGACCGCCAGCCGCAGCGGGACGACCTCGCCGGGCGCTGCAGCGCTGGGCAGGATCGCCACCACCTGGGCCGCGGGCCCAGCCACCACCTCGATCGACACCGGCTCAGGGACCACCGAGCGCACGCCGTCACCGTCGGCGTCCACACCGATCCACAGCGCTGCAGCCCGCGAGGCAAAGCGATCGACGCGGGCGGTGTCCCCCGATCCATAGGTGAACCGAACGATCTCACCGGGCGCCAGCGCTCGGCCCCCGACGGTGACGGACAGCTGCCCACCACCCGATCGGGGCTGCAGCACGATCCCATCGGGGGCCTCGATCACGGTGAAGCCCGGCTCGTCCGGGGTGTGCCCCTGAGGCGGGCTCCAGCCCCAGAAGGGCGACGGGATCAGCGTCAGCGCGCCCCCCTCGTCGATCCCCACCGGGCCCGCCACGTACTCGGCGACCAGCTGGACAGGGGAGCCGACCTCGACGGGCCCGGGCAGCGCCACCCCCCGCCAGGAGCCTCCACCGTCGCCGGGGTGACGGCTCGCGTCCCGATCCAACACCATCTCCCGGTGGGTCTGGGGCCTCGCCCCCGGCCCGAGCACGGCGTCCCCGGCGGCCCGGGGTGTGGGGGCTCCGGGCGCAGGGGCTCCGGGCGCAGGCGCTCTGGGCTCCCGGGCTCCGGAGGCACGATCTGCGTTGGAGGATCCCGGGCCCCCGGGAGCTGCGGTGCAGGACAAGATCAGCAACAGCATCGGGGCCTCCCCCCGCCCGCGGGCGGGCCTGTGGACACAGCCGGGCTCGCCTCAGGCGATGTACACCGTCTTGGCGTTGACGAAGGCTCGGATCCCCAGCTCCGACAGCTCCCTGCCGTAGCCGCTGTCCTTGATGCCTCCAAACGGGAGCCGAGGATCGGAGCGGACAAACGCGTTGACGAAGCAGGCGCCGGCCTGCAGCTCCTCCTCGGCGATCCGCTGGCCCCGGGCGACGTCTCGGGTGAACACCGCTGCGCCCAAGCCATACACCGTGTCGTTGGCCAGCTCGATCGCGTGGGCCTCGTCCCGGGCCCGCAGGATCGACACCACCGGACCGAAGGTCTCCTCGGTGTAGCCCGGGCTGCCCTCGGGCACGTCCACCAGCACCGTGGGCGGGTAGAAGCTGCCCGGCCCCGGCGGACACACCCCCCCCAGCGCGAGCCGCGCGCCCGCCGCCACCGTCTGGGTCACCTGCCGGTGCAGCGTGTCCCGCAGATCGGGACGGGCCAGGGGACCGATCCGGGTGGCCTCGTCGAGGGGATCGCCGAGCGGTTGGCCCTGCATCTGTGCCACCACCGCCTCGACGAAGGGATCGTAGACCGCGTCCACCACCACGAGGCGCTTGGCGGCGATGCAGCTCTGGCCCGAGTTGATCAGCCTGCTGGTCACACAGGCCTCCGCCGCCGACCCGAGCTCTGCGTCCTCGAGGATCAGGTACGGATCCGAGCCCCCCAGCTCCAGCACCGTGGGCTTCAGGCAGCGTCCCGCCTGCTCCGCCACCGCCCGCCCCGCCCCGGTGCTGCCGGTCAGGGTGGCGGCCACCACCCGCCGATCGGAGATCACCCCGGGTACCTGACCGACGTCGATCAGCAGGGCCTGGAACACCCCGGGGGGCAGCCCCGCGTCCACCAGCAGGGCCTCGATGGCCAGCGCACAGCCGGGCACGTTGGGTGCGTGCTTGAGCAGGGCGCCGTTGCCTGCGGCCAGGGCCGGGGCCGCAAAGCGGAATACTTGCCAAAGAGGAAAATTCCAGGGCATCACCGCCAACACCACCCCCAGGGGGCGCCACGCGACGTAACTCTGCGCAGCGTCGCTCCCGAGCGCCCGGGGGGCGAGCAGCCGGGCCGCGTGCTCGGCATAGTGCTCACAGACCCAGGCGCACTTGTGGACCTCGCCGCGTCCCTCGGTGATCGGCTTGCCCATCTCGATGGCCATCCGCTCCGCGAGGGGCTCGGCGCGCTCCCGCAACAGCCCGGCGGCTCGGCACAGCACCTCCGTCCGGGCCTCCAGGGGCGTGCGCCTCCAGCCGAGCCAGGCCCGGTGGGCGGCCTCGATCCGCTGGGCCACGACCTTGTCGCTGTGTCCCTCGATCGTCTCGACCCGTGCCCCGGTGGCAGGGTTGCGGACCTCGAACCTGGGTGTCGCCAAGGAAGCCTCCGTGTGGATGGGGTCCCGGAGCAGGCGCTGCCCCGGGACCGGATCTGTACCCGACGGCGGGGGCTGTACGCTCCCCCGGAGCACAGGCCCGCACAGGGCCATGCCCTGCTCCGCCGAAGCGCCCGGAGCAGCGGGAGCGTCCAGCGCAGCCGCAGCCGACGGGGCGCCTGGGGCGCCCGGCCCTCTGGGCGACAGCGATCGTCCGAGGGTGCGGGCGGAGCCCCCGGACGCGTCCACCAGCAGCCCAAGCAGCTGCACCAGCCCCGGCAGGCGGACGATCCAGCCCAGCACCGCCCACCCCAGGTGGATCTGCTCCACGGCCCGGGCCAGGGCCGCGATCCCCTCCTCAGCCGGGGCGTGGGGGTGCTCCCACCGGAGCCTACGCAGCGCCCCGGGGTGATCCTCAGCGGCCCGGATCCGCAGCCCCCGGGGGGCGCGGGCGGCGATCCAGTCCCCCAGCTCGCTGCAGGGATCACAGCCCCGGGCGACCCACAGCGTGGCCTCGTCCGGGACGTGAGGAGACCACCGGGGCCACCAGGCCCCGACCGCGTCGGCCCAGGCGCGCCACCGGGGCCAGCGGCCGGGCAGGTGGGTGGACTCATGGACCGTGGCAAAGGTCGCGCCATAGCCGACGGTGATCACCGCCCCCAGGGCCACCGGAGCGCTGCCCAGGATCCCTCCCCAGATCAGCCACAGCAGGGCCGCCGACAGCTGCATCGGGTTCCGCACGTAGGCATAGGGGCCGGTGGTCACCAGCCGGATCGGTGGATCCATCGGGATCGGAGGCCCTCCGCCGGCGCGGACCAGCTCGTGCACCGAGGCGAGGAACACGCCCACCCACAACAACACCAGCTGGAGCACTAGATCCAGCCCGGGGCGGGACCACGAGGCAAGGACCACCCACGGCCCCTCCCCCAGCGCGATCGAGGGGATCATCCACAGGGAGATCGCCAGGTAGCAGGCTGACTGTAGCGCAGCCCGGATCCCTGGATGGATCCCCGCTCGGCTCCAGCGCACCCCCCACCAGGCGGGGACACAGGCGAGACCGATGGTGAAGAGATCCCAGGGGATCCAGGTGGGGCCCAGGGCCACCAGGGGGTAGAGCCTGGGCACAAACAACAGATCGAGCCATAGCGCCGCAAGGACCATCGCGATCACCGGGATCCGATCCCGCCACACCAGCACCGGCAGCAGCCACAGCGACGCCCACCCGATCCAGACGTCCAGCGGGATCCCCAACACGATCCCGCCGATCGCCTGGTAAGACCAGGCCCCGTGCGCCAGCGCTGGCTGGTGGATCGCGCCGATCACGATCGCGATCCAGGCCCCGGCGGTGAGCACCGCCCCCAGCTCTCGTCCCCGGGGAGGCTGCAGCCACCACAGCAGCGCGACGACGAAGGTCGGCAGCAGGACGAGGGCCCGCAGCACCGAGGGCTCCACTGGCTCGCTCAACGCATCCCTCCTGCGTGGTAGGGTCCGCCGATGGACCACGAGGAACGCGCGAAGACAGCTGCCCTCGATCGACGGCGCCGCAGGCTGGAGGCCCAGGCCAGATCACTCTCACAGGATCGTGAGGCCCCCCGACCGGGCGAGGCCCCCCACGACGATCTCAACGACACGATCGAACAGCCCGGGCCCCACCCCGCCCAGTGGGCCACCGCCGGGCTGTTCGTGGCGGTGGCCGTCGGCTCCCTGCTGCTGAGGATCTTGTATGGCGCC
>DRPG01000717.1 GCA_011376105.1 Deltaproteobacteria bacterium
GGCTCACTGAACACCTCTCAGCGCCACGCCCCAGGTGTAGGGCCGATGACAGCGATCACACTGGGGGAAGAAGGCGCTCTGGTGTGCGAGCACGTCCAGCGGGGCCTGGATCTCGTGGCAGCTCCGGCAGTCCTCGGGGGTGCCGGCGTAGGCGACGGCGTGGCAGTCGACACAGGCGGCGAGCCGGTGGCTGCCCCGCAGCGGCCAGCCCGTCTGCTGGTGCCGAAACCGGGTCCGGAACCAGCCGATCTCGTTGTGGCAGCTGTCGCAGGTCTGACCCAGCAGGCTCCGGTGGATGTCGTCCTCTGCATGGCAGGAGACGCACGAGGCGTCCGCGGTGCCGTAGGGGGTGCCCTCAGGGCCGTGGCACCCGACGCAGTCCACCATGGTGTGGGCGCCCCTCAGGGCGAAGCCCGTCATCGCGTGGTCTACGTCGCCGAGATCGGCGGGCAGCCAGTGGCTGCCCTGGTGACACTCGTCGCAGCCGCCCTCGTAGTGGCCAAAGGGCTGGGTCTTGAGGTGGCACGCCTCACAGGCCGTCTCGAGGCCGGCGAACTGATCGGCGGCCACGTGGCAGTCCATGCAGGGGGCCTCGCTGTGCTGAGGCGCGAGATCGAAGCCGGTCTCGGTCAGGTGCTCGAAGTACACCTCGAGCCAGTCGTTGGGGGTGTGGCAGCCCTCACAGGAGGGGGGATCGAAGATCGTGTCATGGGGGTGATCGGTGTGGCAGTCCTCGCAGAAGTCGTGGTGGATCCCGGACCACTGCTCGTCGGGGTGGCACTGCTCGCACTCGACGTCCTGGTGCTTGCCCACCAGGGGGAAGTTGGTGCGATCGTGGTCGAAGTCCTCGACGTCCCAGCCCTCCTCGACGTGGCACACCCGGCAGGCGGTGGGCTCGAACTGCCCCTCGTGGATGTCTTCGTGGCAGTCGTCGCAGTCCGCGTGGGCGACCGGGGTGTAGGTGGCCGATCGGCCCTCTCCATGGCACTGTTCGCACTCGACCTGAGCGTGGTTGCCCCGGAGTGGGAACTCGCTCTCGTCGTGATCGAAGCCGTCGAGGGCGAAGTCCGCGAGCCGCACTGAGTGACACGTGTCGCAGCTGCGGGTGCCGAACTGCCCCCGGTGGATGTCTTCGTGGCAGTCGGTGCAGGTCTCGTGGGGCAGGCGCGCGGTGGCGTGATCTCCGTGGCACTGTTCGCACTCGACCTGAGCGTGCACGCCCTGGAGCGTGTAGCCGGTCAGCTCGTGATCGAAGTCGGGCACCGGGCGCCAGCCCACCTCTCCGTGGCAGTCGGTGCACTCGACGTCGAACTCAGCCCGGTGTGGGTTCTCGTGGCAGCTGTCGCAGCCGCCGAACAGGGTCGGCACGAACAAGGCCTCTTCGTGGCAGTCGATGCACTCGACGTCGAGGTGGGCTCCCTCAAGCACAAAGTCGACCTGGGACAGATCGGTGTGATCGAGGACGCTGGAGCGCACCGACTCGACCCCCCAGTCGTAGGTGGTGTGGCAGCTGTCACAGGTGGCCAGGGGGCGAGCCCGATCGGCCTTGAGGTGAGGCTCCTCGTGACAGCTCGCACACTCGGGCTCGATGTTGGCCCACGAGCCCCGGGAGTGGCAGTCGGTGCACTGAAGCTCGCTGTGCTCGCCCTTGAGGGAGAACCCCGTCTCCAGGCCGTGGGCGAAGTTGCCCTCGTCGATCCGGGTGAGCGGAAAGCTCGCGCCCTGGTGATCGGGGTGGCAGGACACACACTCCTGCCCCCGGCCCCGGTGGAACCCGTTGCCGGTGCGGACCTCGGTCTCCACCTCTTCGTGGCAGGCCATGCAGCGCTCTGGGATGACCCCCTGCCCAGGCGCGTGACACTTGGTGCACTGGGTGATGCCCGAGAGGTGTGCGTGGGGCTCGGCCAGCGGGCCGGGGCTGACGAACTCCCCCACCCCGAGCAGGCTGGAGGGACCAGCCCACGCCGCGGGGAGGACACACAAGTACAAGAGCAACCAGCCGACAGCGCGCGCGACGGCGGCGAGCGGCGAGGTGAGGTGCATCAGTCGTCGTCCTCTTCTTCGTCTTCGTCGTCTCGGTGGAGCGGGCCGCTGGCCAGGGCCTGGTCGCGCTCGCTGTGATCGATCCTGCCGTCGCCGTCTCCGTCGAGGTACAGGGCGGAGCCCTCCCCGAGTCGCTCGATCAGCTCGTCGTGACGGGGATGACCCTCGTCGATCATGATCTCTACGCCATCTTCGAGCTTGAGGCTGGTCTCACTGATCCACCCGGGGTAGCCCAGCTCGAAGATCAGCGTGTGCTCGTCGAGGAGGAACGGAGGGGTGAGCACCAGCTGGGCCCCCTCGCTCTGTAGCTCGAGGCGGAAGGTGCCCTTGCCGGGCTCCCCACCCCCGGCGATCCCCTCGATGATCAGGGGCGGCTGCAGGATCAGGCTCAGGCCACACCACGAGCCCCCCGGGACGTCGACCGACGCTGGCTCGAGCAGATCGATCTGCTGCTCGATCTCGAGCCGCTCGCTGTGGCCCGCGCAGCCATCGATCAGCCAGGACGTGACCTCGACCCTCGCGTCGGTCAGGGTGAGCCCGCCGCCTCGGGCGAGCTGCTGTGTGCCCTTGCCCGGGTTGCCCACCCCGGTCGCGCCGGGGAAGAGGTGCTCCGATCTGCACCCGCCACAGAGCGCGAAGATGAGCGGGATCAAGCCCCAGATCCTGTTCACGACGACTCTCCTGCGGCTCGATCCGAGAGCGGAAACAAGACGAAGTGTAGCTGCAGGACCTCTTCCGCATCGCCCTCGTAGCGACCACACAGATCGATGATGCGACGGTGGAACGCGTTGAGCTCGTCCTTGAGCTGGCCGACGACCGAGTGGGGGACGCTCACGGTCGCGGCGAGGAGGTGGCGCTCTTCAGGATCCACCCCGTCGATGGACTCGATGGCACGCTGCAGCATCCCAAGGTGGTAGTTGTGGACCGCCAGACCCGCCACCTCCTGAGGCGTGGTGAGGACGCCCTCTGCAGGTGCCAGACCGCCGTCGTCGCGCTCGATCAACATCTCGAGCTCGATCAGGGTCTCCAGCCCCCGGCGGGCCATGGCCTCGGTGATCGGAGGACGGATCCGGGCCGCGATCCAGGCTGGATCGGGCTGGAAGTCGCGGCGGTGGGCCAGCTCCCGGATCACGGGGATCCACCAGTCGGACAGGTAGCGGACCGAGGCGCCCTCGATCCGGCGAGCCTCCTGAAACGATCGGCTCGCGCTGATCCGATCCCAGGCGTGGTTGCGCTCCCGGGTGGAGCGCGCCTGATCGAGCTGGACCAGGGCGTCGAAGAAGTCTGCCTCGGGCGCGGTGAGCTTCATGGCGTTGGCGAAGGCACTCACCATCTTCGGCGACAGCTGTCGCCCGTTGAGGACTTCGGTGAGGAGGCCCGGCGACGACTTGCCCGCGAGCCGGGCGAAGGATCGTTTGCTAAACCTGGGTTCTTCAGCCTTTCGTGCCTCGAACCAGCTCCTCAGGAAGGAGCGGAAGTCGAGGTAGTCGTAGATGTTGGGGGCCGACATGGCGCCCTCCGGGGGGCCATGAGTGTACTTTTTTGCTCAAAACAAGTCCAGAAGATCCACATCGAGTGTGTGCAGGCACAGAGAGATTGGTGGTGTCTCAGGCCTGTTCTAGCTAGAAATCACCTGCCAGCTCTTGTACTGCGCTCGATCGAAGGCGGTACGGCCAGCCCGTGGTGGTCGCGTCGCCAGAGCGCTCCCGGGCTCCGGCGACGCGCAGCCGCTCAGCCGCGCAGCCGCGCAGCCGCTCAGCCGCTCAGCCGCGCAGCCGCGCAGCCGCGCAGCCGCGCAGCCGCGCAGCCGCGCTACTGGGGACCGGTGACGCAGGGGACGCCCCCGCACACGTCGATCATCTCTCCGGTGCGGAGGAAGTGCACCATCTGGTCCTGGGCGGGCTCCCACTTGCGGAGCCAGCCGTGGGTGTCGCCCCCGTCGGGCATCGAGGCGTCTCCGTCAGGCGGATCCTCGGGGGTCGGATCGTCGGGCACGCCAAAGTCCACCTCCACCAGCGCAGCCCCGGGGGAGGCTGGGTAGGGGGTCTCGGGCAGGCCGAACACCGATCGGATCGCGGGGACCATCAGGGTGGCATAAGCCGCCCGCCCGCTGATGAAGCTCGCCTCGTTGTGCACCTGCTGATCCTCCTTCGCCACGTGGAACAACACCTCGTGATCGGGGGTGTTCGGCAGAGGATCGCCGTGGAGGTGGGGCGCAAAGGTCAGGGGATCGGAGGCATCCCAGCCGGTGCCCAGCATGGCGAGGAACGCGCTGACCCCCTCGGGGGTGCCCATGGTGAGCTCCAGCAGGGTGCCAAAGTCGCTGAACACGGTGCTGCGGTGGAGCAGCAGTGGATACCCGCTGCCCGGGACCCCGAGCACGCCGCGCTCGATGTCCAGCGACACAGCGGTCACGAGGGTGCCCACCGAGCCCCCCTGGCTGTTTCCATAGTACCAGACCGTCGAGGGATCCCAGGCGAGCTGGCCGTCGGCGCGGCGCAGCTCCGGCGCCGGATCCTCGGCGAGGGAGGTCTTGACCAGGCGCTGCTGCACCAGCTGGTTGACGATCCCCTGGAA
Source organism: Deltaproteobacteria bacterium (assembly GCA_011376105.1). GTDB lineage: Bacteria > Myxococcota_A > UBA796 > UBA796 > DRPG01. Next base: position 4,621 of record DRPG01000717.1, read on the forward strand.
CGCGAGCTCCTGGAGCTCGGGAAACCGCCCACCGTCCTGGCCCATCACCGCCAGCCAGGTGGTGAGATCCCGCTCGTTCATGCCCTGCATGTCGCAGGCGAGGATCGCGAACCCCAGGCGCTCGGCCATGTCCCGGAGCCAGCCGTTGTCGGCCTCGGCCATCCGGCCGAGGAAGCCGTGGCCGTACTGCATCACCGGGACCGGGCCGTCGCCCTCGAACGCGACGTGGGGCAGCTGCAGCCGGAAGGGCCACACCTCGACCCCCTCGACCACCGGGTTGCCCACACCGTCGGTGCGGAGCCTCTGGATCCCGAGCGCGTCGGGGGGCCCGATCACGCTGGGGATCGACGCGGTGCCGTCGACGATCACCCGCACCGATGGGTGGCAGATCGGATCGTCGTCGAGCCCATCGCAGACCGTGATCGCGTCGATGGTGTAAGCGGGCCCACCCGCGGGCAGCGCGTCGAAGATGGTGTCGCGCACCGAGAGCAGCGGAGCGGTCGCGTCCTCACCGGACTGGACCGGGAAGGACCAGGCGAGCTGGAGCGTCCCGCGCTGGATCCCGGCCGCCTCCAGGGTGGGGAACACGACCTCGTCGAAGTGGGCCCGCCGATCGTGGAGGCCGATCCAGCGGCTGGCGGTCTGGTCCCGCAGGGCGCGGAAGGCCTCGGGGGCCTCCACCACCGCGCCGGAGGCGTCGCGCAGATCGCGCACCCCCACCACGATCTCCGTCCCCCGGGGCAGGGGGATCGCAGGCCGGATCACCAGCAGCGGCGGATCGAGCTCAGGGGAGAGGTAGTCGTGCTCCACCCAGTGGGGGATCCACTCGCCGGTGGCGGCGTCGATCAGCACGGTGGGGTGGCCCGGCTCGAGGGAGGGGGCGCTGTCGAACGGCTCACCCGGGGGCTCTGCGTCGAGCAGCTGGAACAGGATCGGGCTGGCGGCGCCGAAGCCCTTGTTGCTCGCGAAGGACTCCACGCTCAGGGTGGTGGAGCCAAGGAAGGGAGACCGCGGCAGCTCGATGCCCTCAGCGCCGCTGAAGGCATCGGAGGGGAAGGGGAACAGACAGGCCGGGAGCAGGTTGTCGCAGCCCGGCTCGCCCTGGGTCTCCTCCACACCGAAGTTGTCGGCCAGGGTCGGCTCTGGATCGCCCGGGTGACACCTTGTGAGCCCCAGCGTGGCGAGCATGGCCACCGTGAACTTGTGCATGAACCCTCCAGGGACGCGCAAAATAGCGCGCCCAGACCGCGGACGCTCCGCCCCTCTGGGCCGCGTCCCCGGATCCCGGTGCGTCGAGCGGCCGCTCGCTCCCACGATCGGGGCGGCCCGTGACCGCCGCGGTGGGCGTGGGTCCGCCGCGGTGGGCGTGGGTCTGCTGCGGTGGATCGGGGCGGCCGACGGTGGGTCCGCACACGGCGTGCTACACACCCACACCATGATCACCGCGACCTCGCTGTCCATGCACTTCGGTGGCCAGACCCTGTTCACGGGCGCCGATCTCCAGCTCGAGCCGGGCCAACGCTATGGCATCGTCGGCGCCAACGGCGCGGGCAAGTCCACCCTGCTGCGGATCCTCGCCGGGCAGGAGGCCCCATCGGCGGGCGAGGTGGTGCGTCCCCGGCACGCCCGGCTGGGGGTGCTCGAGCAGGATCACTTCCGCTACGAAGACGTCCCGATCCTGCAGCTGGTGATGATGGGCAACCACCAGCTGTGGGAGGCGATGGTCGAGAGAGAGCGGGTGCTCGCGACCGAGCCCTTCGACGACACGCGCTACAGCCAGCTCGAGGACGTGGTGCTGCGGTTCGATGGCTACCGCCTGGAGTCGAGGGCGGCCAAGATCCTCGAGGGCTTGGGGATCGAGGCGGGCCTCCACCCACAGCCCCTGCGGGTGCTGTCGGGCGGGTTCAAGCTCCGGGCGCTGCTGGCGAAGACCCTGGCGGCGGAGCCCGATCTGCTGTTCCTCGACGAGCCCACCAACCACCTCGACATCCTCGCGATCAAGTGGCTCGAGGGCTTCCTCGCCGATCACGTGGGCTGTGTGGTGGTGGTGTCCCACGATCTCCGGTTCCTCGACGCGGTGTGTACCCACATCCTGGACGTCGACTACGAGCGCGTCACCCCCTATCGGGGAGACTACACCTCGTTCGTGGCCCGCAAGGCCGAGGCGCGGCTCCGCCTTGAGGCCGAGATCGCAAGGCGCGAGGCCGAGATCGCGGATCACAAGGCGTTCATCGCCCGGTTCAGCGCCAAGGCCACCAAGGCGAGGCAGGCCAACAGCCGGCAGAAGCGGATGGAGAAGATCGTCATCGAGGAGCTTCCACGCTCGTCAAGACGACACCCCGGCTTTCGCTTCCAGGCCCGCAGGCCCAGCGGCCGCGAGGTGCTCAAGCTCGAGCACATCGACCGATCATTCAATGACAAGGCCGTGCTGGTCGATGTGTCCATCACCGTAGAGCGCGGGGATCGGCTCGCGATCCTGGGGCCCAATGGGATCGGCAAGTCCACCCTGCTCAAGATCGCGATGGGGCTGCTGCCCCCCGACAGCGGCACGATCACCTGGGGTCACGAGACCGACGTGGGCTACTTCCCCCAGGATCACGCCGAGGCGCTGGGGGATCCTGCGCAGAGCGTGCTGTCCTGCCTGTGGGACGTGTGCCACGACGAGGGCATGGGGGCGGTGCTGGCGCGCCTTGGGGCGGTGCTGTTCACCCGGGACGACGCCGACAAGCCGGTGGGCAACCTCTCGGGGGGGGAGGGCGCACGGCTGCTGTTCGCTCGCCTGTCCGCCCAGCGGCCGACGGTCCTGGTGCTGGACGAGCCCACCAACCACCTCGATCTCGAGGGGATCGAGGCGCTGGCCGGCGCCCTGGAGGCGTACGACGGCACCCTGATCTTCGTCAGCCACGATCGCTGGTTTGTCGATCGGCTGGCCACCCGGATCGTCGACATCGGCCCCGACGGCGTAGATGACTACCGGGGCACCTACGCTGAGCACCTGGCCCGCTCCGGCACCGATCACCTCGATCGAGAGGCGGTGGTGGCCGATGCACGCCAGCGTCGGCGGCGCTCGAAGAAGCGCCGCCGGCAGAGCCGGTGATCTCGTGGGCCGGCCGCAGCGCAGCATCGAGGAGGCGACATGGTGAAGGTTCGGGGGTGGTTTGGCTACGGGCGTCGCACGAACCTCCAGGCGCTCGTCGAGGCTGCTCGACGGTACCTCGACGGGGTCCAGCCCGCAGACGGGATCATCGAGATCGACGCGACCGCTGACGAGCTGTTCGCGGCGATGGATGCGCTCCAGGAGCTTGCCGAGGGGGCCCGGTCGGGCTCAGCGCTGCTCGACGATGGCCAGGGTGTGCGGGTGCGCGTCGGCCCACCGGGGCTGAGCACCGTCTGGGGGGCTGAGCCCAGCCCCGCCGGTGCGCGCCGGGTGGGCTCGATCGAGGGGGTGTGTCCCGATCTGATCGACGCCCTGGCCTTCGCCCCCGACGCGCGCTCCCTGGCGATCGGCTGCTGCGGGGGCTGGTCGGCCACCGCCCTGGTGTGGGATCTCCGGCGCGGCGCCCCCAGCCAGGCCCTGGTCGCCCGCGACGAAGAGGACACGCAGTTTGCCTCCGCCCGGCGGTGGCTGTCCTTCCTCGGAGAGCACCTGATCACCGCGGGCCGGGACTCGGTGGTGCGGTGCTGGGATCCAGCCACGGGCCACCTGCTGCGGCAGCGCAGCTTCCGCGCCCGGATCGAAGCGAGCGCGGCCGCTCCTGACGGCTCAGGGATCGCGGTGCAGCTGGAGGGGGGCTCGTCGATCCAGCTGCTGGACGAGGCCCTGAAGCCCTGCGGCGAGGTGTATACGTCGCCGGCGGTGGCCCTGGCCTACGGCCGCAGCGGCCACCTGCTGGTGCAGGCCCGACGCGCCCTGGATGTCGTGTCCCCCGGGCGCGAGATCCAGACCTACTTCGGCACATTCCAAGACTCCGTGCTCCTCCCCGACGGTCGGGTGATCGCTGTCGAGAGCAGAGACGGCGGCAGCAGGCTGGTGGTCCTCAGCCCCGGGGAGCGGACGGAGCTCGATCTGGCGCGCCCCCGGGCCCTGGGGATCAGCCCCGGGGGCCAGCACCTGGTGGCCCTGTGCCACGACGAGGTGGTGGTGCTGGAGGTGGCGAGCCAGCGCCGCGTCCACCACCTCGAGCTCCCGAGCTCGGTGTGGCTCGGCGCCGTGGTGGCGATCGACGACGGTGGGATCGTGGCCCTGGCCCAGGGGCGACGCCTCGTGCTGTGGCACACCGCCGCAGCCGCCCCGATCCTGGAGCCGGACCCGGAGCTGGTGCAGCTCGATCGCCGTGGGCGGCGGATGCTGATCCAACACCGCGACGGCGACGGAGAGAAGGTGATCGCCTGGCGTGCCGTCGACGATCCCGGGGTGGGCGGACTGCTCGAGGGCGTCCCCCGATCGATCGAGCTGTCGATGGACGGTCGGATCCTGATCCAACACGGAGATCCCGAAGACGAGGGCGAGCGATGGGTCTCCTACACGGAGCTGGATAGCGGGGCATCCTTGGGGAAGATCCA
>DRPG01000718.1 GCA_011376105.1 Deltaproteobacteria bacterium
CGCTTCCGGGCCGAGTGCCGACCCAGCCAATCGGAGAAGCGATCTGCGATCAGCTCGTCCCGCTCACGGCCAGCCAGCGACAGGGTCTGCGCCATGCGCTGCCCCCAGCCCGGCTCGGGCAGCAACGCATCCACCAGCACCAGCCCCGCGATCGCCTGAGGCCGGGCGAGGGCCGCCGACAGCGCCAGCAGCCCCCCGAAGCTGTGGCCCACCAGGTACACCGAGCCATCGATCCCCTGAGCGCGCAGCACCCCGTGCAACTCCTCCACCAGGGTGCTCAGATCATAGCCTCCGGCTGGCCTCTCGCTCCGCCCGTGGCCCCGGAGATCATAGAGGATCACCGGGCGTGAGGTGGCCACCGGGTTCGCCACGGTGAAGTACCAGCTGGCGAGGTTGTCCATCACCAGCCCATGGACGAACAACACCGGCACAGCCTGGCTCGGCTGTGGGCCCAGGCGCTGGACGTTCAGCCGCACCCCCCCGACGACGACGTCAGCCACTGAGAAACTCCACGACATGCCGCTGGAGCGCGTCGGGCTCCGAGGTGGGCACGAAGTGACCGCCAGGCACAGGCTGCAGCCGGGCGGAGGGCAGCAGCCCGGCGAGGTGCGCCATCGCGGGGACACAGCGGGACGCCTCCCCCACCAGGCACAGGGTCGGGTTCGGCAAGCGCGCCAGGGCCTCGTCGGACAGGGGCTCCTGAGCTAAGACGTCGGCGATCAGGCTGCTCTGCCCGATCAAGAAGCCCAGGCGTGCCATCGTGCGCCTCGCCCGACGCCCACCCCCAGACAGGGCCTGGCGTACCGGCCCGGGCAGGGCCTGCAGCAGCCCCTCGACGCCCCCCTCGACGGCCTCGATCAGCCAGTCGTGCCCGCCGGGGGGCAGGGGTACGTCCACCAGCACCAGCCGGCCCACCGCCCCGGGGTGTTGCAGCGCATAAGTCAGCGCGATCAAGCCCCCGTAGCTGTGACCGACCAGATCCACCGGCGCAGACAGCCCCTGATCCCGCACCACCGACGCCAGATCCAGCGCCAGGGTGCCTAGATCGTAGCCCGAGGGCGCCCGGGCGCTGCGCCCATGGCCCCGTAGGTCGTAGCACACCACCCGGTGATCAGGAGCGAGGGCGGGGGCCAGGGTGAAGTACCACTGCGCCACAGAGCCCACCAGCAGCCCATGGATCAGCACCACCGGGGGCCCCTGCCCCAGGGCGACCACGTGGTGCTCGATGCTCACCCCGGGGCCCCTGAGGAGGCCCGCAGCACGTAGTCGACCACATCCCCGACGGTCAGCTCGATGATCTGATCCAGCTGGAGCTCGGAGAGCCACGCCACGAAGTCGACGTGGGCGCCGTAGCGGGCCTGGACAGCCTCGGCCAGGGCCACCAGCTCGATGCTCTCGAGCTCTAGATCGTGGGAGAACGAGGTCTCCATCGTCAGGTGCAGATCGCCCTCCAGATCGTCGGCGAGGATCTCGCTCACGATCTGCGTCAGGGCGTCGAGGATCTCGGCTCTTGTCATGACATGGTCCAGGCGACGAGGTGTTCACCGATCTGCTGGAGCTGCACGAGGGCCTCGTGGTCTACACCCTGGCCCCTGATCCGCAGCCGCTGCTCCTGCTCCTCTACCACGTCCAGGTCCACCGCCGGGCACTGCAGCAGCAGCCCCGCCGCCCGACACGCCACCTGGGCCCGGTCTTCGCCACCCCGGGCCAGGGCCACCGCCACCGGACCCCGCCGGGCCACCGCCACCGAGACGTGCTCGCCCCGATCCACCGCGACCTGTAGATCGTCCCCATACCCAGAGCGGACCCGCAACTGGTGGGGATCGTCGGGGACGTCCAGCAGCTGGAGCTGAGCTGGGAACACCGGCGCGATCCCCTCCTGCGCCAGCAGCACCCGCACCGCGTCCTTGGCCGCGATCCGATCGTCGAGGAAGGCACGCTGACGCCGTGGCCCCGCGGCCAGCATCGCCCCGCGCTCAGCCTCGCCGAGATACCTCCTCATCAGCCAGTCCCTCGAGGGGGCCCGGCGGGCGTGCTCGTCAAACAGCGCGACCGAGCCGTCGATCCAGGCGAGGAAGCTGTGCTCGGGCAGCCGCATCACCCTGCACATCTCGACGTCCGAGGTGAAGCGGTGATCGGTCCAGGCCTCCAGGGTGCACCACAGCCGCCCCTCGAGCGACAGCTCCAGATCGGCGACGATCTCCGTGGGACGCAGCGCCCGGACCCGGAGCCTGCAGTCGAGCAGGGTCCCCACCGGGGGCTTGTCCGCGAACCAGCGGATCCGCTCCACCCCCACCGGCAGCGCGAGCTGATCGATCTGCTGAGTGGCGAGCAGCCAGTAGCCGACGAGCTGACCCGCTGCGTCCATCAGGGCGCCCGGCGCATCCAGCACCTCGATCCGTCCGTCGAGCCCGCCCCTGTCCACCGCGATCAGCTCGACCACGCCCTGGTAGGCCGGCCCATGGAACATCCACCGCTCTGCGTACATCTGCGCAGCGGTCTGGGGCGATGGCTGGGGATCGGACAGTGGCTCGAGCCCAGGCGCCGGAGCGTCGGGCCAGCTCCCCGCCAGCCGGATCCGGGCGCTGGCGTAGCCGACCACCTCAGCCACCCGGACGTCGGGATCACGTGGATCACAGGCGACGACGATCTCGACGGACACCGCCGGCTCGACCCGCAGCCAGCGCATCGCCTTGAGCTGCTCCACCTCGACCACCACGCTGCCGGGGCGAGCGCGCACGGCGGCCTCGCACAGCATGGCCAGGGTCATGGTCATCGGGACCACCGGATCGAGATCCGAGACCACCGGCCAGCCCGGGGCCTGGGGGAAGAAGCTGTGATCGATCAGGGCCGGCACATCGATCACCGACAGCCGGCGCTGGTGCACCCAGCGGGTCGGGCGCTGGGTCCGCCTCAGGGCTGAGACGACCTCGCCGGGACCCCGCAGCAGCTCAGCGCCGGCCTCGGCCAGGGCCACCCGGAGGGGATCGTCTCCGTCGAGATCGAGCCCGGGCTCGAGCCCGGGCCCGGGCCCGGGCCCGGGCCCGGATCGCTGCAGGGAGCCCTCGACGCGGATCAGGGGTGTGACCAGCGACACCGGCACCCGGGTGTCGCTGCCCCGCACCGCCAGCCAGGGATCCACCTCCGCCCCCTCCACAAACAGGGCCAGCAGCACGCTGCGGAGCTGTGCGAGGCCCGAGCGCCTTGGATCGCTGGCCGTGATCGCCAGGTGATCGGCGCCCGCGAGGGTGTCGGAGACAAAACCCGGCACCGAGCCCTGGCCCAGCTGGACGAAGACCCGTACGCCGTCCTCGTACAGCGACGCGATCAGCTCCCGGAACCGCAGGGGCTGGACCAGGTGATCGATGATCAGGCTCCGGACGGCGTCCGGATCGTCAGGGTAGATCCCGACGGTGGTGGCGGAGTGCAGCGGGATCCGGGCCGGCCCGAAGCTCAGCGACGCGGCATAGCCACGGTGGGGCTCGACATAGTCGTTGAACAGCGGCGAGTGGAAGCCGGATCGGAACGGCAGGATCTGGCAGAACACGCCCCGATCCAGCAGGCGCTGCCGGGCGATCTCGATCTCGCCCTGCTGCCCGCACAGCACCACCTGCTTGGGACAGTTGTCGTGAGACACCGCGATCTCCGGACCAAGATCCGCGATCACCTCGCCCGCGACCTCCACGCCACAGCCCGCGGCGGCGAACAGCACCCCGGGCACGGCCAGCTGGCCCCGGGGGAGCCGCTCGAGGAACGCGTCGATCTCTTCGCCGGGCACGATCCCCGACGCGATCATGCCGGTCCACTCGCCGACGCTGTGGCCCGCGTACAGATCCGGCTGCAGCCCACAGCCCTCAGTGAGCACTCGATCGAGGAAGCGCCCCAGGGAGACCACCCCGATCCCGGTGCGCTCGACGTCGTCGCTGTTTCGGGGCAGCCGGGGGGCGGGCAGGCCGAGGTGGTGCGCGACGCTGTGGATCTCGGGGGAGAAGTCGACCTCGATGCCGGGGAACACAAACGCCAGCTTGCCCCCCTGGCCCAGCAGCCCTCCGTCGCGGAACCAGATCCCCCCCCGGCCGGTCCAGGGACGCCCCCGGGCCACGATCCGCCGGGCCCGGGCCAGCCGCTCGGGGCTTGGATCCACCAGGGCCAGCCGACACAAGCCCGTGCCCCCCCGGCGACGCCCCGCGTCCAGCGCGAGCAACAGGGCCTCAGGATCGGCGGCGGCCAGGGCCAGGATCTCAGCATCCGCTCGGTCGGTGACCGAGCGGCTGGGGCGCCTGGGCTGGACCGGCTCACCGTGTGCAGCCACCACCACGTGGGCGTTGATCCCACCGAAGCCAAACGCGTTGACCGCCGCGATCCGCGGACTTGTCCAGGGAGCCGCGGAGACGATCGGAGCGAACCGGGTCTGCTTCAGCAGCGGCCGGGGCTGCTCACAGTGCAGGGTCGGGGGCAGCACCCCGTGGTAGGCCGCCAGCACCGCCTTGATCAGCCCCGCGGCGCCGGCGGCCGGCATGGTGTGGCCGATCATCGACTTGACGCTGCCGATCCCTGCCCGCCCCTGCAGCGGCCCGAGGCCGTCACAGCGCCCGAACACCCGGGCGAGGGTCTCGATCTCGGCGGCATCCCCCGCCGGCGTGCCGGTGCCGTGGGCCTCCACCAGCCCCACCGTGGCTGGATCCAGCCCGGCGTCGGCCCAGGCACGCTGCATCGCGAGCACCTGGCCGTCCACCCGGGGCACCATCACCGTCGCGGCGCGCCCGTCGCTGGCCGAGCCGGTGCCCTTGAGCACCGCATAGATCCGATCGTCTGCGGCGAGCGCTCGATCCAGCCGCTTCAGGGCGAGGATCCCGATCCCCTCGCCGATCAGCAGCCCGTCCGCACGCTGATCCAGCGGCCGGATCATCCCGGTGCGGGACAGGGCCCCGAGCTGAGTGAACACGCTCCAGAAGGTCACGTCTTGGGTGAGATGCACCCCGCCCGCGAGCACCAGCTCGCAGCGACCCGAGCGCAGCTCCCGCACGGCGTGCTCCACCGCGATCAGCGCAGACGCACAGGCCGCGTCGACGGTGTAGGCCGGCCCCTGAAGATCGAGGCGGTTGGCCACCCGGCTGGCCGCCAGGTTGGGCACCAGCCCGATCGCGGTGTCGGGGCCATAGCTCCCGGCGGCGGCGCTGAACGCAGCCTTGACCCGACGCAGATCGTCCTCGCCCACGTCGGGCAGGAGGCTTTGGAGGATGCCGACGAGCTGTTCCCCCTCCCTCGCCTTGCGCCCCAGGCGCACCATGCCCGGCGTGAGGTAGCCCCCCCGGCCGAGGATCACCGCGGTGCGCGCCCGATCGAGGCCCCGGTGCAGGTAGCCCGCGTCGTCGAGGCAGCGCGCGGCGATCTCTAGGGCGAACAGCTGATCGGGCTCGCTGCCCGCCACGGTGACCGGCATGATCCCGAAGGCGCCCGCGTCGAACGGCATCTCGTCGGGGACGAAGCCTCCGCGCACCGTGGCCAGCCGATCCACCGCCACCGCGTCTGGATCGAGGAACCGCCGATCGAGGCGCTGGGGGCTGGCCTCGGTGATCGCGTCGTGGCCCTGAGCGATGTTCTGCCAGTAGGCGTCGACGTCCCTGGCCCCCGGGAACAGGGCGCCGAGGCCGATGACTGCGACGTCGTGCTCGGTGCTCACGCGAGCTGCTGGGGGCGCGCGGCCATCCACACCACCTGAGCGTCGGTGCCCGACGCCAGCTCGTCCAGCAGGCGCTGCACGCCCTCGTCGGGATCGATCAGCCCGATCCCCCGCTTGAGGTACTGCGCCTCGAGCTC
>DRPG01000719.1 GCA_011376105.1 Deltaproteobacteria bacterium
AACGCTAGGCATCTCTCGGCGCTGCCCGAGCCGATCGAGCTGCTGGTGGCGGATCTGTCCTTCATCTCGCTCCGGCTGGTGCTGCCCACCGTCCACCGGCTGCTGGGCCCCGGAGGTGAGGCGATCGTGCTGGTCAAACCCCAGTTCGAGGTCGGTCGGGGCAAGGTCGGGGCAGGGGGACGGGTCCGCAGTGAGGCCGATCGGCGCGACGCGATCGCCTCGATCCTGGGCGCCTGTGTGGCGCAGGGCTTCGTCGTCCTCGGGGGCATGGACTCCCCCGTCGCTGGGGCGCGATCGGGGAACGTCGAGCACTTCCTGAGGCTGCAGATCGCCCCCGGGCCCCCGGAGCCCGACGGCGGGGTCCGGTGATCTACGGGGCTCGGTGATCCGTAGGGTCCGGTGATCTGCGGGGATCCGGCGCTGCCCTCCGGGGGCAGAGCTGCTACACTCCGTGCAGGGGGGGACCGGAAGATGCGCGCCTCTACGATGTCTGCAGCCCACATCGCCCTTGTGTTGGGCCTCGGTGGTGGGCCGGGGTGTACCTGGATCTCCCAGGGCACCTTCGAGGAGAAGCGAAACGGTCTCGATCAGGATCTGGATGGCTCTCCATGGAGCGTGGACTGCGATGACCAAGATCCCCAGCGGAGCCCAGATCTCGAGGAGGTCCCCTACGACGGGATCGACAACGACTGCGGGGGGGACGGCGATCTGATCGATGTCGACGGCGACACCTACCCCGGCGTCGCCGCGGCCGACTACCCCGGCGAGTACCCAGCCCGGTTCGAGGGGCGCCCGGTCGACTGTGTCGACGATCCCGCGCTGCACCCCAGCGCGGGCGAGATCTTCCCGGGATCCGGGGGCGAGGTTCCCTATGACGGGATCGACAGCGACTGCGACGGCGGTAACGACTTTGACGCCGACGGCGATGGCTACATGCCCATCACCGCCCAGGTCGACGGCGCCACCGTCGATGTGGCCACCGCCTACCCTGAGTTCGTCGCGACCTGGGGGCTGGAGGCGCTCGAGGCAGGCTGGGCGCCGGCGGGGGCCACCGAGCCCCAGCTCGGCGACTGCCGGGATTTCGATCCCGACGTCCACTTCAACCCCGACACCCCCGACGCCTGGTACGACGGCGAAGACACCGACTGCGACGGCCGCAACGACTTTGACGCCGACGGCGATGGCTTCATGCCCGAGCGCCTGCCCGGGGGGGGAGACACCGCCGCGGCCTACGCCGTCTACATCGACACCTACTACAACAACGCGCCTCCCTGGTCTCTGCCCGCAGATCTCATCCTGCCCGATGGCTCCGTCCTCAGCGCCTTCTCCGACTGTCTCGATCAGGAGGATCCAGCCATCCTTGAGCTGAGCACCGGGACTCCGGTCGATCCTGCCGCTGTGTTTCCCCGGGACACCACCGCCGACGACATCTGGTACGACGGGATCGACGCCAACTGCTGGCGGGACAACGACTTTGACGCCGATGGCGATGGCTTCTATCCGTCCGTGGTCCAGGGCCCGGGGGGCAGCACCACCGGGGGCAGCACCACCGGGGGCAGCACCACCGGGGGCAGCACCACCGGGGGCACGCCCCCCGA
>DRPG01000720.1 GCA_011376105.1 Deltaproteobacteria bacterium
ACCGCTGGCCCGATCATCCGATCGCCGACTACGCCTCCCTGTACCAGATCGGGGCCCTGAGCCTGAAGGGATCGGACACCTGGGATCCAGCCGAGCTCGCCGACGCCGCGATCGCTGTGCTCCAGGGGAGCGACGATCCACTGGTGCAGCAGCTCGTGGCCTCTCAGCTCGGGAACACCGGCGTCGAGGCCTACCTCAACGGAGCGGATCTCGATCTGCTGGCCACGATCCTGCCGCGCATCGAGCGCCCCACGGTGCGCGAGGCGTTGGCGTCGGTGGCCCTGGCGTCCGCCATCGCCCTCGATGACGCCCCCCGCGCAGCGACCTGGGTGCGGCACCACCAGGAGGGGGTCGAGGCCTTCTGTGCCTACGCCGCAGACCTGGTGCAGGGCACCGAAGAGTCGGACCGAGCCTGCACCGAGCTGCGCCGCAAGCACGACGCAGCCTCTGGCTGGGTGGTGGCCCGGGGCGCGGCGGAGCCGGTCAGCTGGCAGGCCGCGCTGGGGGCGGTGGTGCAGCGCTGTGCAGCGCAGCACTCGGATCCAACCGAGCCCCGGATCGGCGAGGGCAGCCTGGAGGCGGGGGCCTGGAGTTGGTCCTGGTCCGACACCGATCCCCTGACGCGCTGTGTGGCCACCGCCCCCCTCGAGGGCCCGGAGCCTCCGGACGGCGCCACCGTGCGTCTCGAGGTGATCCCCTGATCACCCAGGCTCAGCCCGTCAGCTGGAGCGGGCGTGGATCGTGTCGAAGTCCAGATCGAAGCGGGCCAGGTACTTGCGGAGCCGATCCGCGTCGTTGACCGTCCTGCGGCGGGTCCGGGAGACGGCGAACAGCGTGCGGCCGGCCTCCGACAGGGAGCGGCTATGGAGACAGACCTCCAGCACGTCCTCGAGCTGAGCCCGATCGAAGCGATCCAGCGTGTCGGCGGCGGAGCCCAGCACCTCTGAGACCCGATCGCCCCGGCCGGGGCGGGGCGGGGCCCAGCCGAGGCGCAGGCGCTCGATCTCGTCGTCGACCACCGCCGTGTCCAGCCGCCCCCCCGGGGCCAGGGTCGCCATGCGGACCACCGCTGCGTTCAGATCGCGGAAGTTGGCGCGCCAGGTGGCCGCCGGCGAGGTGGCGAAGGCGAGGAACCTGCGTCGGGCCTCCCGGTTGAACGACACCCGTCGCCCGGATCTACGCGCGAACTGCTCCAGCTCGTACTCTAGGTTGGGCTCTAGATCCTCACGGCGCTGAGCGAGCCCGGGCAGCTCGAAGTGCCACAGATCGATCCGGGCCAACAGATCCTCGCGGAACCGCCCCTGAGCGACCCGCTCCCGCAGATCCCGGTTGGTGCCCGCGATGAGCTGGAAGTCGCTCTCGAGCTCGCGATCGGCCCCCACCGGCAGGAAGCGCTTGTCCTCCACCGCCCGCAGCAGCATCGCCTGCTCATCCAGCCCCAGCTCCCCGATCTCGTCGAGGAACAGCAGCCCACCATCGGCGGTGGCCAGCAGGCCAGGACGATCGGCGTGGGCGCCGGTGAACGCGCCCCGCCGG
>DRPG01000721.1 GCA_011376105.1 Deltaproteobacteria bacterium
CGGCTCCAGGACACGGACGCCAAGTCGCGTGTGCTCGTGCTGTTGACCGATGGTGCAAACAACGCCGGGAGTGTGCAGCCGGAGCTCGCGGCCGAGGCCGCGGCCGCGCTCGGGGTCAAGATCTACACCATCGGGGTCGGCTCCGAAGAGCCCCGCCCCGTCCGGATGACCGACCCCTCGGGTCAGCAGCGGATCGTGGAGCTCGGGGTCGAGGCCGACACCCTGCGAGCCATCGCCGATCTCACCTCGGGCCAGTACTTCCTCGCCTCGGACTCCGCCGCGCTGTCCAGGGTCTATGACCAGATCGACGCTCTGGAGACCACGACCCGCATCATCTCCGAGGTGCACCACGTCCGCGAGCTGTTCGCGTTCCCCGGCGCCCTGGCCGCCCTGTTCCTCGCCCTGGAGCTGCTGAGCCTCGGGCTCGGCCGCGTCCGCATCCCGTGAGCAACGTCATGATCACCGACAACGCACTCCACTTCGAGCACCCCGAGCTCCTGATCCCAGCCTCGCTCGCGGTCCTCGCGCTCGCCGGCCTCCTCGTGTGGGAGGGCGTCCGGCGCCGGCGCGCCCTCGCCCGGATCGCGACCCCGGAGCTGCGCGCCCGGCTGACCGTCACGGTGTCGCGCCCCAAGCGCACCCTGAAGCGGCTCCTCCTCTGGACCGCCGCCGCCCTGACCCTGTTCGCGCTCACGCGGCCGCAGTGGGGCTACCGGTGGGAGGAGACGACCCGCCGGGGCATCGAGCTGATGTTCGCGGTCGACACCTCCAAGAGCATGCTCGCGCAAGACCTGCGGCCCGACCGCCTCACCCGCGCCAAGCTCGCCATCGCGGACCTGGTGCGGGAGTTCCCGTCAGACCGCGTGGGGCTCATCGCCTTCGCCGGGGATGCGTTCCTCCAGGTGCCGATGACCCTGGACCGCGACGTGTTCATGGACTCGCTGCAGGTGCTCGAGCCTGGCGTGATCCCAGTCGGTGGAAGCGACCTGGCCTCCGCGATCGAGCTCGCTGACCAGGCCTTCACCGAAGCAGACACAGCCGAGCGCATCCTCGTGCTGGTGTCCGACGGAGAGGACCTCGAAGGCAGCGCGATCAAGGCCGCACAGGAGGCCGCCCGGAGCGGCGTCGTGATCCACACCGTCGGGGTCGGAGGCGCCGAGGGTGAGCTGCTCACGATCTCGGACGGCAGGGGAGGAACGACCATCGTCCGCGACGAGCGCGGCGAGCCCGTCCGCTCCCGCCTGGACGAGGCCACCCTGACCGCCATCGCACAGGCCACGGGGGGCGCCTACGTCCCCCTCGGCCGAGACGGTGCGGGCCTCGAGACCCTCTACGAGACCGCGCTGGCCGACCTCGAGCGCCACGAGGTAGAGAGCCGATCCCACCGTGTGTACTTCGAGCGCTACGCCTGGTTCCTGCTCCCTGCCCTGCTGTTGCTGTTGCTCGAGCCCTTCGTCGGTGAGCGCGGAGCTCCCCGCCCGCTGACCCGCAGGCTCGCCACCGCGGCGGCGCTGACCGTCGCGCTCGTCTGCGTGTCACCCGCCGCCCTGGCCGCACCTGCCGCGGTCGAGGCCTACAACGAGGGTGTGGCGGCCTACGAGGCCGACGACTGGGAGGCTGCAGCCGAGCGGTTCACCGCCGCCGTCGACACCTCCGAGCCCGGGATGCACCAACAGATCTGGTACAACCTAGGCAACGCCCTCTATCGCCAGGGTGAGGCTGCCCTCGACACGTCCCCCGGCGACACCCGGGCGAGCTGGGAGAGAGCGCTGGCGGCCTTTGAGACGGCCGTGGAGCTGGATCCGGAGGATGAAGACGCGGTGTTCAACCGCGACTTTGTGGCCGCAAAGCTTCAGGATCTCGATGATCAGCAGCCCCCTCCCGACGAGAGCGATCAGACCTGTGACAACCCCAGCCCCAACGATGAGGGGCAGTCCAACGCAGACTCCGAGCCCAAGGACCAGGGTGACTCCGGGGATGATCAGCGCGACCAGGGCGACCAGGGCGACCAAGACGGCGACCAGGGCGACCAAGACGGCGACCAGGGCGACCAGGGCGACCAAGACGGCGACCAGGGCGACCAAGACGGCGACCAAGACGGCGACCAGGGCGACCAAGACGGCGACCAGGGCGACCAGGGCGACCAGGGCGACCAAGACGGCGACCAGGGCGACCAAGACGGCGACCAGGGCGACCAAGACGGCGACCAGGGCGACCAAGACGGCGACCAAGGCGACCAGGGCGACCAGGGCGACCAAGACGGGATCGCCGAGGGCGGCTCTGGGGCGGAGCCTAGCGCCGACACGGCCCCGGACGTCGCGGACGCTGGGGCGGAGCCTGGCGCCATGGCCAAGCCCACCTCACCTGATGGCCCCGTCGCGGGCTTGGCCGCGACCGCGGGTGATCAGGAGGGGCTCACCCCTGAGCAGGCCGCGGCCCTCATCCGCGCCGCGGGAGGCGACGCTGCGGCGGTGCCCCTCTTCGCCCCCGGCACGCCACGGCCTGATGAACGAACCCCGACCAAGGACTGGTGATCCCATGCACGCGACCCTGCTGACCCTGTTGCTGGCTCATGCACCCGCACGGGCCACCACCGAGGCCCACCTCACCCCTGAGACCGTGGCCCCCGGAGACCCGGCCACCTTGACCATCACGACCGACACGGGCGCCGCCCCCACCATCGGCTCCATCCCGGGCGTGCGGGTGGCCGGGACCGGGCGGTCGACCCAGGTCCAGATCATCAACGGCGCCGTCAGCCAGCAGACGACCTACACCTACCGCCTGGTCCCCGGGTCTCCGGGCAGCTACGAGCTGGGGCCGTACACCGTGGGGCCCGACCAGACGCCCAGCCTCACCCTCCACGTCGACCCTTCGGCCCCGTCGTCGCGGTCGCCGACCTGGTCCGCCCCGTCGGCGCGTGGTCGCTCCGCTCAGCCGACGCCACCCACCGTGGGGCCGGACGCCGAGCGCGCGTTCGCGCGGATGTGGCTCGAGGACACCGATCCGGTCGTCGGGCAGGCTGTCCCGCTCACGGTCAGCGCCTACCTACGCAGCGACGTCGGCGGCACCCTCGAGGCGGCGCCCTCCATCGACGCGCCCGACTTCATCATCGAGGGACTCGACGAAGAGCCGAGCCGCACCGAGAGCGAGGTGGACGGTGTGCCCTACACCCGGTTCACCTGGACCGCGAGCCTCACCCCGGTCCGGGCGGGGGAGTACGAGCTGTCCACCTCGATCCCCGCGACCCTCCAGTGGATCGAGCAGACGGCACGGCCGCGCCGCCGCTCCCTGATCGACGAGCTGCTCGCCAATGACCCGTTCTTCCGCGGCTCCGGCCTGCCGAGCGTGCTGCAGCAGTTCGGCAGCCTGGGCATGGGCTCCGCAGAGCCCCAGATGCGCAGCGCGCACGTCGATCTCTCGGCGCGGCGCTCCCTCACCGTGGCGTTGCCCCCCGCCGAGGGGCGCCCCGCCGACTACACCGGCGCCGTTGGAGACTTCACCCTCGCGCTGCAGGGGGTCCCGCAGGAGGTGTCTGTTGGCGAGCCCATCGAGCTGGTGTGGACTGTGTCGGGCCGGGGCAACTTCGACGCGCTCGACGCCCCGGGGGTAGCCGATGGCGACACCTGGGACTCGTACCCGATCGAGCGAGCCTTCGAGCCCTCCAACCGATCGCGCACCAAGGGAGCGCTCACCTTGACCCAGCTGGTCGTCCCCCGTGAGCCGGGCGACCTCGCCTTGCCACCGCTGTCGTTTAGCTGGTTCGACCCTGTCGCGGGGACATACCAGTCGAGCACCGTAGAGATCCCACGAGTTCGGGTCACCGGGGCGGGCACAGCCACGCCGCCCCCCTCGGCCTCCTCCAGCGCCGCGGGCGTCGACGCCGGCTCGTCCGGACGCGACGTCCGCCGCGGGCGCCTCCTGCCCACGGCGGCCCGCGGGGGTGTGCTCTGGGTGGCTGGCTCGCTGTGGGCCCTGCTCGCGATCGTCTGGCTGTTCGGCGATCGGATCCGGTCTACCCTTGGATCGCTGCTCATTCTCGCCCGGGGCCATGGCCACACCGCAGGTCTCCGCCGGAGGCTGCGGCGGGCCATCGCCCAGCGCGACGCGAACGCCGTCATCGAGGCCGGGCTCGCGCTGGTGGAGGCGGGTGTCGTCGACACCGACGCCGACGCCACCCGGGCCTTCGTCGCCGAGGCAGAGCGTGTCCTGTACGGCAACCGCACCCCGGATCCCACGCTGCTGACCGAGCACGCGACGGCGATGCTCGGAGGCCGCGCCAGCTCCAACACCGACCACAAGGAGGCAGCATGAGCCGACACGACACCCTCCGGAGGACCCGCCTGGTTTTCGCCTGCTCCCTCGCCCTGCTGCTCGCACCCCTGACCGCCCACGCCGAGTGGTCGTCGGCCGAGCTCCTCGACAGCGCCGACGCCGCTGCGAACGCCGGCCACCCCGGCGAGGCCGCGCTCGCCCGCCACCGGGCGGCGCTGCTCGATCCCTCCGCCGTCGAGGCGCCCGTTCACCCTTCGGTGTCCACGCTCCTCCCTCCCCACCTGACAGCCTGGATCTTCGGCGGCGGCGTCGCGCTCGGCCTCACAGGCATCGCCTGGGTGGCGCTGTCCGGACGGAGACGCGACGCGCTGGCCGCAGCCGCGCTCGGCCTCACCGTCGCCACGGCCGCGGCCTCTCCGCTGTCCCAGCTGGCGAACGCACGGGACCTCGCCATCGTCATGGAGGCGACACCCCTCCGCCCCTCGCCTGCCCTGTCCGCCCCCTCCACGATCTCCCTCGATGCAGGCGCCCCTGTGCTCATCCGCGCCGAGCACGGAGACTTCGTCGAGATCTCCGCGGACGACCGCACGGGGTGGGTTCCTCGCGCTTCCTTGACGCGGGTCGTCCCACCTACCACATGATGTCGCTCCGAGAGGCACACGCAACATGTACATCCTGGTGGTCGAGGACGATGCCCGGATCCGGGAGTTCTTGGATCAGGGGCTCCGGGCGAACGGGCACTCCGTCGACTCAGCGTCCGACGGGCTCGAGGGCCTGGGGCTCCTCCGCACCAACCCCTACGACGTGGCGATCATCGATCGGATGTTGCCCGGCATGGACGGGCTGACGCTGATCCAGACGGCGCGGGCCCGCGGCACCACCACGCCCATCCTGGTCCTGAGCGCCAGGTCCGCGGTCGAGGATCGTGTCGCCGGGCTGCAGGCAGGCGCCGACGACTACCTCACCAAGCCCTACTCCTATGCCGAGCTAGAAGCCCGCCTCTTGGCCCTGCAGCGCCGAAACACAGGCCAGATCACCGAGTCGACGACCCTGCGCGTCGGTCCCCTGGAGCTCGATCGCCTCAGCCGACGGGTCAGCCGTGAGGGCGTCGAGCTGGAGCTTCAACCGAAGGAGTATGCGCTGCTAGAATACCTGATGCAGCACGCCGGCCAGGTGGTGACGAAGGCCACCCTGCTGGATCGGATCTGGGGGATCAGCTTCGACCCACAGACCAACGTGGTCGACGTGCTCGTCAGCCGCCTCCGCGCCAAGCTCGACAAGCCGTTCCCCGCCCCGATGCTCCGGACCCGTCGCGGCGTGGGCTACGTGCTGGAGGCGCCGGGATGACGCTCACGCAGCGCCTGAACCTGTGGTACGGCCTGGCCTTGTTCCTGGCGCTGGTTCTCGCGGGGATCGTCGTGGAGCTGACCTCCGAGCGGCTGGCGAGCGCTCGCCGCACGGCGCTGCTCGAGGAGGTCGAAGCCGAGGTGATCCGTGCCTATGAGGCCGGTGGCTTCGACGCGGCGGGCGACGTCGAGTTCCCGGGCATCGAGCTGGAGCTACGGGACGACGCAGGGCGTTCGCTGGACGGCGTCGGCCGCCCGCCCAGGCCAGGGGTGACGATCCGCACGAAGATCGTGAAGGGGGTCTGGCTCCACACCGTCCTCCCCGACGCCATCGTGCAGGAGAGCCGACGGGACGCGCGCATCGCCGTCGGCGGTGGCGGGCTGCTCGTGCTCCTGCTCGGTCTGGGCGGCGGCCTGTGGGCCACCCAGCGTGCGCTGGCCCCGGTCCGCGAGGTCGCGCGCGCCGCCCGGGCAGCACTCGATACCGGCGATCCCGCGGTGCGTGTGCCCTCTCCGGGGACCGGAGACGAGATCGACCAGATGGTCACGGTGCTCAACCGGCTCCTGCAGACCGA
Organism: Deltaproteobacteria bacterium; assembly: GCA_011376105.1. Classification (GTDB taxonomy): domain Bacteria; phylum Myxococcota_A; class UBA796; order UBA796; genus DRPG01. Next base: position 6,194 of record DRPG01000721.1, read on the forward strand.
CCAGGAGCGCATCGAGCAGATGCGGGCCAGCCTCGACCACATCGGCCACGACCTCCGCACGCCGATGACCCGGATCCGCGCGTCGGCCGAGCTGGCGCTCGCCGGTGACGAGCCCGACGGCATGGCGAGCGCCCTGGAGACGGCCATCGAGGAGGCCACCGCGACCGAGCAGCTCCTGACCTGCTTGCTCGATCTGGCGCGGGCCGAAGCCGGGATGCTGCCGCTCGACCGCAGCGAGGTGGATCCAGTGTTCCTCCTACAGCGCGTCGCCGCGCTCTACGAGCACGTCGCTGAGGAGCGCGCCATCCGGCTCGAGGTCGCAGACAGCTCTGCTGCCCCCATCGTCGCAGACCAGACGCGTCTCGAGCAGGCGCTGGCCAACCTTGTCGACAACGCCATCAAGTTCTCGCCGGACGGGGGCGTCGTCCGCCTGTCCGTCCAGGAGGGCGACGCCGAGATCCGGTTCATCGTCGACGACGACGGTCCTGGCGTGCCCGAGTCGGATCGTGAGCGCGTGTTCGCGCGGCTCGTCCGTGGCGACGAGAGCCGCGGCTCACCCGGCGCAGGCCTCGGCCTGGCCATGGTCCGCGCCATCGCTGAGGCGCATGGCGGGACAGCATATCTGGAGGCCGCCCCCCACCGCGGAGCCCTCGCCGTCCTCGCGCTGCCCCTCCGCCCGGCCCCCGGCGGTGTCCGATGAACACGGCGATCAGCCCCCGATCAACGCTTCGCCGCCCGGCGACCCAGCGTGATCGCAGGGCAGCGGCGCCGCGACGGCGCCCGAGCAGAGCTCAAGCGTCCCCCTCGCACGAGTCGGGCACCGCGGCGGCGTCCCGGGCCTCGCGGAGCACCGCGCGGACGTTGCCCAGGCAGCAGCGGCCCTCAGGGTTGGTCTCGGGGCACCGATCTTCGCCTCGTCTGCAGCGCTCAGTGATGATCCCAGGGATCGACGAGGTGCCGGTGGCGGTGACGTCGGCTTCGATGTCTGCGGCGGAGTAACCGAAGCAGTAGCAGACCGGGCGATCCGGTGCGTCCTCCTTGAGCCCGACCCGCACCGTCAAGGCGTCGCGACCGAGCACCGCGCCGCCGCGCTCGGCGAAGTAGACCACCCCGCAGACAAGCTCGCGACAGAACCGGTGGAGCCCCTCGCTGCGCGTGACGCCGGGCGCGAGCAGCGCAGCGAGGGTGCGCTCGGGCACAGCTCGTCCCCGCGTGCCGCACCGCGGACAGTCGGTGATGGCCCGGGCCTCAGCCTCGTCGGGCACGTCACAGCAGCCCACCTCAGACCCCGCCGGTGGCGCGCACCGTGGCGGTGTAGCCCGAGCTGGTGATGGCACGGGCGATCTGCTCGGCAGTGACGCGACCGCCGTCGAAGGTCACGGTGGCCGCGCCGCCGTCCACGTCGACCTCGACCGACGCGATGCCGTCGAGCCGGTCGACGGCGGCCCGCACCGTGATCGAGCACGAGCCACAGCTCATCCCCTCGACCGCGAAGGTGGCGGTGTGGGTGGCGACGACCGCGTCGTGGGTCGCGGTGGTGGCCGCGCCGCAGCCGACGGTGGCGGCGGCGACCCCGAGGGCTGCGGCGAGGGCGATGCGGTGCATGGTGAGCTCCTTCAGAACAACAACAGGTAGGGGGTGAGGTACGGAGACAGCAGCACCAGCCCGACGACGCCGGTAGCGAGCCACAGCATGCGCCGACCCGCTCGGTCCCTCCGCGGTATCCCGCAGCCGCAGCCGTCGCCTGCAGACCCCGGGGCGCCGGCGCGCGCCGCGGGCGGGCGGGTTGTCAAGAGGAAGCCCGTCCCGAGCAGGACCGCGGTCACGACCATCAGCACGGGGCGATAGGGCTCGAGCGCCACCAGCAACCCCGCCCCGCCGATGCCGAGCAGGGCGAAGATCAGCGGCCCGACGCAGCAGGCCGACGCCGCCAACGCGGCCACCACCGAGCCGACGAGGCTCGCGCTGCGACCAAGATCTCGGTATCCTCTCATCACGGCTCCCGATCAGATCATCAACACACTCCACTCCCTGTGGTATCTCTCATTAAGAAATTGCGCAAATACAGAAACATCACGCTCCCCCGGGCAGGCCGGTCCCGTAGTTCAGCGTGTGGAGCGCGATCGCGGTGCCCTCGGGCGGGGCGTGGCGGAGAACGGCACCGGGGCGGGCGGGTCGAGCACGGACAAGATCGGGTGAAGCACGAACAGATCGAGCAGTCCGGGGCCGTCGGGCACGAACGGGGGTGCGCTGGCCACCGGCACCCTGGCGACCGACAACGTCTCGGGGGCGAACGGTGCCAGGGAGAGCGCGCCAGGCTCGATCGTCAGCGTCAGCCCGTCGGCCGTGGCCCAACCCTGCGGCTCAGCCAACTCGGGATCGAGGGGGCAGACCTCGGGAAACCGTGCAGGCTGCCCAGAGCAGCGCCGCGCTACTCGCCCACCGCCTCACGGGCCCCCCCCACGGCGGCGCGGATGACCGCGTTGAGCCGGTGATCGGTGAGGCTGTAGTACAGCGTCTGCGCCTCGCGACGGTACCGCACCAGCCGCAGCGCCCGCAGCTTCGCCAGGTGCTGTGACACCGCTGGTACGCTGATCTTCAGCACCTCCGCCAGATCGCAGACGCACATCTGCTCAGTCTGATCGAGCAGGGCGAAGATCTTGAGCCGGGTGGCGTTGCCAAACAGCGACAGCCCGTCGGACAGCTCGTCGAGATCGGGGGTGAAGGTGTAGTCGTCTCGCAGCTGGGCGAGGCCTGCCTCAGAGAAGGTCGGACCAACACAACGCACCAAACGCCCCCAGTATTTTCGTGGTCGCCTAACCACGATAGATCCGCTGTCCAGGCCCCGGGGCCCCGGGGCACAGCTCGTGGGCCTCCAGGCCGCGACGCCTGCGTGGCGCTCGCCTGCGTGGCGCTCGCCTGCGTGGCGCTCGCCTGCGTGGCGCTCGCCTGCGCTGCGATCTCATCTCCGTCCAGGGTGGTCGATCTCCGCGCCGTCGACAGAGCTGGACCGAGCCGCTCGCCACTGCAGCCGGACGACGAGGGCGTAGGCCACCGGGACGACCAACAGGCTGACGACCGTGGTGGACACGAGGCCGCCGATCATCGGCGCGGCGATGCGTTGGGTGATCGACGCCCCCGTTCCGTGGCTCCACATGATGGGGAGCAGCCCACCGATGGCCGCACAGGCTGTCATGATGATCGGACGGACTCGCTGAGACGCGCCGTGGGTGATGACCTCGTTCAGTCGGTCGAGGCTTCGTTCTTGGGGCCCCAGCGCCGCCATCGCGTGCTCGAGGTACACGACCATCACCACGATCATCTCGGACGCCACGCCGGCCAGAGCGATGAAGCCGACACTGACCGCGACGCTCATGTCGAAGGACAGCGCCCACAGCAGCCAGATCCCGCCGACCACGGCGAAGGGCAGCCCCGCCATCACCAGGCCCGCGTCGCGGATGGACCGGAAGTGGATGAACAGCAGCAGAAACACCAACAAGACGGTGACCGGCACGATCATCCGGAGCCGCTGTGCGGCGCGCTCCATATACTCGAACTGCCCGCTCCAGACGATATCGTAGCCCGGCGGCAGCTCGATGGATGCGTCCACCACCTCGCGCGCCGCCGCGACGTAGCCGCCGATGTCGGACGTGGTCACATCGACGTAGATCCACGCGGTGGGCCGCGCCCCCTCGGTCTTGATGACGGGAGGTCCCTTCATGAACGCGAGATCGGCCACCTGGCCCAGCGGGACGTGGTGCCCCATGGGCGACCACACCAGGATGCCATCCATCGACTCGATCGACTCACGGAACTCGCGGGGGTACCGCACGTTGACGGGGTACCGCTCGAGGCCCTCGACCGTCTGGGTGACGTTCATGCCCCCGACGGCGGACGAGATCACGTGTTGTACATCGTCGACCTGGATGCCATAGCGAGAGGCCGCGTCGCGATCGATGGTGATGTCTAGGAAGTTCCCCCCCGTCACACGTTCGGCGTAGACGGATGCGGTCCCGGGGACGTTCCGGAGGGGGCCCTCGATCTGCTCCGCCAGCTCCGCCAACACGTCGAGATCGGGACCGACCAGCTTGATCCCGACCGGGGTCTTGATGCCGGTCGACAGCATGTCGATCCGGGTCTTGATCGGCATGGTCCAGGCGTTCGTGATGCCCGGCATGCGCACGTTGGCGTCGAGCTCGGCCATGATCTTCTCGGTCGTCATCCCTGGCCGCCACTCCTCCCGTGGCTTGAGCTGGATCACGGTCTCGATCATGTTCACGGGCGCCGGGTCCGTGGCGCTCTGTGCACGACCAGCCTTGCCGAAGACCCGGGAAACCTCGGGCGTCTTCAGGATCTGCCGATCCGTGGCCTGGACGACCTGCTTCGCCGTCGTCATCGACACCCCTGGGAGGAGCGATGGCATGTAGAGCAGGTCGCCCTCGTCCAGGGGAGGCATGAACTCGCTGCCGAGTCGTGTGAGGGGCCACCAGGTGGCGACCAGCACAAGCGCTGCGATCAACAGGACCTTCCATGGATTCCGCAACACGGCGGCCAGCGCAGGCCGGTAGGCTGCGGTGAGCGCACGGTTCACCGGATGCTCAGCGGCTGGTCGGATCTTGCCCCGGATCAACAGCCCCATGAGGAGTGGGACCATCGTGATGCTGAGCGCGGCGGCCCCGAGCATCGCGTAGGTCTTGGTGAAGGCCAGAGGCTTGAAGAGACGACCCTCCTGACCTGTCAGGGCGAAGATAGGCATGAACGACACGGCGATGATCAGCAGAGAGAAGAACAGGGAGGGGCCGACCTCCTTCGAGGCCTCCATGGCGATGCTCCAGCTGTCCTTGTCTGGCTCAGCCCGCTCCATGTGACGGTGCATGTTCTCGATCAGCACGATGGCGGCGTCGATCATCGCGCCGATGGCGATGGCGATGCCGCCGAGGCTCATGATGTCAGCGGTCAGCCCCTGGGCCCACATCGCGAGGAACGCCAGCAGGATGCCGCCCGGGAGCGTCGAGATCACGACGATCGCGCTGCGCACATGAAACAGGAACAAGATACAGATCAGGCCGACGATCAGTGTCTCCTCGACGATCTTCCCCTGCAGCGTCTCGACGGCCTGCTCGATCAGCGAGCTCCGATCGTAGACAGAAACGATCTCCACCCCCTCGGGGAGGGTCGCCTTCAGCTCGTCGAGTCGTTCCTTGACGTCCTCGATAACCTGGTAGGAGTTGGCCCCGAACCGGGCGATCACGATGCCTCCGACGACCTCGCCCTGCCCGTTGAGATCCGCGAACCCACGCCGCAGCTCGGGGCCGATCACCACGTCGGCGACATCCTCGAGCCGGATGGGGATGTGATCCTCGTCCACCCCGACAGGGATCCCGAGCAGATCCTCCACCGACGTGAGGTAGCCGTGGCTGCGCACCATGAACTCGGTCTCGGCCAGCTCGACGACCCGACCGCCCACGTCGCGGTTGCTCCGCTGGATGGCCCTGCTCACCTTGGCCAGCGACAGGTCGTGGGCCTGGAGCTTCTGCGGATAGACCGTCACCTGGTACTGCTTCACGAAGCCACCGAGGCTGGCGACCTCGGAGACGCCCTCGACCTGCTGTAGCTCGTAGCGGAGCTGCCAGTCCTGGATCGATCGAAGCTGCTGCAGATCGAGCGTGTCGCTGGTCAGCGCGTACTCATAGACCCAGCCCACGCCGGTCGCGTCCGGGCCCAGCGCTGGCGAGACCCCATCTGGGAGCTGATCCCCCACGTAGTTGAGGTACTCGAGCACGCGGCTACGCGCCCAGTACATGTCGGTGCCGTCCTCGAAGATGATGTAGACGAAGCTGAGCCCGAAGAACGAGTACCCGCGGACCACCTCCGCGCCCGGGACCGAGAGCATCGTGGTCGTCAAGGGGTAGGTGACCTGGTCCTCGACCACCTGCGGTGACTGCCCGGGGTACTCGGTGAAGACGACCACCTGCACGTCCGACAGATCGGGGATGGCGTCCAGGGAGATCGACCGAACGGCGAACACACCGGCGGCCAGCGTCAGCGCCAGGAGGATGGTCGACAGGAGGCGGTTGTGGATCGTCCACTCGATGATGCGCTCGAGCATCACTGCCCCCCCGCGCCGCGACCCACAGCGGGCTCGTCCATGTCCATCTCAGGGCTGGAGCCCCCGCTGGGCAGGCTGGAGCCCACGTTGGTGCCGAGCATCTTCTTGACGGCCTCCTTCAGGCGGCTCTCGGAGTCGATGAGGAACTGCCCGCTCACCACGACCTGCTCTCCCTCTTCGAGACCGGACAGCACCTCGTACACCTCGTTGCCCCGCACCCCCAGCTCGAGCTCCCGCCCTTCGAAGAGCCCCACCCCGCGGCTCACAAAGGCGATGTTTCGCTCGCCACTGTGGATGACCGCCTCCGTCGGAACGACCAGAGTCTCGCCGACCGGCTGCGCCTGGATGCGAACGGTGGCAAACATGCCGGGTTTGACGGCAACATCCGGGTTTGGAAGGACCAGGCGCGCCTGGACGGTCCGCGAGTGGGAGTCGAGGATGGGGTAGATGTACTCGACCTCGGCCTCTTGCACCGATCCGCGGAGGTAGTCGAACTCGACGGTCGCCTTCTGGCCGACCTGGACCCAGGGAGCATCAAACTCGAAGATCTCGGCCTGGATCCACAGCGCGTCGAGATCGGCGACCGTGAAGAGGTTCGCGCCGCGCTTGACGAAGGTGCCCTCGAGGGCGTTCTTGTGGACGACATAGCCCTCGGTGGGTGATGTGAAGGTGACGAGGCGTCTCGGCTCTCGGTCCTTCTCGATGCGTCGGATGAAGCTCTCGGGCACATCGAACTGCAGGAGCCGATCCCGGGCGGCCCGCTTGAGGTGGGCGGCGTGGGGGCCGTCCGTCCCGCCATCCAGCAGCTGCAGATACTCTTTCTGGGTCGCGAGGAGCTCGGGGCTGTAGACGCCGAACAATGGATCGCCGGCCTCCACGGCCTGCCCGGTCTCGTCGACGTACAGCTTCTCGATCCACCCGTCGAACTTCATGTTGACGGTCGCAATGCGCGTCTCGTCCACTTCGACCTGTCCAAACGCCCGAACTCGGCGTGTCAGGACGTCCCGCTTGACGGGGGCCAGACGCACACCCATCGCCTGCATGGTGGCCCCGGTCACCTCGATCTGGTCCAGGTTGGCCGCCGGATCCCCCTCGTAGACAGGCACCAGCTCCATGCCCATGCTGTCCTTTCCGGGCTCGGTGGCGATGAAGGAAGGATCCATCGGCGACTTGTAGAACAAGACCTTCCGGTCGGGCTCAAGGCCCTCCTGCCGCGTCCTCACGTCGCCGCAGCCGACGAGGAGGGCGGTGGACACAGCGATCGCCATGGCGTTGCGGAAGATCATGGGGTCTCCTGGATGTCGCCCACGAGGGCTTCGACGAGCGAGAGGCTCTGGGCGCGATGGGCACGAAGTTGGTGCAAGGTGAGCTCGGCCTGGAGCGTGCTCGACCAGTTCTGCAGGACCGACACGAACGCGACGCGGCCCTCGGAATAGTCATCGATGCTGGACGCCAACGCAGCGTCAGCCGCCGGGAGGACCTGCGCGCGCTGGATGTCGATCTCCGCGTCGAGGCGGGTGAGCACGTCGAGGACCGACTCGAGCTTGCGCAGCGCGAGCAGCTCGACATCTTCCCGGCCGGCCTGCGCCGCGATCAGACGTGCCCGCTGCTCACGAACACGAGCGCCCTGCTTGGTGCCAGCCCAGAGGGGCACGATCACCCGCAGGCTCCCGCTGATCATGTCCGCACCCCGGGACAGATCGTTCGGGACCACACCGCGCACGCGATAGTCCACTCCGACTGCGAAGTCTGGCGCGAGCCCTGCGCGAGCCTCGGACACGGCCGCCTCGGCCACATCCACTCTGGCGTCCGCTGCGACCACATCCGGGTTGCCGATCAGCCTCGCCCGCAGCGCGTCTGCGTCCACCGCCTCAGGCTCCGGGGGGGCGCTCGCCGAGCCAGACTCGGCCCCGGGGGGGCGGCCGACCGACTCGTTCAGCGCCCGCAACGCCGTGACGCGCTCTTGTGACCGCTCAGCGAGCAGGGCGGTCATCTGACTCTGTGCGGCTTGAACCTGCAACGCGTCCTGTTGTGCGCCCTGCCCCACCGAGAACCGCGCCGTGACGACTGCGGCCAGATCGTCAAGGATCTCGGTTCGTTCTTGGAAGATCCGCTCAGACTCCTGCGAGAGCCAGAGCGCCCAGTACTTCTGCTCCACGTCCAGCTTGACGGCGGTGGACGCCTGCAGGACACCCGCCTCAGCGAGCCTGTGGGCGGACCAGGCTAGCTCCTTCCGTCGGACCAGCTTGATCGGAGACGGGACGAGCTGGGCCACGCCCACGACCACGCCGGTCATCGGGCTCGTGCCCAGCCCGGGATCGTCGAGGCGAAAGTTGGACGCCCCGAGCATCACCACCGGATCGGGGAGGCTGGCGACCTGGGACGGCACCTCACCAGCTGCCTCGGACAGTGCACGCATCCGGCGGAGCCCCGGCTCGTTTCGTACGGCCTCGTCGACGAGCCCGTCGAGATCGAGGGCCCCGGGCTCGCCGGCCAGAGCGTCCATCGAAGCGGTCGACAGGAGCGCCATGGCCAGGATGTGGAATGCACGGTTCACGTAGCCCTCGCGAGTTCGGGTTCGGCGGCCAGCTGAGCGGGGAACACCGCGAGCCCGGCGCATCCGCAGCTCAGCCGACGCCCCAGCGCATGGTCGGGCTCCCCGGACCGCGACTGGCCTGCGGCCCAGCTCATCGCGGTGAACAAGCCCGGCACGAGCAGAAAGTACAGCCAAGCGCCCTCGGTGAAGCGCTCGGCAAAGATGATCACGGTCGCCAACGAGGTGAGCGCCGCCGCACCGGCGGTGGTCGCGACGGTGAGCCAGGCGCCCATCGGGCCGCCTCGTGACTCCCGGACCAACCTGCGCGTGGCCGCCCAGGCGGTCATGGTCAGGAGGACGAACACCCCGGCGGCGTACACCGACAGATACGTCTCCTCCCGGGTCCCCAGGACAGCGAAGCACACGATCACCACCGCGGTGATCCCCCACACCACCCGTGGCGCCACGCTTGCCTTGTTTGTTCGCGTGAGAGCGGTGGGGACATAGTGGCGCTTCGCCAGGCCCTGGGCCAGGTACTGCACACCGCTGATGGCTGCGGCGGACGCCGACAACAGCACCACGATGCCGACCAGCGACCCGAGCACCGACAGCGGCCCGGGCAGCAGGGCGTCCATGGTCTGAGTGAAGACCGACACCTCACCAGCGCGCGTCACGTCCGCATGGGCCAGGATCGCGGGCCCCAGGATGATCATCGCGATGCAGGTCGAGCCCATCACGATGGCCAGGCTCCCGAACGCGCTCCGGCTGCGCTCGGCTTCAGACCCAGTGAACGCGGGCACGAGGTTCGCGAACACCTCGATCCCGGTCATCAACGCGAGGATACGTGCGTAGCCTCCGAGCGTGAAGCCGATGTGATCGGCGCCGAATGCCCCAAGGTGGATGGAGGGAAGGACCACCCCGTGCCGCAGCACAGTGGCCGCGACCATGATCCACAACAGCGCCAAGACCATCGCCGTGGCCGGGCCAAAGACCATGGCCGCGACACGAGGCCCCCGGTTGACGACCGCGGCGACCCCGATGGCGAACGCGATGGCCAGCAGGGTCCTCACCGGGACACCGGCCACCACCTGCCCCATCGCGGGGACCCGGTCCGCGATGAAGGTGACCAGCGCAGAGAAGCTCACCAGCGCCGTCAGCGTGTACTCGACGAGCGTGATCGCGGCGTTCGTCTTGGCAGCCCAGGGGCCGAACTCTTCCTCGCTGAGCCCGGTGCCGCCGGTGCCATCCGTCACCCACCGCATGACCAGCCGATACATGGCCGAGACCGCCACCACTGTGACCACCGCGAGCCAGATGCTGGCCCCGAAGGTCACCGTGGCGACGCCAGCCGGCACGATGAGCGCGAGCATCGGTCCGAACACGTAGAGGGGTGATGTGGCCGGGTCTCCACCCCCCGCCAGGGCACCCGCGAGCGATCCACCGAGTCGATGTGTGGGCGCTTGACTCATCGATCCTCCATCAGAGCCCAGAGTGCAGACTCCATGCCGGGGAGCGTCCAGCCCGTGATCCCGAGGATGTCTCTGCAGGGCGCCCAGAGCGCCCAGAGCGCCCAGAGCGCCCAAAGCGCCCAAAGCGGGACGCAGCAGGCTCCCTCCGATCTGCTGCTCGGGCCGGAGGGCGGCCAACCACTACACGGGCTAAAGTGTTGCTAAAAACCAGCGATCGATCCAGACAAGCCCCGATGGACCGCGACGCTCGCCGCAGCGGGCGCCCTCGGCTCAGGCGCCGCTGAATTTCGCGACCTTGCGAGACATGGACGCAGATCCTCGAACAGGTGGGGCTCGGGCTCGTCCCACACCTGGATCGCCGGCGGCTCGACGCGCTCCCGCGCAGCGATCCCGGCCCCCCCGCGTTCTAGCGGCGCTGCGTGGATCGGAGGCACGCTTGAAATCAACGACGCCGAGGGTAGTAGGTGGGCCCGGGAAGAGGATGGGATGGGATGGTGCGAGAGCAGGAACACGAACGAACCCTCGGACTCGCGGAGCTGATCGCCATCGGCGTCGGGGGGATGATCGGGGGGGGCATCTTCTCGGTGCTCGGCATGGCCGTGGACATCGCGGGTCACGCTGCGCCGCTCGCGTTCGCGATCGGCAGCCTCGTCGCGCTCGCCGCGGGCTACAGCTACATCAAGCTCGCCCTCGGCTTCCAGAGCGACGGCGCGAGCTTCACCTACCTCGAGCGAGCGTTCCCAACACACCCCAACATCTCAGGGATCGCGGGCTGGACGGTGATCGTAGGGTACGTCGGGACGCTGGCGCTCTACGCGTTCACCTTTGGTGCCTATGGCGCGCACCTGTTGGGGGAGGAGGGCAGCGGAGCGCTGCGGATGTCTCTGTCAGCTGGTGTGCTCCTCTTCTTCATGGCGGTGAACCTCGTGGGTGCAGAGGTGACGGGCCACACAGAGGACTTGATCGTCTACACCAAGGTCATCCTGCTCGGCATCTTCGTCGCCGCGGGCCTCGGCACCGTGTCAGCCGACAACCTCACCCCGGTGTTCGACGAAGGCGTGACCTCTCCCTTCGTGGCTGGGGCGCTGATCTTCGTGGCGTTCGAAGGGTTTCAGCTGATCACCAACGGGGTCACGGAGACCCGCGACCCGAAGAAGAACATCCCCCGCGGGATCTACGGCTCGATCGTCATCACCTCGATCATCTACGTCGGGGTCGCCTTCGTGGCGCTCGGCAACATGGACATCGAGAGCTTGATCGCGGCCGAGGAATATGCGCTCGCCATCGCCGCCGGTCCATCCCTCGGCGACGCCGGACCTCTCCTCGTGGACATCGCTGCCCTGCTCGCGACCTCGTCCGCGATCAACGCGACCCTCTTCGGGGCCTCGCGGATGCTCGCGGAGATGGCCACCGAGGAGCGCGTCCCCGAGGCGCTCTCCCACCGGACGCGTGACCGCGTCCCCTGGATGGCGGTGGTCGCCATCACCACGCTCGGGACAGCGTTTACCGTGCTGAGCTCCCTCGAGACCATCGCCACCTTCTCAAGCCTCACCTTCCTCGTCGTGTCGATGGCGGTCTCCGCTGCAAACCTTCGGCTGCGGAAGAAGACGGAGAGCCGGGCCTGGCTGGTCGTGCTCGGCATGGCGCTCATGACCGTGACCATCACGCTGCTGGTCGTGCACCTCGGCCAGACGCAACCGCTGACGCTCGTCGTGGTGGTGGGGCTCTTCGCGGTCATCGCCCTGGCGGAGATCGCGTTCTTCGAGCGCATGAACCACCGCCACACTTAGGGGGATCAGGGTGGCTGACCACAGCGCCGTCGTCGGCCAGAGCCGCGCCGGGCCGGGCGGAGGGAGCGCGTCGTCCTGACCGCGTCTTTCCTGACCGCGTCTTGGCCCCACGTCCCCCCATCCGGAGCACGCCCCGCGCTGGCCCCGGCGACAGCACCCACACGACCGGGAGCCCCACCGCGAGACGCCGCAGGGCACAGGCCGCGTGGATCACCGGGCGAACCCAGGCCGACAGCAGATCGTTGTCGTGGTTGGGCGCGGCCAGCCCGAACGCCATCGGCGGCACAGCGCCGGAGCGGACCAGGCTCCCCCCCAGCCGATCCCACACCGAGAGCCACGTCCCGTAGTTGCAGCGTCCCGCGTCTTCCCCGCGCACGCCCCCCGCAGGCATCGCGTGGTGCAGCTGGTGCTGAGCGGGGCTGATCAGCCAGCCCTCCAGCGGCCCAAACCCCAGCCACACGTGGCTGTGCCGGAGGTTGCCGGTGGTGACGTTGAGCAGCAGACCGACCGCGTGCACCCCGAGCACCGTCGCCGTGGTGGCCGACCCGCGGAACCCCCAGAAGAACAACCCGGCGATCCCGCCGGTCACCAGCGCCCCCCGGAGTCCGTACAGCGCCGCCTCCAGCGGATGGATCCGGTGGAACGTCAGGGGGGTCAGCACGGAGGCCGAGTGGTGCACCTGATGCAGCGCCCACAGCGCCGGCACCGTGTGCATCATCCGATGCAGCACGTACCGGGACAGATCCCACGCCACGAACGTCGCCACCGTATAGAGCCCCGTCACCCCCACCGGCGGCGGCGCTAGCTCAGGCACGCCGAGCGCCGCGTCGAGCCAGCGGACGAGGTGGGTGGCGAGCCACAGCCCCCCCCCGATCGCCGGCAACACCCCCAACGCCACCAGCAGCTGCCGCGACGCGAGCAGCTGGACGTCGAGGCGGCTGGAGGGGTGGACGAACAGCGCAGCCGTCCGGCGCATCGAGGGGCCGATCCCAAGCCGTGGTGCGACCGCAGCGATCCCGAGCGCACAGAGCAGCCCCACCCACCAGGTCCGACTGGCCGGGTCGACGAACGGCTGCAGCACCACGGCCGGGCCCTCGTAGAGCTGTGGATCGAGGCCCTCCATCTCAGTCGTTGTCCCCCGCGGCCTCTCCCGGGAGCTGCAGGGTCAGCACGGTGACCACATCCCCCTCCAGATCGTCGGTGATCGCCTCGATCGCGTCATGCAAGACCCTCACTGCGTCCGGATCGTCGCGCACGAGCGCGTCCAGCGGCCCCGACAGCCCGTCGGCCACCTCGATGGCGGCGTCGGTGTTCACGAGGATCCGCTCAGCCAGATCCGCGTGACCCTCCTGCCCAAGCAGATCGTCGAACCCCGCGCCCGCACCGCCCGTGAACAGGGCCCGAAATCCTCGCAGGTTGCCCGCGATGGCGGCCACCCCCGCGCCCGACGCGAGCCCCTCGACCAGCAAGTCGCACGCCGTGGTGCAGTCCCCAAGGCCCAGCGGCTCGGCCAGCTTGCGCTCCCTGGAGACCAGCTCGAGGTAGAACAGCGCGTCGAACACGCTGTTGAACGCCTCCTGTCCACCCGCGTACGGCGAGCCCCCCGCCCCTGGAGCCGCCAGCAGGGCGCCGAAGTCACCGCCGTCCCGCGACCAGGCCTCGATCAGCGCATCGGTCGTCGCCAGGACATGGCCCACCACGGCCTGCGCGTACGCCGCCCGCCGGCGATCGATCCCCTCGGGGCCCAGGGCGTCCCAGGTCCCCTGGGCGTTGATCTCGACCTGGCTCGGGCAGACGTTGCCGGCGTCGGGGTGGAACAGCAGGTGCTCCAGCGCGTCGAGCCCGTAGACGTCGACCAGGTTCGACGAGAAGAAGTCGGGCGAGCCGGACGTGCCGGCCACCGTCTCCTGATCCACCCGGCAGGGGCTGATCGTGGGCCAGCTGTAGATCTCGTCCCGCAGATCGCCGCCGCCCACAGCCACCAGGGAGGAGGCCGCGGGGCCCACCTGGTGCAGCTCGATCTCCTGCCACACGACGAACGCGTCGAGGAACGGCTGCCGCGCCGCGACACGAGCAGCCTCCGCGTCGCCGGCCGGCGCCCGCCCCCAGGCCTCCACGGCCTCCGATAGCACCTCCGCGGCCCCACGGAACCGCTCGAGCGCAGGCAGCACCACCTCGGGCCCCACGTCCGCCAGCAGGCCCTGCTGCCCAGGGGTGATGCCCGGCCCCGGATCAGGCAGGCACCCCACGGACGGCCGCATCACCACGGCGAGGCCGAGGCCCGCCACCACGAGCCAGGAGGCTCGCTCACCAGCCGCCGAGACCATCGTCGTCCCCCAGGTTGGCTGCGTCGAAGCCGAAGGCGTCCCCGATCAGAGCGCGGGCCACACGCAGATCGGAGGCGTACTGCTCGAGCTCGTCGCCGGGCCCCAGCGCCGGCGCCTGGCGGAGCAACCTGTGCAGCTGCTCGAAGTCGGCGAGGATGGGGGAGCGACGGTTGAACTGAAAGGCGAGCGCAGATCCCTTCATCTCCGACCAATGCCCGGCGTGATCCAAGAACGAGTACTCGTCGGTGCCGATCGCCGCCATGTCCTGGAGCACTGCGTTGATATAGTGCACCACCGTCGCTGCGATCGCCGCCTCCCAGGCCGACAGCGCCCGATCCCGGTGCCCCTGGAGCTCGACCAGCTGCTCAGGGGTCAGCGCACCCTCGGTGGACGCCAGCAGCGCCCGACCTTCATACAACCCCCCCCAGGCCTCCGCCGTGAAGTCGGTGGCGACCACCGCCGCCGCGTCGCGCTTGGCCGCGGTGCCGCTGTGGCCCCAGCTCACCTCCGTGAGCAGATCGACGGCGCCGTCGCCGTCGACGTCAGCGTAGCCAGGGTCGGCGATGGCCGCATCGTCCCAGCCTCCGTAGGTCCGCGCGGCGCCGAAGTAGCCAAAGCCCTCGTCCCAGGCATGCTCGAGCACGGTGTAGTTGCCGTCGCCGTCTGCAGCGGTGTGATCCGAGAGCAGGCCCTTGCCCGGCTCGTCGTCGTCAAGATAGTCATCTGCGCCCTGGCTGAACGCGACCGCTACCCGGAGGAGCTCCTCCAACAGCTGCTGTAGATCCCGACCATCAGCGGTCAGGTACACCGCCGACACCGGCACGCCGCTCGGATCCACGGGGATGTTGCCGAGGGAGCGCTCCACCGCAGCAGCGTCGAGCTGCGACATCCACAGCCGGACCAAGCTCTCAGGTGTGGTCACCCCGGCCTCGTCCCACCCCGCGAAGCCCACCGACCAGTCCCGGTGCTGGCCGATCGCGTCGTTGCCAGCGATCTTCCCGACGAGATCCTTGCCCGTCGACACGTCGTCGTAGATCGCCTGCAGCGGGGCCGGCGTCGACGAGAACGCCACCGGCACCCCACCCGAGCTCGCGGAGTCGAACGAGACATAGAAGTCGAGCTCCGCTGCCACCTCCCCCGGCTCCGGGGAGAAGCCGCTGTCGATCCGCTCGGTCAACCCCCCGATGTGGGCCTTCATGTCCTCGATCAGCAGCTGGCGGAACACCTGACCCGAGTACGACACCGAGTCCGCGCCGTCGAACCTGCTCGCGAACGCGTAGCCCTCGAGATCGATGCCCCCCCCCGCAGTCTCGCTCGTCTGCCCCCCATCCCCCGAACAGGCAAAGGCAAAGGCAAAGGCAAAGGCAAAAACACAGGTACGCACGATAGACCCTCCTGCAGGCACCAGCTGGTTCGTTATGAAAACGAATTTCAATTTCAAATCACCCTACCCACCCGCACCCAGACCGTCAACAGACTCCAGCGCAGGATCCCCATCCCTCGCTCCGGCCTCTTGGCGCGCTGACCCAGGGGCCCCACCAGCCCACGCCCCCGATCCC
>DRPG01000722.1 GCA_011376105.1 Deltaproteobacteria bacterium
GACGGTCGTGGCAACACCTGCGACGTGTACGGCCTGCGCGGCGGCGGAGAGCTTGGGCACGGCTGCAGCACCGGGTCATCCGCGCCCACGGCTCCCCTCGCCCTCCTCTTTGCTCTCCTCGCCCTCACCAAGACCAGGCGGCGGAGCCGAGCTGAGCCGAGCCGAGCTGAGCTGAGCTGAGCGCCTCAGGGGAGCCACATCCGCTGGTGTAGACCGATCGGGGGGATCGAGAAGGGCTCGCCCGTGCTCCGCCAGCCGTGGCCCTCGTAGAAGGGGACCACCCCGACGCGGGCGTTGCACCACAGGGGCCGGGCCCCGAGCTGGGCTGCAGCCAGCAGCTCCCTGCCCACGCCCTCGCCCCGGAGCTCGGGCAGCACCGCCATGCCCCGGAGCTGGTGTGTGGGCCTCGGCTCGGCTTCGGGGGGAGGATCGGGCATCGGGGCCTCGATCACCGTGACCACGCCCACCACGCGATCGTGCTGGAGCGCCACCCAGTGACAGGTCCCCGGAGCCTCGTCTCCCTTGAAGACGGCGTCCTGCCTGGGGTGACCCTCCCGCAGCACCCGGTGCCGCACGTCGATCACCTCATGTGCCTCCCCCCTGCGCACCGCGATCGGAGCCCGACCCCGGGCGACGGCCTCGATCGGAGCCTGGATCAGACCGCCGATCAGCGACATGGCCAGATCGATCCCCAGCTGCACCAGACGCTGCAGCCACTCGGTGAACCAGCGGATCATCTCCACCCTCCACGAACGACCGGGGGTCTATCACCGGGGGCCTGTCGCCGGGCTACAGCTCCCGCTGGGAGACCAGCCGGCCCTCCCGGTAGATCCGCTCGCGCACCGCGATCCCGTCGGGGCCATGATCGAGCCACCGCCCGGTGCGGGCGCCGAGCACGAACTCTCCCTCGGTCCGGCGGGCGCCCGCGTCGTCCCAGAAGGTCCACATGCCGTGCTCCTGCCCCCCGATGAACAGGCCCTCGGAGGTGCGGGAGCCACTGGCGTCGTAGGTGGTCCAGGCCCCCTCCTTCACCCCGCTCGTGTAGGAGCCCTGGGCCTCGGGGTTGCCCGTGGGGTACCAGAACAGCCACGGGCCATGACGCTGGTCTGCGACGTAGGAGCCCTCGGCGCGCTTCCGGCCGTTGGGGTGCCACTGGATGCTCGGCCCCTCGCGCACCAGCGCCCCGGTGGCCAGGCGCATCTCGCACCAGACCTCGGTCCCCTTGGGGGGAGGCGTGCCCGCCCCCAGCGTGCCGGGGGGACACTGGAGATCGGGGTGCACCGGCAGGGTGGCGAGATCGTTGCGGGCCCTGGAGCTAGCCCCACACCCTGCGAGGAGCAGCGTGGTGAGCACTGTGAACACCGTGGACTTCCACATCTTTCCTCCCGGTGGGGGCCGAGGATAACCTGACGGCCCTGGTGGAGGCCTCGGCGCCTCGGGCTCCACCCTTGAGGAGCATCAGTGCTAGGGTGCGGCGCCGGGAGGAGTGATGGTGGTGTGGTGCAGCGTTGCGGTCTTGTCTGCCTGGGGGGCGGATCCCCCCCAGACCCCGGCGCAGCTCAAGGCCGCGGGGCTGCGCTCCGTCGAGGTGCTGCAGCCCGTCGAGGCCACCCCCGTCGTGCTCCAGGGCGCGACCGTGTGGTCGGGGGAGTCCCGCCTCGAGCAGGGCTACGTGGTGATCGAGGGAGGAAAGATCGCCGCCGTCGGCACCGGCCCGGCCCCCAGCGTGGCCGGCGCCACCGTGCTCGATCTCACTGGAAAGCACATCACTCCTGGGCTGATCGACACCCACTCCCACCTGGGGGTCTACCCGGCCCCCTGGGCGAGGGCCCACAGCGACGGCAACGAAGCGACCAGCCCCACCACCCCCGGCGTGTGGGCCGAGCACTCAATCTGGCCCCAGGATCCGGGGTTCTCCCTGGCCCTGGCGGGGGGCGTCACCACGATGCAGATCCTGCCGGGCTCCGCCAACCTGATCGGAGGGCGGGGGGTGGTGGTGCACAACGTGCCCGCCCGGGGGAGCCGGGCGATGCGCCTGCCTGGTGCCCCCGAGACGCTGAAGATGGCCTGTGGAGAGAACCCCAAGCGGGTCTATGGAGAGCGTCACGCGGCCCCCAGCACCCGGATGGGAAACCTCCGTGGGCAGCGCTCCGCCTTCCTCGACGCCGTCTCCTACGTCCAGAAGTGGCAGCGCTACGAGGACAAGCTGGCGAGCGGGGCCGAGGACGAAGGGAAGAAGAAGAAGAAGAAGAGGTCGGGGGGTGGAGAGCCCGCCAAGCCCCCCGAGCGGGATCTCGATCTCGAGACCCTCGCTGGCGTCCTCCGGGGGGAGATCCTGCCCCAGATCCACTGCTACCGGGCCGACGACATGCTCTCGATGCTGCAGCTGGCAGACGAGTTCGGGTTCTCGGTGCGCTCGTTCCACCACGCCACCGAGGCCTACAAGATCCGCGACATCCTGGCTGAGCGTCAGGTCGCCGCCAGCGTCTGGGCCGACTGGTGGGGC
>DRPG01000723.1 GCA_011376105.1 Deltaproteobacteria bacterium
CCTCCACCCCGGCCCGCCCCCGGGGCGGTCGAGGCGCCGGCCTGGGGCGAGGGGGCGCCGCACCTGTTGCCCCTCTCAGCCCGGGACCCACAGGCCCTGAGGCAGCGGGCCCTCGATCTGGCGGAGCTGCTCGACACCCACGCGCTGCCCGACGTGGCCGTCTCCTCCGCCGGGCTGGCCCACCACCGGCACCGGGCCGCTGTCCGGGCCACGGACGCGCCCCGGGCGGCCGCCGCCCTGAGGAGCCTGGCCCGGGGAGAGGAGACCGACAGGGTCCAGGCCGGCGCCGCTGCCCTCGATCCGGGGCTCGTGTGGCTGTTCACCGGCCAGGGCAGCGTCCGCGCCGGGATGGGCCAGGAGCTGTATCGCTCGGTGTCCACGTTCCGCGACGCGGTGGATCGCTGCGCCCGGCTGGCCGACGCTCACCTGCCCGAGCCCCTGCTCCCGATCCTGTTCGGTGGGGATCAGGCCCGGCTGGTGCAGACCGCCTGGGCTCAGCCCGCGCTGTTCACCCTGCAGGTGGGGCTGGTCGCCCTGTGGCGCTCGCTGGGGATCGAGCCCGACGCAGCCGCGGGGCACTCCCTGGGCGAGTACGCGGCGGCGTGGACCGCGGGGGTGCTGTCGCTGTCCGACGCGATCGCGCTGGTCTGCCTCCGGGGCCGGCTGATGGAGGAGGCGGGCACAGGCGGCGCGATGGCCGCGGTGCTCGCCGACGAGGCGACGGTGCGGGCACACCTCGACGCCGGGGTGGAGCTGGCCGCGATCAACGGCCCCCGCAGCGTGGTGATCTCAGGTCGGGGCCCGGCGGTGGCCAGGATCAGCGAGGCGCTGGAGGACGCGGGGATCGGCGTGGTGCCGCTCGAGGTGTCGCATGCGTTCCACTCCGCGATGATGGAGCCCGCCCTGCAGCCGCTCGCCGCCGCCGTGGCGCAGCTCCCCCTGTCCCGGCCCCGGATCGAGCTGTGGTCCACCCGCACCGGCCGACTCGAGGACACCGCCTGGCAGGATCCGGCCCACTACCGGGACCAGCTCCGGCAGCCGGTGCGCTTCGCGGAGGTGCTGGCGTCCCTGGCGGATCATGGTCATGGCCGGTTCCTCGAGATCGGCCCCGCACCGATCCTCAGCCGGCTGGGTCCCCAGACCCTGGCCGAGGCGCGCTTCATCCCGTCCCTCGATCCAGATCGGGGGGAGCGCGCCTCAGTGCTGGACGCGCTGGGGGCCCTGTACACCACTGGATCCCGCGTCGGCTGGCGGGGGCTTGGATCGGCCGGGGCCCGGAGGATCGTGCTGCCGGCCTATCCGTGGCAGCGCCGACGTCACTGGCTCGATCGGCCCGAAGATCAGCCCGACTCCGGGCTCCGAGCCCTGTCCTGGGTCCCGCTGGTGGGGGGGCGGGCGCGGGGGGCGAGCCGCTGGGCGATCGGAGGGGATCGGGCGCTCGCTGAGGCCCTGGCGCCGCTCCTGGAGGGCGAGCCCTGGGGCCCGGAGGTGCCGCTGGATGCACCGATCACCGACGTCGCATGGATCTGCCGCGCCCTCGATCCCACCGAGCCTGCGCTAGAGCCTCCGCTGGAGGTGATCCAGGCGCTGCTGGAGCATCCAGGAGCCCGCCTGTGGCTGATCACCCACGGCGTAGGCCCCGCCGAGGCGCCGTCGGCGGTGGCCATGGCCGGGGCCTGGGGGCTGGGGCGGACCCTGGCGGCCGAGCACCCCGAGCGCTGGGGCGGGCTGATCGATCGCTGGGGGGGGAGCCTCGACGACCTCGCCCGGGCGCTGGGCCACGATCATGGCGTGGACACCCGGGCGCTGGGCCCCGACGGGCAGATCCTGGGGCTCCGCATAGGCGAGATCGGGCCGCTCGCTGCGGCCCCGATCCCGTCGGGCACAGTGTGGATCACCGGGGGCTTCGGGGCCCTGGGGCTGGCGCTGGCCCGCTGGCTGGCTGAGCAGGGGGTCGGGGGGCTGGTGCTGTGGGGGCGATCCGGCCCCGCCTCCGAGGCCGCTCAGGAGCTGGTGGAGGAGGTCCGGGGACGTGGCGTCCCGCTGCGGATCGTCCGGGGCGACGTCACGGATCCGGCCACGATCGAGGCGGTGTTGGCGGGCGGTGAGCCCCCCGCGGCGGTGATCCATGCCGCGGGGGTGATCGACGACGGGCTGCTCTCAGCCCAGACCCCGGAGCGGGCCCACCGGGTGCTGTCCGCCAAGGTCGTCGGCGCCTGGCGGCTGCACCAGACGCTGCCGAACGACGTGCCCCTGGTGATGCTCTCGTCCGCTGCGGCGTGGATCGGCAACGCGGGGCAGGGGACCTATGCGGCGGCCAACGCGGCCCTGGGGGGGCTCGCCCGGCACCGGCGGGCTCAGGGGGGGCGGGCGGTGGCCCTGGCCCTAGGGCCGGTGGCGGGGCCGGGCATGGCCTCCAGCGTCTCCGGCTGGCCCCCCGGGGTGGCCCCAATGCCGATCGCCTCGCTGCTCGGGGCGCTGGCCGCGGCCCTCGGGGACGCCCCCGCGGATCTGCTGGTGACCCCCTTCGACTGGAGCGCGCTGGCGCCGAGCCTGCCCGGGGGCCTCAGGGCGATCCTCGATCTCGGAGCGCCCACACCGGAGCCAGCCAGCGACGCCGGGCTCGGGCCGCAGCTGGAGGGGCTCGGGCCCGGTCAGCGCCGATCCTTTGTCCTCGACGCCCTCCGGGAACGGCTCGATCCGCTGTTCCCCGCTCCACCCGGCGAGGACGAGGGCTTGTTCGACGCCGGCCTGGACTCAGTGACGGCGGTGGAGCTCCGGAGCCGGCTGCAGCAGCTGCTGGGGCGGCCCGTCTCCGCCGGCGTGGCCTTCGATCACCCCAGCCTCGGGGCCCTGGCCGATCACGTCCTGGCGCTGCTGGGGCTCTCAGCGCCGGTGACGCCCCGGGCCCGGCCCCCGAGCCCCGCGTCCGGGGAACGCGTCGCGATCGTGGGCCTGTCCTGTCGGCTGCCCGGGGCCGAGAGCCCCGAGGCGGCCTGGTCGCTGCTGGCCTCAGGGGGCCACGGGCTGGGGGACCTGTCCGAGCGCTTCGACGTGGACGCCTGCTACGATCCAGAGCCGGGCACCCCGGGCCGGCTCTATGTCCGCCGGGCGGGCTTGCTCCAAGACCTGGAGTCGTTCGATCCCGCGTTCTTCGGGATCAGCGACTCTGAGGCCGAGGCGCTGGATCCGCAGCAGCGGCTGCTGCTCGAGGTGAGCCACGAGGCGATCGAGCGCGCCGGGATCGCGCCGGGTTCCCTCAAGGGGCAGCCTGTCGGCGTGTTCGTCGGGATCTCGGCCTCGGAGTACGGGCGCCGCTTCGACACCGGGGCGGGACACCCCCACGCGGGCGCGGGCAACACCTCGTCGTTTGCTGCGGGCCGGCTGGCCTACACCCTGGGGCTGTCCGGCCCGGCGATGAGCATCGACACGGCGTGCAGCTCGTCGCTGGTGGCGCTGCACATGGCCGCCGCCAGCCTGCGGGCCGGCGAGTGCGACGCAGCGATCGCCGGTGGGGTCCACACGATCGCTGGCCCCCAGACCACGATCCAGCTCTGCCAGATCGGGGCCCTGTCCCCCACCGGGGCCTGCCACACCTTCGATGCCTCCGCCGACGGGTATGTCCGGGGCGAAGGCGCGGGGGTGGTGCTCCTCAAGCGGCTGTCGGACGCGATCGCCGACGGCGATCCGATCCTGGCGGTGATCGCGGGCTCGGCGGTGAACCACGACGGCCGCAGCGCCGGGCTCACCGTCCCCAACGGCTCGGCCCAGGCCGAGGTGATCCGCGCTGCCCTGGCGAGCGCGGGCCTCGAGGGCGCAGACGTGGACGTGCTGGAGTGTCACGGCACCGGCACCAAGCTCGGCGATCCAGTCGAGGTCGCCGCTGCGGCCCGGGTCCTGGGCCCAGGACGGGAGGCGCCGCTGCGGCTGGGCTCGATCAAGGCCAACGTGGGCCACCTCGAGGCGGCGGCGGGGATGGCGGGCCTGGTGCGGCTGCTGCTGGCTCTAGAGCACGAGGTGCTGCCGCCCCAGCGGGGCCTGACGCTCCCCAACCCAGCGCTCGGGCTGGACGCGCTGCCGGTGACGATCCCCACCAAGGCCACTCCCTGGCCCCGGGGCCCGCGTCCCCGGGTGGGTGCGATCAGCGCGTTCGGCCTGTCGGGCACCAACGCCCACGTGCTGATCGAGGAGCCTCCGCTACGTCCCGCCCCGGGCGAGGGCGAGGGCGAGGGCGAGGGCGAGGGCGAGGGCGAGGGCGAGGGCGAGCCGCAGGCCGCGCTGGTACTGCTCTCGGCGGGGACCAGGGCCACGCTGGGGATCCTGGCCGACAGCGTGGTCCACCAGCTGCAGGACGCCCCCGGCTCCCTCGGTGATGTGGCCCACACCCTGGCGGTGGGCCGGAGCCCCGGGGCCTGGCGCCTGGCCCGGGTGATCGAGCCCGGCGGGGCGGACGTGCTGGTGGGCGCCCGGGGGCAGCGGCCCGGGGCGCCGCCCCGGGTGGGGCTGCTGCTGGGGGACGTCGGCGGGCTGGGGGCCGGATCGGTGCGGGCGCTGGTCCAGGCGCTGGAGCCGCTGCGTGACGCGGTCGAGGCGGGCCTGAGGATCCTCGATCGCGATCTGGATGAGGTGCTCGACGATCCCGACGGTGAGGACGTCAGGGCGCTGGTGATCGGCTGGGGCCTGGCCGCGCTGTGGCGGGCCTGGGGGCTGAAGCCCGCCGAGATCGTCGGCCAGGGCCCGGGCGCGACGATCGCTGCGGTGCTCCGGGGCGAGCGATCCCTGGAGGAGGCGCTGCGGGGCGTGCACAGCCAACCCCTGGAGCCGGCCGGCGGCAGCGCACCGGAGCCCGGCCCCTCCGAGCCCGGCCCCTCCGAGCCCGGCCCCTCCGAGCCCGGCCCCTCCGAGCCCGGCCCTCCGGAGACGCTGTGGCTGGCGATCGGAGCGCTGGAGGCCGGGGCCTCGCCCCGGGGCGCGACGATCGCCGCCCTGGGGGGCCAGGCCCGGCACCGCGAGCTGCTGGCTGCGGCGGGGGCGCTGTTCGAGGCCGGGATCCCCCTGGACTGGGGTCGGATCCAACCCGGGAGGCGCACCCTCGTGCCCACCACCCCCTTCGCCCGGCACCGCTGCTGGGTGGATCTGCCGGGGGCCCGGTCGGCTCAGGTGGTCCATGGTCTGCGCTGGGTCCCGATCTCCCCCCGGATCCAGACCTCGCCCCGGCGCTGGGCGGTGCTGGGGGGGGGCGCCCTGGGCGAAACCCTGGCCGGGATCCTCGTCGCCCGGGGGCATGAGGCGTCCACGATCAGCGACGACGCGCTGATCGCGGTGGACGCCTCCGGCGCTGAGATCGGCGCGCTGATCCCCTCGAGCGATCGATCCGGGGCGCCGCCGATCGACGCCGTGGTGGACTGTCGTCCGCTGCAGGCCTCCGTCGAGGCCCTGTCCGACGCCATCGAGCAGGTCAGCGGTGGGATCGCGCTGGTCCGTCGCTGTGTCTCTGCTTCGGTGCAGCTGGCCTGGGTCACCCGGGGGGAGGGGCTGCTGGCGGGGCTGGCCCGCACCGTGGCCCTAGAGCACCCCACGCTGCAGGCCTCGGTGGTCCAGCTCGGGCCTGAGGCCGCCCCCGATCTCCTCGCCGATGCGCTCCAGGCCAGAGCCCGCGAGCCCGTGGTCCGGCTCGATGGAGCGCGGCTCCTCGCCCCACGGCTGGTGCCTCGGGACCCACCGGAGGCGAGCTGGCGCCCTCCGATGGATCGCCAGGTGCTGATCACCGGCGGGCTCGGGGCTCTGGGGCTGCAGATCGCCGCCTCCTTGGTCGCGTCCGGGGCCCGGCGGCTGGTCCTGTGTGGCCGTCACGGGCCGGGTCCCGACGTGGCGCCGGCCCTCGAGGCCCTGCGCTCAGCGGGGGCCGAGGTCGTGCTCCGGCGCTGCGACGTCTCGGATGCCTCCGCGGTGGAGGCGCTGATCGCGGGGCTGGGGGTGGAGCTCGTCGGTGTGATCCACGCCGCCGGGGCGGTCTCGGATCGGCTGCTGGTGGATCTCGGAGACGAAGATGTGGCGATCGCCCTGTCTGCCAAGGTCGGGGGCGCGCTCCACCTGGATCGGAGCACCCGGGGCCTGCCGCTGGAGCTGTTCGTGCTCTGCTCCTCAGCGACGGGGGTGATCGGGACCCCGGGGCAGGCGGCCTATGGTGCAGCGAACGCGTTCCTCGACGCCCTGGCCGCCCGGAGGCGGGCTGAGGGCCTGCCCGCCAGCAGCATCTCCTGGGGCCCCTGGGCGGGGGCGGGCCTGTGGGGTGCGCTGCCTCCCAGGGTCCAGGCCGCCCGCCGCGAGGAGGGGCTCAGGCCGCTCGACGCGGCACAGGCCACCGAGCTTCTGTGGCGGCTGGTCACCGACGACGATCCTGCTCCGATCGTGATCGACGCCGACTGGCGGAGGACCTTGGCCCAGCGGGGCGACGATCCCCTGCTGGCCGAGCTGGCTCAGGCAGCGCCCAGGGAGCCCCTGCCCACCGGGCGTAGGGCGCTGGTGGCCGCGCTGCAGGGGGCGGTGGGTCACGTCGCCGGGATCGAGGGCGTCTCCGAGGATCAGCCCCTGTTCGACGCTGGTCTGGACTCGATCACCGCCCTGGATCTGCGGCGCTGGCTCCAGCGGCGCACCGGCCGGCGCCTGCCGGCCACCCTGGTGTTCGATCATCCGACGATCGGGGACCTGGCGGATCTGCTGCAGGAGGCGGTGGAGCCCTCCGGGGAGCCGGCGCCGTCCGTCGAGGGGCCCCGAGGCCCCGACACCGACGATCCGATCGTGGTGGTGGGCCTGGCGTGCCGCTTCCCCGGGGCGGAGGATCCCGAGGCCTTCTGGGCGCTGCTGTGCGACGGGCGGGACGCGG
Source organism: Deltaproteobacteria bacterium (assembly GCA_011376105.1). Classification (GTDB taxonomy): domain Bacteria; phylum Myxococcota_A; class UBA796; order UBA796; genus DRPG01. The sequence continues at coordinate 6,887 of DRPG01000723.1, forward strand.
TGCGGCCGATCCCCGCCGATCGCTGGGATCTCGAGGAGCTATACGATCCAGAGCCGGGCACCCCGGGCCGGACCTATGTCCGGGAGGCCGCGACGCTCGACGATCTCGCGGGTTTTGACGCTGCCTTCTTCGGGATCGGCGCCGTGGAGGCCGAGGCGCTGGATCCGGCCCAGCGGCTGCTGCTGGAGGTGAGCCACGAGGCGCTGGAGCGCGCCGGGATCGCGCCGATGACCCTAGCCGGCACGGCCACCGGAGTGTTCATCGGGATCGGCCCCAGCGAGTACCAGGCCCGGCTCGATCCCCTGCGCCGGGGGGATCGGGGTGCGGTCCACCAGGGCACCGGCACGGATCCCAGCTTTGCCGCGGGGCGGCTGGCCCACGTCCTGGGGACCCGGGGCCCGGCGATGAGCGTGAGCACCGCGTGCAGCTCGTCGCTGGTGGCGCTGCACACCGCGGTGATCGCCCTGCGCCGGGGCGAGTGCGAGCGAGCGCTGGTGGGGGGGGTCAACGCCCTGTGCAGCCCCGGCCCCACTGTGCTGCTGTCCCAGGTCGGGGCCCTGTCCCCCACCGGCCGCTGTCGTCCCTTCGATGCGTCCGCCGACGGGTACGTCCGGGGCGAGGGCTGCGGCGTGGTGGTGTTGCGTCGTCTGTCGGATGCGATCGCTGCTGGAGATCCGATCCTGGCGGTGATCGCGGGCTCGGCGGTGAACCACGACGGCCGCAGCGCGGGGCTGACCACCCCCAGCGGGTCCGCACAGGTGGCGGTGATCCGGGCCGCGCTGGCGGACGCGGGCCTCGATCCCCTCGACGTGGACGCGCTGGAGTGCCACGGCACCGGCACCCCGCTCGGTGATCCAGTCGAGGTCGGCGCGGCGGCGACGGTCTACGCTCCGGGGCGGGACCCCGATCGTCCGCTGTGGCTGGGTTCGGTGAAGAGCAACGTGGGTCACCTTGAGACCGCAGCGGGGATCGCGGGGCTGATCAAGGGGGTGCTGTCGCTGCAGCATGGCGTGTTCCCCCGGACCCTGCACGTCGAGCGCCTCAACCCGGCCCTACCCCTCGCCGACGTCCCGCTGGCGGTCGCCACCACGGCGTGGCGCTGGCCGGATCCAGCCCGGATCCGCCGGGTGGCGACCTCGTCCTTTGGGCTGTCGGGCACCAACGCCCACGTGATCCTCGAGTCCCCCCCGGCTGATCTCGCTGAGCCCGCCCACGCCGATCCCACCCCCGGAGACGAGCCCGAGCTGATCGTACTCTCAGCCCGGAGCGCGGGGGCCCTGGCGGCGGCCTCGAGCGCGCTGGCGGATCACCTCGAGGCTCGACCTCAGCTGGCGCTGCGGGACGTGGCCCACACCCTGGCGGTGGGGCGGACGAGGCACGCGATCGGCCGGGCGGTGTCCGGGAGGCGTGCAGACGTCCTCGCGGCCCTGCGGGCCCCGCCGGTGGCGGTGGAGCGCCCGGAGGGGGCTCGGCTGTGGGTGTTCAGCGGCCAGGGGACCCAGGCGCTGGGCATGGGACAGGCGCTGTCGGCGCGATCTCCTGTGTTCGCGGCTGCGTTGAGCGAGGCGCTGCGGCTCCTCGAGCCCCTCCTGGGCTTCGATCTGCGCGCGGTGATGTGGGGCGACGATCCAGCGCGGCTGGCGGAGACCCAGCACGCCCAGCCTGCGCTGTTTGCGCACCAGCTCGCCCTCGCCGCCCTGTGGCGATCCTGGGGGCTACAGCCCGACGCGGTGGTGGGGCACAGCGTGGGGGAGGTGGCGGCGGCGGTGGTGGCGGGGGTCCTGTCCCTGCCCGACGCTGCTCGGCTGGTCGCCGCCCGGGCCTGTGCCATGGGGGCGCTGCCCGCGGGCGGCGCCATGGCCGCGATCGCGCTCGGGGAGGACGAGGCCGGAGCCCTGGTGGAGGGGCGCGACGACGTCGGGATCGCCGCGATCAACGCCCCGGGGGCCACGGTGATCTCCGGAGACGGGGCCGCGATCGAGGCGCTGCTGCAGGAGCTGATCGCCCGGAGGATCCGCTGTCGGGCCCTCGATGTGTCCCATGCGTTCCACGCCCCGGCGATGGAGCCGGCCCTGCCCGCGATCGCTGCTGCGGTGGCCCAGATCACCCCAGCCCAGGGTCGGCTGCCGCTGTACCCCACCTCCGAGGGTGATCCAACCCAGCGGGACTACTGGGTGCAGCAGGTCCGGCGCCCGGTGCGGTTCGCGGCCGCGATCGCCGCCGCGGGGAGCGTGGGGCTGGTGGCGGAGCTGGGGGTGCGGCCGGCCCTGCTCCCGGCGGTGATCGCCAGCCTCGCTCCGCACGCGCACGAGCACGCGCACGCGCACGCGCACGCGCACGCGCACGAGCCCCTGCTCCTGCCGGCCCCCGGAGCCCCGGACGAGCTCAGCGGGGCGCTGGCTGCCCTGGCGAGCTGGCACGCTTCGGGGGGGGAGGTCCCGCCGGGCAGCTTCACCGCGGCGTCCGCCCGGCGGGTGGTGCTGCCGACCTACCCCTGGCAGCACGTCCGCGCCTGGGCCGAGCTCGTCCGGAGCCCCGGGGGCCAGGAGGCGGGCCATCCCCTGCTGGGGGCGCGGCTGCCCTCCGCCGCCCGGGCGGCGGTGTTCGAGGCCGAGCTGTCCCTGGCCACCGCCCCCTGGATCGGGGATCATCGCCTCCATGGGGGCGCGGTCTTGCCTGGGGCCGCGATCGCCGAGGCGGTGCGCGCAGCGACGGAGCACCACCTGGGCACGCCCGCGGTGCAGATCAGGGAGCTAGTCCTCCAGGCCCCGGTCCAGGTGCCTGAGCACGGGCGCGTCCGGCTCCGGATCGGAGTGGACGAGGCGGGGCGGGTCGAGGTGCACAGCCAGCCCTCGGCGGCGGCGATCGGGGATCGGTGGGTGCTGCACGCCACCGCCCAGGGGCTGCTCGACGACGCACCGGCGCCGGAGCGGATCGCGCTGGACGTGGTCCGCCGGCGCTGCCAGGACGAGGTCGACGTCGGGGACCTGTACGAGCGCTACGCCGACGCGGGGCTACGCTATGGGCCCACCCACCGGGGCCTGCTCGCCCTGGCCCGGGGGGAGCGGATCGCCCTAGGGCGGATCGTCGCCCCCGTCGGGGCCCCGACCGACGGCCACGCCCTGGCGCCTGCCCTGCTCGATGCAGCGCTGCAGGCCGTCGCCGGGGTGGCCCAGGGCGGTGAGGCGACGGTGCCCTTCGAGCTGGGGCAGCTCCGGCTGCACCGGAGGGGGGTCGAGGCCGCCTGGGCCTGGGTGGTGCAGGGGGACGAGGGGGTCGATCTACACCTGGTCGACGACGAGGGCCAGCCCGTGGCCTCGATCCAGGGCCTGCGCACCCGGGCGGTGTCCGCCCCGGCGGTGTCCGGCGGTGTGTACCGGCGGGCCTGGGTGCCCACCGGCCTACGTCCTGGCCCGGTCCCTGCCGTGGGCTGGAGGATCGTCGTCGGGGACGGCACCGATCCCCGCTCCGGGGACCTCGCCCTGGCCCTTGGAGGCGAACCCACCAGGCTGGACGGGCTCACCGACGCCGACGGTCCCGACGCCGACGGTCCCGACGCCGACGGTCCCGACGCCGACGGTCCCGACGCCGACGGCGACGGTGTGCACCTGGTGTGTGCCTTCGCCGGGGGTGGCGACGGCCGGGACGGGATCGCGCTCGGGGTCGCGCTGATCAAGGCGCTGAGCCAGCGAGCGGGTCCACCCCCGCGGCTGTGGTGGCTCACCCGGGGGGCGACGGACGCAGGCGACGGGGTGCCCGACGTCGGAGCCGCGGCGCTGTGGGGCCTGGGCCGGACGGTGCAGCTCGAGCACCCCGAGCTACGCCTCACCCTGGTGGATCTGGGGCCCGACGACGACGCGGCGGAGGTGCTCCGCCGGGAGGCGACCCCCCGGCAGGACGAGGACGAGATCGTGGTGCGGGGGTCCCAGCGCTGGGTCGCCCGCCTCGAGGCGGTCCCCGATCTCCCCCTGCGGTCCGGGATCCCGCGGGTGCCCCGGGGGACCACGCTGATCACCGGAGGCTTCGGGGCGATCGGCCTCGCCCTCGCGCGCCACCTGGCCAGCGCCGGGGCCCCCCACCTGGTGCTGGCCTCCCGTGCCGGGGCCGCGACCTACGAGGCCGCCGCCGCGGTGGCCGAGCTCGAGACGCTGGGCTGCAGCGTGACCACCGCCGCGGTGGACGTGACCGATCGGAGCGCGCTGGCCGAGCTGATCGGCTCCCTGCCCGATCTCACGTGCGTGTACCACCTCGCCGGGGCCCGCCACGACGCGCTGATCACCTCGGTGGATCGCGGGATCATCGACGAGGTGGTCGGACCCAAGGTGATCGGGGCGCTGAGCCTGCATGAGCTGACCCGTGGGCTGCAGCTGGACGCGTTCGTCCTGTTCTCCTCCCTCGCGGGCACGCTGGGCTCAGCAGGTCAGGGCCCCTATGCGGCGGCCAACGCGAGCCTGGACGCGCTGGCCGCCCAGCGCCGGGCCGAGGGCCTGCCGGCCCTGAGCCTGGCCTTTGGGCCCTGGGACGTGGGCATGGCCGCCGAGCTGAGCCCGGCCCTGCGCCGACGGTTCAGGGATCAGGGCCTGCGCCCCATGTCCCCCGGGGACGCCCTCGCGCTCCTGGACGAGGTGATCGTCGGCGACGTGTCCCAGCTGGCCCTGGCGTCCCTGGAGCTGGGGAAGATCGAGGAAGCGCTGGGGGAGGTCGTCCCCTCGGTGTGGCGCGCCCTGGTGCGGCGACGGGTGGTGGGGGACGCGCCCTGGAGCCGAGCCCTGGCGGCCCTGCCCGAGGCCGAGCGGGCCCGGACGGTGCGGGCGGCGGTGCGCGAAGAGGTGGCCTCCGCCCTGGCCCTGGCCCCGGACGAGGTCCCCGCCGACAGGCCCCTGGTGGAGCTGGGGCTGGACTCCCTGCTGTCGATCCAGCTCCGGACCGCCCTGAGCCACCGGATCGGAGCGCGCCTGCCGGCCACGGTGGCGTTCGATCACCCCACGGTCGACGCCCTGGTGGATCACCTGCTGGGGCTGGTCGCGCCCCGTCGCGCCCGGATCGAGGCGGTCGCGTCGGTGGGGGCAGACGAGCCGGTGGCGATCGTGGGCATGGCGTGTCGGTTCCCCGGAGCCGAGAGCCCCGAGGCCTTCTGGGAGCTGCTGCTCGATGGGCGGGACGCCACCCGGGAGGCGCCCGAGGATCGCTGGGATCTCGAGCGTCTGTACGATCCAGAGCCAGGCACCCCGGGCCGGATCTATGTGCGCCGCGGTGGCTTCGTCGAGGGCCTCGATCAGTTCGACGCGGCCGCGTTCCGGATGTCCGCCACCCAGGCCCTCACCCTCGATCCCCAGCAGCGGCTGCTGCTGGAGGTGGGCCACGAGGCGATCGAGCGCGCGGGTTGGTCCCTGGAGTCGCTCGAGGGCAGCCTGACCGGCGTCTATGTGGGGATCTCGAGCGCTGAGTATGGCGAGCGGTTCGGGCCCGAGGTGGCCCGGGAGGCCTCGTATGTGATCAGCGGTAACGACATGGCCTTTGCGCCGGGGCGGCTGGCCCACGTCCTGGGGACCCGGGGGCCGGTGGTCGCGGTCAACACGGTGTGCAGCTCGTCGCTGGTGGCGTTGCACCTGGCGTGCGAGGCCCTGCGGTCCGGCGCCTGTGAGCGGGCGCTGGTGGGCGGGGTCAACGCCCTGCTCTCCCCGGAGACGACCCTGTTCCTGTGCCAGTTCGGGGCCCTATCACCGGACGGTCGGTGCAAGCCGTTCGACGCCCGGGCGGACGGGTACGGGCGGGGCGAGGGCTGTGGCGTGGTGGCGCTGCGCAGGCTGTCCGACGCGGAGGCTGCGGGGGATCGGGTCCTGGCGGTGATCCGGGGCACG
>DRPG01000724.1 GCA_011376105.1 Deltaproteobacteria bacterium
GAGGGCGCAGAGGACGCCGAGGGCACAGAGGCCGAGGACGCAGAGGGCGCAGAGGCCGAGGACGCAGAGGGCGCAGAGGGCGCAGAGGACGCCGAGGGCACAGAGGCCGAGGACGCAGAGGGCGCAGAGGGCGCAGAGGACGCCGAGGGCACAGAGGCCGAGGGCGCAGAGGGCGCAGAGGGCCACGAGTAGCCCTGAAGGGCCACGAGTAGCCCTGAAGGGCCACGAGTAGCCCTGAAGGGCCACGAGTCGCAGGCAGCCCGGGAGCGAGCCGCGATCGCTCGCCCTCGGGCCCGTGGGCAGATCGAGCCCACCCCCGGGCCCGTGGAGATCCACGTCAGGGGGCGCCGGAGACCTCGGACAGCGCCCGGGTGTGCCGATCCACACCGAGCCGACGATGTAGGAGCGCCCGCCCACCCCCGTGAAGAGGTCCTGCAGGGTGGGGTCGAAGACCATCGTCGCGTCCTCGTTGAGCCGGCCCCAGCGCGAGACGGGCCGGGTGGTGGCGTCCGGATCGGGCGAGGGCGGAGGCGAGCCTCCGGAGAGCACGCAGCATGGACTCCTCGTGGTTGGACTCGCTCAGAGACAGCCTCCGAGGGAGCTGCGCCCCGCGCTCCGATCCATGTGGGCCCGGCCCCCCGGGAGGCCCCCACCTCGGCGCCCACACCCGATCCGACAAATCCGAGCATCCGTGCAGTTCTGGTGAACGACGCTATAATCCAGCTCCAATTTCAACGAACAACAGAGTACAAGCCATGGTCAGGCCTAGCTTCTGGGCTCGCTTTTTTGCTCTCTCTACACAGAGGCGCCTCTACCCCGCGACGATCATCGCCTCCATCTCGGTCTACCTGATCGCCGTCTTGGTACTCCATCCGACGTTGCAGGGTGCGTTTCCGATGTTCTCAGCGCTCCCCGTGCTCGTCCTCGCCTACCACCACGGGGTCTGGGGTGCGCTGTGGGCCGGTGCGATCGCCGTCGTCGTCAACCTCGTGTTGATCAGAGCCCTCGGCGTCTCCTGGCTCCCGGCCGCCTTCATCGGAGGCCACGGGATCCTGATCATGACCGCTGTGCTGTTGGGGTGGGTCGTGCAGCTGCAGACACGCCTGCGCAACGAGCTGACGCAGCGACAGAGGACTGAGGAGCTGCTCTGCGAGGAGCGTAACAGCCTAAAGCAGCTCCACGACGAGCAGCTCCAGCACGCGGATCGTCTCACGCTCCTGGGGACCAGCGTCGCGGGGCTGGCCCACGAGCTCAACAACCCGCTGCTGCCGATGAGGTTCGGGCTGCGGTACGTCCGGGAGGAGCTGGGGCAGCTCAGGGGCACCGATCCCGATCGGGTGGACGCGCTGCTCGACGAGATCAGGCAGCAGGAGCAGACCCTCGAGAGGCTGTGCTCGCTGGTCCAAGATCTTAGGATGCTCCGTCCTGCCCCGGCCCGGCCTGCTCAGTCCGTCGATCTGCACCAGATCATCGAGACCGCCCTCGCCACGACACGGAGGCTGCTCGAGCCTTATGCCAGCGTGTCCCTCGCGCTGGGTCCGGTGCCCCGGGTCCGGGCCTACCCCGCTCAGCTGGTGCAGGTCGTGCTCAACCTGCTGCTCAACGCCCGAGACGCGCTGGATCCCGCCAGCAGCCGGCGGACGATCCAGATCGTCACCCACACCGATCCCGAGGGGCGTGCCCTGGTCGACGTCGAGGACACGGGCGCAGGGATCCGGGCCGAGGATCTGCCACAGATCTTCGAGCCGTTCTTCACCACGAAGGGCGACGCGGGGACCGGGCTCGGGCTCCACGTCAGCCAGCGCATCGTCGAGGCCCACAAGGGACGGATCGAGGTCGAGAGCCGGCCCGGCGAGGGCACCCGGTTCCGGATCACCCTGCCCCCCGATCCCACGGGGGCAGCGGTGCCGTGAGACGCGGGCGTTGTCGCTCGTGACGAGGCCTGCACCGAGGCGCGCTACCCCGGGGGCCTACAGCTCGGAGAGGATCCGGGACTTGACCGCAGCGAACTCGTCCTCGTCGATCAGGCCCTGCTCCATCATCTCCCGGGCCCGCCGCAGGCGCGCGGTGGGATCGGAGCTGGTGGGATCGGAGCTGGTGGGATCGGAGCTGGTGGGATCGGAGCTGGGCTCTCCGTCTTCCTTCGCCTTGCCCTCGGCGGTGGCGGCGCTGGCCATCTTCACCGCCTCGGTCTCGCGCATTTTCTCGGGTCTGAACGCGCGTTTTGCGCCTACGGAGGCGTTGCGGTAGACCTCGCGCATCTGCTCGCTCGACAGCCCGCCGTTGCTCTGAAAGAAGCTGTCGGCGACCGCACCGAGCCCCAGGGTCGAGGCGAACATGAAGGGGGCGGCGATGATGCCCCCGAGGCCGGGGAGGACGAACTTGGCCGCGGTGGTCGCGAGCCGCGAGCCCACCAGCGACAGCCCCACCGTGGTGCCGATCTGCAGCACCAGCTCGGTGGCGGACTCTTCCGTCAGCTCCCGCCCGTGGTGGTTGGCGATCCCGACGACCATGCCGACGTGCAGCGGCATCACCCCGAGGATCTCAGAGCCGGGGATCGGGAGGATGGTCAGCGCTGCAGCTGCATATCCACAGCGCTCGACCAGGGTGTTGACCTCAGGGTTGCTGCTCACCGAGAAGAATCCAGCCATCTTCGCCTCCGGTCCTGAACACGGGTACCCCGTACGGACCGGAGGGGGCGAACCTTTCACCGGGGAACGTCCGAGGGCTCTCGCCGCTCCGCGGGGTCCGGCGCACGCCTCAGGCGTCCCCGAAGTCCAGCTTCTCGTAGCCTCCACCTGGCTGGCTCTCCCCCGGCGCCTCCATCGGCAGGAGCTCGAGCGCCGAGACGTCCCCCCCCCCGCTCTGGCTCATGAACAGCTGCAGCGCGCTCATCATCTCCGGGGACATCGAGGAGGGATCTGCGCCCGCGGGCTGCCCCGCCAGCCGGAAGTGCTGCAGGTGTCGGGTCAGCTCTGAGCTCTGGGCCGACAGCTCCCGCCCGGCCGCGGCCATCTCCTCGGCCTTGGCGGTGTTCTGCTGGGTGCCGAAGTCCACGTGGCTCAGCGCCTCGTTGATCTCGCTGATGCCGGAGGCCTGCTCTTGGCTGGCCGCGGCGATCTCGCCGACGAGATCGCTGACCTCTCCGACGGAGGTGACGATGGCGGAGAGGGAGGCGGCGGTGGCCTTCGCGATGTCGAGGCCCTGGTTGACCTTGCGAGAGGAGCCCTCGATCATCTCGGTGGTCTCCTTTGCGGCCTTGGCGCTCCGCCCCGCGAGCCTGCGGACCTCCTCCGCCACCACCGCGAACCCCCGGCCGTGCACCCCGGCCCGGCCCGCCTCCACCGCTGCGTTCAGCGCGAGCAGGTTCGTCTGGAACGCGATGTCGTCGATCACCTTGATGATCTTCGAGATGTTCTGCGCAGACTCCTCGATGTCCTTCATCGCGGACACCATGTTGCCCATCTGCTGATCCCCGAGATCCGCCGACTCCCTCGCCCGGGTGGAGAGCTCCATCGCGGACGTCGCGTTCTTGGCGTTCTCCCCTGTCTGGACCGAGATCTCCTCCATCGAGGCCGAGATCTCCTCCAGGGACGCAGCGGCCCTCGACGCGTTGTTCGCCAGGGTCTGGCTCGCCTCCTGCACCTGCGCGCTGCCCAGATCCAGCTGCCCGGACGCGTCCTGGACCTGGTACATCAGCGCGTTGAGATCCGTCACCATCCGGCCCAGCGCGCCCATCAACACGTCTTCCTCCGAGCGTCGCTCGACCTTGATGGTCAGATCCCCGTCCGCGATCTGCTTGGCGATCAGAGAGACCTGGCTGAGGGCGGCGATCAGCCCGTTGACGCTGTCCTGGAGATCAGCGTACGCACCCTTTCGGGCCTTGGTGAGCGGCCTCACCTCCCGGCCCAGGGACAGGCTCTTCAGGATCTCCATCGTCTCCACCAGGGGCTCGGCCATGGTGTCGATGACCTCGTTGAGATCCTGGAGGACCGAGCGGAACTCGGGGCTCATGGGGGTGACGTCCCCCCGGACGCTCAGATCCCCGCTCTCCAGCGCGACGAGCACCCGCTTGAGCTCGCGATCGTACCTCGCCCGGGGGGTCACATCGTTCCACTGCAGCGCATAGCCCATGACCTCACCCGCACGATCGAAGATGCAGGTGGCGTTGATCGCGAAGCGCAGCTCCCCAAAGGGGATCTCGACGCGGTAGGGGCGCCCCGACAGCTCCTCGAGCTTCCTCCGGATCTGGAGTGGGTGCTTGTGGAACCGATCGATGCTGGTCCCGATGAGGGTGTCGACGGAGATCCAGGGAAAGATGTCGCGAAACGCTCGGATGTGCTCCGAGATCATCTCCTTCATCCCGTCGTTGATGTAGGAGATGACGAAGTCCGGGCCCGCGACGACGATCGGTGTCGCCAGAGACTCCAGGGTCGCATGACAGAGATCTAGGCTGATCCCTTCCTCCACCTGCCCCTCCAACACTGCGTTGTCCACACTCAGCTCCACTGTGTCCGTCGCCGGATCACAACAAAAAGGTCAAGGCTCGATCCCAGCGCGCTCCACGGGAGCGGACGGGCCTCCGGGGGGCCCTGCACGGATCCCAGCGATCGCTGCGCCCTCTTCGAGGCTCTTCGCGATCACGATGCGTCCGTACCGGAGCGTGAGGGTGTCTTCGAGTCGCCCCCGGGCGGGGATCGTAGGCTCGTGGCTCCCGAGCTTCCCGTAGGTCACGATCAGGGTCCGCCCATCCACCACCCCGGTGGCCCTCGCTCCGCCGACCAGGCTCATCCGGAAGTGATCCATGGCGTTGTCAGAGAGTTGAGAGAAGGCGTCGATCCGCACCTCTCCCTCGATCACCTCCTCGAGATCCTCGAACGCGAGAGGGCGAGGGAGCACGTACGCGATCCGGAGCCGCAGCGCACAGTCCTGGACGGTGACGGCCGCGACCCGCTCTTCACGCACGATGGATCCGGATGGTGGTCACGGGATCTCCTGTTGCAC
>DRPG01000725.1 GCA_011376105.1 Deltaproteobacteria bacterium
GATCGGCCCCGCCGCGGGCCAACCCTCGGGCTGCAGCCTGAAGGTGGCGACGCCCTGAGGGTTCGCGGCCTGGATCGCGTGCAGCTCAGGCTCGAGGATCGAGGCACACAGCCCCCCGGGCAGGGAGCAGGGGCCCGGGCCCTGGCCCACGCTGCTCCGGTACAGCTGGACCTCGGCCCCCGGCGGCGCGGGCGAGACAAGGATCGTGCCCCCCACCCCCAGCACCACCTCACCCCCCTCGATGCCGGGCGCATCATGAGGCCACCAGTGCACGTCGACGTGGGACAGCTGCACCCGATCCAGGGGCCAGGGATCCGGGCGACAGGCCAGCAGCACCGACAACACCAGCAGCGGGGGCATGTTGCATCATAGTCACTGTCCCCCGCGCCTGCCGGATATGCTGCGGTCAACACCCGATGCTCCGATGGATCGACTCCCCCGCCCCCGGCCTCGCCCCCGGCCTCGCCCCCGGCCTCGCCCCCGTCCGGGGATCCCACCGACGTGCCGGCTGCCCTGAGTTGGCTAGAGAGGCGCAGTCAAGCGCGCTGATGGGTGGATCCTTTCGGATCCCTACGAGCACAGCCTGTGCAAGAGCCCGCTCCCGGGCACACCCCACCCCCGAAGGCCTCAGGAGAACCCCATGATCCGATCCGGCACCGCGTTGGTGTTGCTCGCAAGCTGCGCAGGGGATGGCACCACCACCACCTCCTCCTCCTGCGAGGATCCCGACATGACGCTGACGCTGGGCACCGGCGCCGACAGCTACGTCGCCCTGGCCGAGGGCGATCCGGTGACGCTGGTGCACGGGCCCCAGGGGGGCTGGCACATCGAGGTCTCCGGGCAGGTCGCCCACACCAGCCAGGAGGTCGCGATCCTCCCCACGATCACCGTGGTCTCCTCCGGAGATCAGATCGCGGGCGACCAGAACCAGAACCTGATGGCGCTGTCCAACTTCGACGACGCCAGCTGCTCGGGCGAGTTCTTTGGCGTCAACGCCCTGGTCGGGGATCCCCACCCCGAGGACACGCTGCCCGAGAGCTGTTACATCTGCAGCCTCGCGGGGGAGCTGCTGGATCTGTCGATCACCGTCGAGGACTTCAACAGCGGCGACTCCGTCACCGAGACAGTACAGGTGATCGTCGAGCCCGATCCAGGCGACGTCGAGCCCTGCGCCACCGCAAAGCAGGAGGGCAACTGCCCCTGATCCCCCCGCCGCGGTCGACGGGCCTGCTGTCGACGGGCCTGCTGTCGACGGGCCTGCTGTCGACGGGCCTGCTGTCGACGGGCCTGCTGGCCTGCACGCCCGATCCTCCGATCCCGGCCCCGGCCCTGGTGTTCGAGGGGGAGGTGCCCACCAACCTGCTGATGATCTCGATCGACACCCTGCGCCTCGATCAGCTCTCCCGGTGGCGGGAGCGCTGGCCCGGGCCCGAGCCTGGTCCCATGCCCTTCCTCGACGGTCTGATCGCGGAGGGGGTGGTCCTCGACGACCACATGAGCTGCTCCAACTGGACCTTCCACGCCGCTACCTGCACCGTGGCGGGCTCTGATCCCCTGAGCTGGGGCTTCGTCCCCACCGCCACCGCCGCGGGGATCGGTGCCCCCGTGCCTCCCCGGGCGTTCCTCGCGGACTGGCTGGGGGAGGCGGGCTTCCACACCATCCTGGTCACGACCAACACCTTGTTCTCAGAGCGCCACGGCAACGGCACGGGGTACCACACCCACCGGCTGACCGACGACGCGGGCGTCACCCCGGCCCTCGACGCCGCGGCGCAGGGGCTGGAGCTGTTGGAGGCGGCGCGAGCCGACGGCGTCGAGCGGTGGATGCTGCACCTGCACCTCATCGATCCCCACCGTCCCTACGCTCCCCCCGAGGCCTACCGCGGCGGCTGGTCCCCCCCCCCGACCCCCTACGATCTCGACACCGC
>DRPG01000726.1 GCA_011376105.1 Deltaproteobacteria bacterium
CCAGCGAAACCTTTGTTCAGACCTCCTACAACCCTGCCTGTCCATTCGTTGGAGTCCCCGTGGCGAGCGAAGCTGATCTCGACACAGTGTGCGTCGAACCCCCCTCTCCCCACGAGCCCCCCTCCGAGGTCCCCCACCCCGCAGCGGTCAACTCCAGCCCCGGGCTGCACCTCGCGTGCCGCCGGGGAGACGCCCGGGCGGCCCTGTACGCCATCGCGACCGGAGCCGACGTCGGGCGCCCAGGCCCAGATGGGTGGCGTCCCCTCCACCTCGCCGCGTCGGGGGGGCACCAGGCGCTGGTCGCGCTGCTCCTCGAGGGGGGCGCCCGGGTCGATGGGCGCAGCCGGCTGCCCCGGAGCTGTGTCGGCGCGACCCCCCTGCACGTCGCAGCCGCGGTGGGCTCCCTGAAGGTCGCGGTCCTGCTGCTGTCGGCCGGCGCCGATCCAGACCTCAGAGATGAGGCGGGCCTCACCGCGCTGCACACCGCGGCCGCCCGGGGGGATCGGGCCCTGGTGAAGGCCCTGCTGCTGGCCGGTGCGGATCCAGCGCCCACCCTCTCCGGGATCACGCCGCTGGAGCTCGCGCTGCAGGGCGGCCACCGCGCCACCGCAGCCCTGCTGCGGCAGTGCGCCCGCTGATCCCCCAGAGCGCGCAGCCCGGGGCCAGGGCCCAGAGGCTCAGGTGATGGTGTGACCGCCGTCGATGGTGATCGTCTGGCCGGTCAGGTAGGCGCTCTCGTCGGAGGCGAGGAACACCGCGAGGCCCGCGATCTCCCCGGGCTGTGCGATCCGCTTGAGCGCCGTGCGCCCGATCATCTGCTCCAGCAGGGCGGGATCGTGGGTGATCGCCGAGGCGAGCTTGGTGTCGACCAGGCCCGGGGCGATGGCGTTCACCCGGATCCCTGTCTCCCCCAGCTCCAACGCCAGGGTCTGGGTCAGTGAGATCAGGGCGGCCTTGGTCATGCCATAGATCCCCTGCAGCGGAGACGCGATCTGGCCGAGGATGCTCGCGATCGAGATGATCGAGGCGGGCTGGCCCGGCCGGACGTCGACGTGCCGCTGCGCCAGCTGGCGGCTCATCTCGAAGGGGCCCTTGAGGTTGACCTCGAAGGTCTTGTCCCAGGCGGCCCACTCCAGCCCCAGCATCGGTCCGAAGTAGGGGTTGGTGCCGGCGTTGTTCACCAGCACCCGGGGGACCCCGTGCGCGGCCTGGACCGCGTCCCACCAGGGCTGGATCGCCTCGAGGTGCCCCACGTGCAGCGCCCTGGGATCGAGCGTGGCGCCGGGGACCGCCGCCTGGATCCGATCCGCGGCCTCATCGAGCCCCCGCTGCTTCCTCGAGGACAGCACCACCGTGGCCCCCTGCTGCGCAAACGCCAGCGCGATGGCCTCGCCGATCCCACGGCTCGCCCCCGTCACCACCGCGACCTGCCCCTCGAGACGTCCCATCCGCTCCCCCCGTCGGTGACGCGCGGGTATCCGGGGGGCTGCGGCCGGGCACCTCCGATCTAGACCGGGCGCTAGCGCCCGGAGGGCTCCCGGGGCGCGTCGCTTGGGCCGCTGGCGTCGGTGGCGAGGAACTTGAGCACGCCCTGGCCCCCCTCCAGCGCATACAGCTCTGCGTCCCAGATCGGACCCGACCACCGGTGGAACCGCCGCCCCCCCCGCAGCGGGGGCCCGGGCTCGGGATCCCCCCACCGCTCCTGCAGCACCAGCAGGGCCTCGGTCTCGGACAGCGCCAGATCGATCTGCTCGAGCGCTGCCCCCTCGGGATCGAGGATCAGGGTGACGCCGACCCGCTCTGAGGCCGCGAGCTTGGCCTGGACGATCCAGCGCCCTCCCTGCTCCAGCGAGGTCATCGGGGTGCCCGGGGCGTGGGCGGCGTCGAGCACGGCGCGGGCGGCCGCCGCCTCCTGGCCAGGCCGGAGCTCCGCCAGCCCCCCCGGTGGCGCGATCACCCCGGAGGGGAACAGGGCCTTGAGCTCGGTGAGCACCACCACCGGCTCCAGCAGAGCCTCTCCCCCCAGCTGCGCCACCGGATCCGAGGGGACCGAGCGCACCCGCTCTGGTGCGTTGGAGCCACACGCGAACAACCACATCCAGAACACACCGCCTCCCTGGCCCGGTGGAGCCCCCGGCCACACCCGACCCACCAAACTATGCAGCCGCGACGCAGCCGTTGACCTCCCCCGGGTATCGTGTCGGGCTCCGTCCCATCCTCCTCGACGACGTCGACGCGATCCCCGGGCGGATCAACGACCCCGGCGACACCCACAACTTCGCCCGGACGAGCGGGCCGATCCACCGCGACGAGGAGCCCGCGATCCTCGAGGACGAGCTCAGGGCCCTCGCCGGATCGTGGGGCATGCTCAGCGGCTGAGGAGGACCTCGACCAGCGTCGCCAGCTGGGCGGCCCGCAGCTCCTCGCCGGCGGTGGCGGTGCGGTGGGTGGCCAGCTCCAGGGCCGACGACACCGCTGGATCCGGACTCTTCAGCTCCTCGATCCCGGCCCGGACCCGCTCGAGGTGAAGATCCAGGGCGGACCAGTCCCGGGCGCCGGCGGCGGCGGCCAGCAGCACAGCGTGGGCGACGAGCACATGCGACGCGATCAGCTCGAACCCAGCCCTCCGGATCAGGCCGGACGCGACCTGCTGTGCAGCCCCCCAGTCCCGCCGCGCGAGGTGGACCTGGGCCAGCACCAGGGACGTCGCGGCGGCCCGGCCGCTGCCTGCGCGGCGCAGGATCCGGGCGGCGGCCTCCAGCCGCTGCCTCGCGTCCTCAAGGTCTCCACGGGCCCAGGCGACCTCGCCGAGCAGGGCGGCCACCGTGCCCCGCCCCGCCGGGCTCCAGCGGTGGTGACGCCAGGCCGCCTCCAGGTAGGCGACCGCGTCCTCGAGGCGCCCGTCGGCGATCGCGTCCTCCCCCAGCAGCTGCCAGGCCGACGCGCTCCCCTCGGATCCACCGGCCTCCTGCAGGGCCTGGGCCGCCAGCACCGCGTGGCCCCGCGAGGGCCCGAGCTCGCCCCGGCAGCGGGCACAGCGGCTGCGGACCGCGTGCAGCTGGCCCCTCAGCGCCGCGCTGCCCTCCCCCAGCAACCCCTCAGCCTCGGCCAGCAGCGCATCAGCGGCCACCGGATCCCCCTCGTCGAGCAAGACCTGTGCACAGATCCACATGCCCTGGGCCCGTAGCTCAGACCAGCCCC
>DRPG01000727.1 GCA_011376105.1 Deltaproteobacteria bacterium
GCCCCGGACCACCAGGGCCCCTGGCCCGCTCCGGCCGCGGGCCCCTGGCCCGCTCCTGGCCCGCTCCGGCTCCGGCCCGCTCCGGCCGCGGGCCCCTGGCCCGCTCCTGGCCCGCTCCGGCTCCGGCCCGCTCCTGGCCCGCTCCGGCTCCGGCCCGCTCCGGCTCCGGCCCGCTCCTGGCCCGCTCCTGGCCCGCTCCGGCTCCGGCCCGCTCCTGGCCCGCTCCGGCCGCGGGCTCCGATCCCCGCCCTCAGTCCAGGATCAGATCCTTGAGGGCATCGAACAGCCTGCGCCGGGCCCCTGCCCCCCCCCCCGGGGCGCCGCGGATCAGGGCCCGGAGCCGCTGCCGATCGACCCCGGGGTGCTGCTCGATCAGCTCCGCGAGGGCTGGATCGCCCTCCTCGAGCAGGCGCCGGCGCCAGCCCTCGATCCGTCGCAGCTGCTCCGAGCGGGTGGTCTCGCCGGCCAGGGCTACCTGGAGGGGCTCCAGCTCGAGGTGCCCCATCAGGCCCTTGACGTGTCTCAGCTGACGCCGCCGTGCCGGCGTGGGGGGACACCGGGCCAGGGCGTCCAGCTCGTCGAGGATCTCCGGCGGCAGGGGTAGGGCCCGACGCTGAGCCGGGGACAGCTTCACGATCTTGTGCACCAGGGCCTCTAGGGCCTCGATGTGGCGCTTGAGGGCCGCCCGGCTCGGGCGCTGGATCTGTGGACGGAGCTCGGGATCGTCGGGATCCTGGCTCCAGCCAAAGCCTCGCTTCTTGCGTTTGCCCATCAGGCCTCCGCTCCATCGCCCTGCGCGACGTCCTCCCCCGGGAGCATTGGGAGCACTGGGAGCAGGGAGGGCGGGGTGATCATCACCGGCAGCGAAGGCACAAGCGACAGCCGTGTATAGCAGGTGGACCCCGCCCTGAGGACGGAGGCGTCGTCTTGGGCCCGGAGTGCTGGGGTGGCCCACAGCAGAGCGTTCAGATCATGGAGCACAGCGACAGGTAGCACAGCGCCACCCAAGCCGCCTCCTGGCGATCCGGGGCTCGTCCCGTGGTCGAACTCGTCCCCCCTCCCGGTTAAACTCGTCCCCCCTCCCGGTTAAGTGCTGCGGCACCGGGGGGTCCGTCCCGGACAGGGGGAGAGATGTCGTCGTCCCATACCTACAGGACATTCGTCCTGACCCTCGCGCTGGCCTGTACCCAGGAGCCCGCCGGCCCGGAGTGTTCTCCCTACGACGAGGTGTTTGTCTATGTCGACGCGGATGGAGACGGCTTCGGAGCCGATGCGATCGGCTACGTCTGCACCCCCGGGCCCAACGAGGTCACCAACAACGTCGACTGTGATGACATGGAGCCCAACTCGAACCCCATGTCCGAGGAGATCTGCGATCTGCTCGACAACAACTGCGACGGCCAGATCGACGAGGGTTTCCCGATCCTGTTCTACTACCCAGACGCCGACGGAGACGGTTTTGGGGATCGAGACGGAGAGCTGCAGTCCTGTACCGATCCGGGCGACGGCTGGACCTTCGACAGTCGAGACTGCAACGACGACGAGGCGGGAGCCTTCCCCGGGGGCACCGAGGTCTGTGGCAACAACATCGACGATGACTGTGACGGGCGGATCGACGACACCCTCGAGTCCTGCAACGATGGCTTCGACAACAACTGTGATGGGCTTGTCGACTGTGACGATCCAGACTGTAACGGCAGCTCCTTCTGCCAGCTCCCCTGCGTCGACGGCACCCTGCCCGGGGGCGCTCAGGTCTCGATCAGCGGTGACACCAGCGGCGAGAGCAACGACTTCACCCCGACCTGTGGGTTCAGCAACGCTCCGGATGTCGCCCTCCAGTGGGTCGCCCCCAGCGCGGGCAGCTACATCATCGACACCCAGGGCTCCAGCTTCGACACCGTGCTCCAGGCCTACGAGGGCTGCAGCTCGATCTCCCTCGGCTGCAACGACGACTACTACGGCGTGCAGTCGAGGATCTCGGTCAATGTCCAGGCCGGCGACATCGTGGTCATCGTGGTCGATGGCTACAGCAGCAACGCGGGCAGCTTCGATCTGAACATCCACTGAGCCCGGCTCAGGGGTAAACAGGTCAGCGCTCGGGATAGCTCCTTTTTCTGTCCGCCTGATCGGATAGCCCCAAAATCCAGTAGCAGGAGGGTGTGTGGACCTCTCGATCCCCCCGGGGGTCTCCGAAGCCGCTGAGCTGACCTCCTCCCTCGACGCTGTCCTGGGGGATGGGTTCGCTCGCCTCACCCCCAAGCAGACCGACGTCCTGCGGGGGCTCGCCGCGACGTTCTGCGACACGCCCCTGCACGGCCTGCTCTCCACCGCGGTCGAGGCGCTGGCCGCAGGCGAGCTGCTGTCCCACCACCTGGCGGTGATCGCGGCCGCCCGCTCCGCGCTGGAGGGGGCCCGCTCCGACGCGCTGCTGGCCGTCGCCGCACAGGCCACCGGGCTGATGATCGAGCAGCCCCAGGTGACCACAGCCTCCGCAGGCCCCGAGGCACAGGTGCGGATGGAGAGCGCGCGGCAGTGGCTGGTCGAGATCGCCCTGGCGGGGCTAAGTCAGCTCGACAACGCCACGATCGTGCCGGTCATCGCCACCCTCGAGGGGATCCAAGCCCTGCCCGAGCTGCAGGGGCTGGCGGCGATGCTCACCGGCTTCGCCAACGAGCTGCTCGATCATGCACCGACCTCGGCCCTGGCCGAGCCCCCCCTGCGGCGCTGGGGGGATCTCTGGGCCCACTGCATGCTGCTGTCCCACGGAGCCCCCGAGATCGTGCCGGGGCGCTCGGTGTCGGGCACCCTGGCGGTGCTCGGCGCCGACATCCGCCACCACGATCACCTGCTGTCGTTGGTGGTCCACGGGCTGCTCGAGGAGGAGGAGAGCCGGCGGCTGGTCCGCACCACCTTGTCCGCGTGGAAGGTCGACGCGGTCTCCGGCGCTGAGATCTGGGGCCTGCTCGAGCCGCTGGCGCCCGAGCTGATCAAGGTCCTGGCCGCGCCGAAGCTGCTGCGGATCAGCGACATGGTGCTCGCCGGGGGCGATCTACGCTGGGGTGGCTCCGCCACCCTCACCCGGAAGGGTGCTGATCCCTTCACCATCGATCTCTCTGGTGCGATCTTCTGTCCACCGCCGCCGAGGGATCGGCACCCGATCGGGCTGTCGATCCCGCTGGTGCTCAACCAGATCACCGTCGGCGAAGACGGGATCGGTGGGGTGCCCGTCGCCATCGATCGGGTGAGCCCCCACAGCGACTACGATCCCCCCGAGATCGCCTCCAGCACCGACATGGTCGCCCTGCTCCGGTTCGACGGAGGCTGGTCGCTGCAGCCCCTGGCGGGCCGCAAGGGCAAGAAGGTGTTTGGCCCCGCTCAGGGGATCGCCGCGGCAAAGAAGATCAAGAAGCCCGCCCTGAGGATCCTCCAGGAGCGCGCTGGCAAGCTGCTGAGGCGATCTTGAGCAGCTCCTCGCCCCACGACAACCGCAGGCAGCTGCTGTACTGGCACACCCTGATCGCAGCCCTGGGCTCCGAGGCCATCGGGCAGCGGGTGGAGCCCATGGTGGCGGGCATCGCCGACGAGCTGGGGCTGCCCCGGCTGGTCCTCGATCCACGGGCCTCGACCGATCAGGTCCTCAAGCGCTCGAGGCGACACGCTGAGCTGCTCGATCAGCCACCCCGGGCCGACGACGCGCTGTCCGACGACGACAGCCTACGGCGCACGATGCTGTATCTGAAGTCGGTGCGCAACGTGTTCGGCGACGTCGGCGGCGAGACCGTGTCCGCTCAGGAGTACAGCGACTGGCTCTCAGACGTGCGCGCCTTCGAGCGGATCAACGGGTATGCGCCGGGCGATCTGCACCAGGGCGCGGGCACGGGCGGCGCCGATCGACGCTCCCCCACCGGCACCGGCGGAGGCCCGGCCGCCACCGAGGCCGACGTCGCTGAGGCGATGGGCGAGATCGAGCGGGGCCAGGGGCTGATGTCCGAGCCCGAGATCCGGGCTGGGCTGCAGGGCATCGAGAAGCGGATGATCGATCGCATGCAGCTGCACGAGGTGCTCAAGGACGCCAAGCTGGCCCGCAGGCTCTCCCCCTCGATGGCCCTGACCGAGCAGCTGCTCCGCAGCAAGGAGCACCTCAAGGGCCCAGCCCTGAGCAACGCCAAGGCGCTGATCAGACGCTTCGTCGACGAGCTCGGCGACGTGCTCGCCCGCGAGGTGATGTCCACCGCCACCGGCGAGATCGATCGCTCAGTGCCGCCCAAGCGGGTCTTCCGCAACCTCGATCTCAAGCGCACCCTGTGGGCCAACCTCACCAACTGGGATCCAGAGTCCGGCAGGCTGTACGTCGATCGGCTGTACTACCGCCACCGGGCGAGGCGGCTGAACAAGACCCGGCTGATCGTGGTGGTGGATCAGTCTGGCTCGATGGTCCCGGCGATGGTCAACTGCACGATCCTAGCGGGCATCTTCGCCGGGCTGCCGAAGATCGACGCCTACCTCGTCGCCTACGACACCCGGGCCCTGGATCTGACCGCGTGGGTCCACGATCCCTTCGAGGTGTTGCTGCGCACGACCCTCGGCGGAGGCACCGACGGCATGTCGGCGGTGCCCATCGTCCAGGCACAGATCATCGATCCCGGCAACACCGTGATCGTCTGGATCTCAGACTTCTACGACAACCGAGAGCTGATGCCCGTGTTCACCGGCTGGGTCCGGGGCGGGATCAACTACATCCCCGTCGGATCGGTGAGCAGCTCGGGGTACTTCAGCGTCGACGCCTGGTTCCGCCAGGAGCTCAAGGCGCTGGGCACCCCGGTGTTGTCCGGCAGCCTCAAGACCCTGATCCGAGAGCTCAAGTCCGCCCTTCCCTGAGGAGTCCGCCCATGAGCGAGCAGCTGCGTGCCCCCGCTGAGCTCAAGTACGCCGAGGAGCTCGAGTGGCTCGCGTCGGTCGACGACGGCGACAAGCCGTTCACCTGGCAGCTGTCCCCGAAGATGGTGCGCATCTTCGTGCTGGGCTCCCGCTCCCGCGACGGGCTGGAGCGCGAGATCCCCCAGAAGTGGTATGGCCACCCCAGCCTGGTCGAGAAGGCGATCGTCACCCTGGCCTCCGATCGGGGCCTGCTGCTGATCGGGGATCCAGGCACCGGCAAGAGCTGGCTGGCGGAGCTGCTGGCGGCCGCGATCTGTGGCCGCTCCACCCACGTGGTCCAGGGCACCGCGGGCACCACCGAGGATCACATCAAATACGCCTGGAACGTCGCTGAGGTCATCGGCAAGGGCCAGTCCCGCGAGTCGATGATCCCCTCTCCGATCATGACCGCGATGCTCGCCGGCGAGCTGGGGCGCTTCGAGGAGCTCACCCGCTGCACCAGCGACGTCCAGGACGCCTTGATCAGCATCTTGTCCGAGAAGTACATCATGATCCCCGAGCTCGACGGCGACAACGTCGCGTTCGCGAACCCCGGCTTCAACATCATCGCCACCGCCAACAGCCGGGATCGGGGGGTCAACGATCTGTCCAGCGCCCTGAAGCGCAGGTTCAACTTTGTCCAGATCCCCATCGTCACCAACAAGCGTGCCGAGAAGCAGATCATCGAGTTCCGGGTCAAGGATCTGCTCGCCCGCAACCAGTTCGACGTCGAGATCCCGCCGGCGTTGCTCGACGTGCTGCTCCAGACCTTCGCCGATCTCCGGGTGGCGTCGGCCAACGCCAACAGCGACGACGAGCGGCTCGAGAGCGCGCTGTCCACCGCAGAGCAGATCGGGGTCGTCGAGGACGCGATCCTGCACGGGCAGTTCTTCGGGGAGGGCCTGTCCCCCGAGTTCCTCGCGACCTCCCTGGTGGGCACCCTGGTGCGGCGGATCCCCGAGGACGTCAGCGTGATGAACAAGTTCTGGCACGCGGTGGTGGCGAAACGGGCCAAGGAGGAAGGCGGAGACTGGGTTGGATTCCTCAAGGGCGGAAAGGCCGCGATGGAGCTCCACCGCTGATGGCTGATGACGCCCTCGATCCCCTGCTGGACCAGCTCAAGGCAGCCGCTGAGGCCTTCTCCGACGATGACGAGGGCGTGGCAAAGATCCTCGCCACGATGGCCGCCGACGTCCAGCGGGCCCGGAGCTCGATCCTACCGATCTTCCCAGTGATCCACCACAGCCCGGCCAGCGCGGTGCACATGGTGCGCTACCTCCGGGAGCGTGCGCCCAGGCTCGTCTTCATCGAGCTGTGCGAGGATCTGCGGGGGCTGGTGGGGCTGCTGCAAAACTGCACCCTGCCGGTGGCCCTGCAGGCGTTCGCCGGCGAGATCCAGGGGTTCCCCCTCGAGTGGTCGCCGCTGTCGGTGGTCGCTCCGATCACCGAGTTCTCAGCCGAGTACCAGGCGATCGCCTACGCGCTGCAGGATCCCGAGGTCGAGCTGATCTTCGTCGATCGCTCGGTGGATCACGTGTTCCAGTGGAGCGATCGAGACGATCCAGAGCTCCCCGAGGACGATCCCGACGAAGAGGAGGACGAAGAGGATCGGCTGCACGGTGCTGCGGTGGGGATCCAGATCGGCGACGTGGTGCCGACCTTCGCCGACTTCCGGGACTTCCTGCTGCAGAACGCGCGGATGAGCAGGTTCGAGGAGTGGGTGGATCTGTACATCGAGGAGCCTACTATCGGCGCGAACACCGCCACCTACCGGGAGATCCTCTTCCTTGTGGGCAGCCTGTTCCGCCGCCTGGGCAGCACCGCCCACAGCCGAGAGGCGATCCGCAGGCGGGATCGCTACATGTGGACCCGGATCAAGGAGGCCATGGCGGAGCGCGAGGTGCCTCCAGAGCGCGCGGTGTTCATCTGTGGCGCAGCCCACACCGTCGACGACGACTGTCCGGAGTTTGGGCTGGAGTCCGACGCCCGGCTCGAGATCTCCGCCCCCAGCGGCACGCGCTGGCTCTACGGCTTCATCCCCTCGAGCTATGGCGCGATCGAGCACCAGTTTGGGCACGCCCGGGGCACGGTCGCCCTGGCTGAGACCCGGTGGCGCAAGGCGCTGGAGACCTGGAACCTCCAGCCCTTCACCCTGAAGGGGGCGGGCAAGGCCCCCGGGCGGATCAAGAAGGCGAAGCCTCCGGTCCAGCTGTCCCTGGAGATGGTCCTGTCCCAGGCCCCCCACCTCGCCGACGCCGACGCCGAGGAGCTGCTGGGCTGGTGCATCGGGATCGTCGCCTCAGCCCGAAAGAACCGCTACCTCGCCTCCACCGCTGACGCGATCGCGATCTACGAGACCAGCATCCTGCTGGCCCGGATCCGCTCCCGCAGGCGCCCCAGCCCCCATGACTTCATCGACGCAGCCGAGGCCTGCCTCGAGAAGGGGCGCCCGCCGGGGCGGCGCGACGTGCGCCAGCTGTGCTCGAAGATGCTGGGGGGTGATCGGGTTGGCCAGGTGGGCTACGCCTCGTCCCCGCCCCTGGTCCAGGACATCTACGATCGGCTGGCGATCCTCAGGATCACCGCGAAGACGCGAAAAAACACCCGGGTGTTGCTGGATTTTAGCTCCGAGCCCGAGAAGCGGGAGGCGAGCAAGCTGCTGTGGCGCCTGAACTGGCTGATCCCCGGCAGCCAGGTCGCCCACCCGATCATGGGGGAGCTCAAGCTGGGGATGTCCCCCCGCCAGGAGTCGTGGGACGTCAAGCTCCATGGCGCGGCTCAGGCCGCGGTGATGCAGCTGTCCTTCGAGGGGGTCACCGTCGAGCAGGTGTTGGAGCGTAGGCTCTCGGAGTCCGCCTTTGGCGCCGACGCTCGCACCGTCACCGCGCTCCACGCGGTGGAGGTCAGCCTGATGCTGCTCGACAGCCCCAGGATGACCGCGACGCTCGGTCGACGCTCGGTGGCGCTGCTGACCCATGAGATCGGCGCAAAGGACGCGCCTGAGATCTTCGATCGGATCCAGCGGCTGGTCCACCACTACCGCGCCACCACGGGCACACCCGAGTGGCTGTCCGACTTCGTCGCCACCGGGTACCAGCACTACAGCACCCAGATGCCCGAGGGCTTTGGCGATCGGGGCACCAGCCCTGAGGAGCTGGCGGCGACGCTGTCGTTTGTGTTCACCCTCGAGAGCCTGGCGCTGACGATGGGCTGCAGTCGAAGCCAGCTGGTGATCGCGATCGAGCACGCCTCCACCACCGCGGCTGAGCCCGAGAAGCTCGGCCTGCTGTGGGCCGCCGAGTGGCTGGTCCAGCTGAAGGACGAAGACGCCGTGCGGCGCTCCTTCTTCCAGATCCTCGATCACCCGCTGGGCCGCTCGGCGTTCCCCCGCTACCTCTCAGGCTTCCTCCAGGCCCTGGGCTTCGCCCCCCGGATCGCTCCGCTGGGGGTGGAGCTGCTGGGCCGTGCCTTCGGTGAGCTGCCCGACGCGGTCTTGCTGCCCTGGATCCCGTCGCTGCTGTCCGAGCTCCGACCCCGGATCCACGACGTGCTTCCGACCCTGTTCACCGAGGTGGCCCGCACCCTGCCCCCGGACCTGTCCCAGCTCGACACCTGGGAGGCGCCGTGGGCCCACCCGATCCCCACGGCGGCGCCCGGGCCGGACGAGCCAGGGGGAGCCGAGGGGGTGAGCCCGGCCGGGGCGGGGCCGGCGCCGCAGCCGGCCCAGGCCGCAGCCGCCCTGCTGGCCGCCCAGCCCGCCACGCTGGACAGCCTCGCGGTGCTCCTCGGCGTGCCCGCGAGCTGGCCTGAGCCGAGCCGGGCCCCGGGGGGCCCCGCGGTGGGGGGCGCAGTGGCTCCGAGCGCCCCCACGACGGGCGGGGGCCGCGGGGCCGCGGCCGCCCTGCTGGCCGCCCACCCAGCGACGCTACAGGCGGTCTGTGCGCTGCTGGCGGGCTGAGGAGCCTGTCGCGCCTGCTCCCGTCGCCTCGTGCCCCGACGGCTGCCCGTCCGGGCACGACGCCCGGCCCGGACGCGCTCCAGGCCCCTGAGCCCCTAAGCAGCCCCCTGAGCCCCTCAGCAGCCCCCTGAGCCCCTCAGCAGCCCCCTGAGCCCCTGAGCCCCTAAGCAGACAGAGCCCCCTCGACAGGCCGGGCTCGATCTCCCCCGATCATGCCTCGATCTCGACGGGGGCGTCTGCTCCAAGGAGCACGCCGGCGTGAAGTCAAGCAGATGTCAATGGGCCTGGAGTTGTCCAGATAGAAAATCCTCAACCTCAGCAGGTGGCTTTCGATGAGATCCCGAACCACCTTGGAATCCAACCTTTGCCAGGGAGATCGCGTTGATCCTTGCAGTCCTCATGAGTGCGGCGCTGGCCAACGATGATCCCACGCACCTGCCCGGTGTCGTGATGCAGTACGGAGACTGGGAGACCCGGATCCACCTGGTGGAGGAGCTTCGCACCTACGACGCTGCCTCCTCCCACCGGCTGGCGATCGCCCACGCCGTGCTCAAGGATCTCGCGGAGAACGAGCCACAGGCGAGCAACGCCCGGGTCGAGCGCCTGCTGGTGGCCTCGCTGGTCCCCGATCCCTCGTTTCAGCAGGCCGCCCGCGCCGCAGCCCGCGACGGCACGCCCCTGCTGATCCTCGATCCGCGCCACCCGGTGCCCGAGGTGCTGCGTGGCTACGTCCGCCGCTCCTGGGATCAGCTGCGGCCGCTGAACGTCAGCCGACACCAGCTAGAGCCGTTCACGTTCGCCGCCCCCCTGCTGCGGTACACCTCGCGGGGGATCGGGCTGCAGCCCGAGGAGCTCAGGCTCCAGCTGGTCGAGCTGACCCGCGACGCGGGCTGGCCGGTGACCGGGGCTGAGAACCCCGTGTTCGAAGAGGATCACTCCGATCGGGCTCGGTTCGTGATCGGCGCCGAGATCCTCACGGTGTACGACGCCCGGCCGAGGCCCGGCGGAGATCTTGGGCTCGGGCTGGACATTCGCTGGCAGGTCTTCGATCGGATCCGGGATCAGGTGATCTTCGACGCGACCACCCGGGGCTGGGCCCCCGAGGACAACCCCACGGCACTATTGGCCTCAAACGTACACAACTTGCTATCTAGAGCCACCCTGATGGACGCGCTGACCGCGGCCCCTTCCTTCGAGGACGCGGACGAGCTGCGGATCAAGCGCTGCTCGATCCAGGCCCGGTCCCTGCTGGAGGGTGGCGAGGCAGCCCTGGCCAGCACGGTGCACATCGAGCACGACGACACTCAGGGGACGGGCACCCTGGTGAGCGAGGACGGCTGGGTGTGGACGTCCGCCAGCGTCGTGGCCGGGACCCGGGAGGTCCACGTCACCTTGGAGGACGGGCTGACGCTGCCGGCCTCAGTGATCCGCCAGGATCGGGACGTGGCCCTGCTGAAGCTCGCGGGCAGCGGCTACCCCTGCCTGCCCACCGCCGCGTCCTCCCTGCTGCTCGGGACCCCGGTCTTCGGCGTGAGCTGGACCCCGGGCGAGCTCCCGTTTGTCTCCGAAGGCGTCGTGAGCGAGGCCCGGGCCTCAGATCGGATCCAGACGAGCGCAGCGACACCGGCCAACCTCGGCGGGCCGCTGCTGTCGACCACCGGCCACCTCCAGGGCGTGATCGGCGGCGCGGCCGAGGACGGCAGCGCCTATGCCGTGGCGGGCTATGCGGTGATGCAGAGCTTGAGCCTGACCTGGGCCGACTTCTCCGATCACGCCGATCCGATGCCCCACGATCTGGTGCCCGGGATCCGGCCCGCGGATCGCAGCCTGGTGCGGCTCGAGCCCGGTGAGCTGTGTTTGTTCCGCCGGGGACACGCAAAGGCGGGCCCGATCCTAAGCTGGGGCAGCTCCGGTGAGAAGCTCCGGATGGCGGGTGGACAGCTCGGGTGCTCGGTGATGCATCCCGACGTGCTCCCCATCACGATCCGAGACTCTCACGTGGTGACGGTCGACGTCCGCGAGGGGCAGCGGACGGTGCTTGAGGTGATCCGCAAGGGCTCTCGGTGGGAGCTGGTCTCCAGCAACGATCGCACCCTGGAGCGGCTGCACCACCGCGGCAAGCTCGAGCTCGTCGATCCCAGCGAGAACCGCCTGCGGGCGGGCCGCTAGCGAGGCTCAGCCCGGCGCGATCTCGTCTACCGGAGCGCGAGCCGGAGCGCGAGCCGGAGCCCGCTGACGGGCTGACGGGCTGACGGGCTGACGGGCTGACGGGCTGACGGGCTGACGGGCTGACGGGCTGACGAGCGCCATCATCCTTGGGTCCCCTCCAGCGACAGGCTGTCGCGTGCTGAGCCAGGCCTGACGGAGCGACCGCCACAACCCGCTGGCACATGCCCTGCTTTGGCTCCCCCCAGGAGGTGTGGATGAGGCGAGGCAGAGCCAGCCGCCGGGGGATGACTTTGGTGGAGGTGTTGGTGGTGATCGCGATCCTGACCGTGCTGATGTGCGTGTTGTCGGTCGGGGTCGTCCGCTCGATGTCGGTGTCGTCGTCGGGGTACGGCGTACTGGAGGTGCCTGCTCCGCTGGCCCTAGCGCCGGAGGGTCGGAGCGCGCCGGTGCTCGAGGCGGCCTACCTCGATCTGGTGGTCGACACCACCCCAGCCCTCGACGGGCTGTCGGTGGGCACCCGCTACGGGGTCGACATCGACGCGACCTTCCAGGTCCGCAACCGGGAGCCAGAGGCCAGCCAGGTGCAGCTGCGGTTCCCGTTCCCTGGGGGGATCGCCGACATCCGCGACGTCGAGCTGCTCCTGACCGACGAGGACGGGGCGCCGGCGGGGGGGCAGGTGCACTACGGGCTCAGCGGCCTATCCTGGGTTGGATCGATCCCCCCGGATCAGGTCCGCACGGCGAGGCTGCGCTATGCCGCCCAGGGACGGGACACGCTGTCGCTGTCGCTGTCCGACGGCAGGCAGCCCCTGAGGCTTCGGGCGACGGTGGCGCTGCCGGGAGCTCCCTCGGTCGTGATCCCGGCGGACGCGCTGCAGCCCACCGGGCAGACCGACACGGCCCTGACGTGGGAGATCGACGGCCTGTTGTCGGACGCTCCGATCACGCTGGAGCTGCCGGCGGGGGACAGCGTGCTGGGGCACCTCGCGGCCTTCGGCAGGCTGGCGGCGCTAGGGGTGGCCTTGTTTGGAGCGGGTTTCTGGTATCTCAGCGAGGGCGTCCGCCCCGGTCGCCTGGACGACTTCCGGCTGGGGGGGCTGCTGCTGTTGACCCTGAACTATGGGCTGTTTTATGCGATCTTTCTCGTGGTCTCCCCCTCGATCGGGGCGGGGCTCGCCGTCCCGATCGCTGCGGGGATCTCCTGGCCGCTGCTGACGGTGCACGTCGCCCGGATCACTGATCTCGACTTTGCCTCGCGCCGGGCCCTGCCCCTGGCGGTGGTGAGCACACTCCTGGTGCTGGCCCTGGCCTACGCCGACGGCCATCGGCCCCTGATCGGGCTCGGGGGGCTGATCATCGGGGCGGCCCTGGTGACGACCACCTGGCGACGCTGGTCCATGGGGCGCAGGAGCTGGCAGCGGGAGCAGGCTCACGCCCGCCAGCGGGCGCGCCAGGCCCGGGCCCTGGAGGCCCGGCTCAAGACGCTCCGGGCCGTGATCACCACCACCTCGGGGCACCTGGCCGTGGCCCACCGAGTCCTGGAGGAGTCCCCCGACGGGCTGGGTCCTGAGCGCGCCGAGGTGCTGCGTAGGGTGGAGCGCCTCGAGGGCTCGGTGGCGAGGGCTCGTCGGCTCTGTGCTCCATCCCTGCTGCCCGACGACGCCGCCGCCGAGCACCTCAGCGCCCGCGCCGCTGAGATCGAGCGAGCCGCGGTGGCCCTTGAGGATCAGGCGGTCTCCCTGGAGAGGGCGACGGCCACCCTCGAGCGCGCAGGCACCACAGCGATCGAGGCGCTCTTCCGATCGATGACACACCTGGAGGCCGCCGAGGGGGGCGCGGATCTAGCTGAGATCGAGGCTCGCTCGGGCACCCGGGCGACCCAGCCGAGGCTGCACAGCGAGGTCGAGTCCCACCTCGGGGAGCTGCTGTCTTTGCGCCAGGCCGCGTCCTCGCTGAGGGCCAGGGTGTCGACCCCCGAGGGGCGGGATCTGCGGGCCCAGGCCAGCGAGGCCCGCAGGCTGGGCCAGGCCATCGAGCAGACCACCGATCTGCTGAAGCTCGCGGCGGGCAGGCTGCGCGAGGTCTCAGCGTTGTCCGAGCCCGGAGAGGCTGCCCTGCACTGTCCCGGCTGTGGACACCCCCACCCTGAGCGGAGCCACTTCTGCCCGTCCTGTGGCCTCCAGCGCCCCGAGGCGTTCCCCTGTGACGCGTGTGGCCATGTCAACCGCCTGCCGACCCACCTGCTGAAGGATGGCTGGCGGCGGCTCTCGCTGCACTGCGCCTCCTGTGGTGCCGGCGTCCAGCGACAGCAGCACGGGCCGCGGGGCTCCACCGAGCCCCCACAGCCACCACCCTAGGGCAGAGGGCACAGGTGCCCCCTCGTCAGCCCGGCTCCGGCGCCAGGAGGTCGATCGGTCCCGGCAGATTTGGCCGGATCCCGTGATCCGGCGGGATCGCCTGGGCCGGGGTGCGCTAGGCCTCAGCGAGGATCCGCTGTGCGACGCGCTCCCCCGAGTATAGCGCCCCCTGCATCCAGCCCGGCCACGGCGACGCGTGGTCTCCGGCCAGCCACAGGGGCCCGTCGGGCTGCTGCAGCCGGCGCTGGATCCAGCCCTGGCCGGGGCCGAAGACGGGCCAGCCTCCGCCGATCAGGGCGTCGAGGTGCCAGGCCCGGGTCGAGAGCAGGGTCGGCTCCGGGACCGGGCCACCAAACGCCATCACCAGCTGTTCGTGGAGGAAGGTGCCGCGCTCGGCCTCCCCCATCGCCCCCAGCTCGATCGCGGCCTGTCCGGTGGTGGAGTTGGTGAGGATCCCCCGGGGATCGGCCCTGGGGGCGCCGGCCTGGGGCCAGACCTCCTGCAGCGGACGATCCGTCCGGAGCCGGCCCGAGAGCCCACGCTCGATCCAGAAGCGAGAGGAGAACGACAGGTTGGACTGGGTGATCTCGACGTAGTGGGTCTCGTCGATCGCACGCCGGACCTGGGACGAGAGCCCCACCAGCCGGATCCGCCGCAGGGCCGCCAGCGGGACGGCGGCCACGACGACGCCAGCCTCCAGGGTGCTCAGCAGCCCCCGGCGCTCGATCGACAGCCGGGCGATCCCGTTGCGCTGCACCCGGATCTCCCGCACCGCGGCTCCGACCTCCAGCGATCCGGTCAGGGCCCGGGCCAGCGCCTCCGTCAGCGCGTCGTTGCCTCCGACCAGCCAGGTGGCGGGGCTCGAGAGGTCATCGAGGCCGACGTGTCGGGCGTGCTGGAGGATCCCGAGCCGATCCACCCAGCCCGACAGCCCACCGAGGGTCAGCAAGGCGATGGCAGCCTCGGACGCGCCCCGGGAGGCGAGGTACGCAGCCAGGCTCAGGCGATCCAGCGCGTCGAGATCGGGCGGGGGCCAGCCCGGACGGAGTGGATCGCCGAGCTGAGCCATCAGCGGGAGGAGGTACAGCTCGAGCAGGCGCCCCTGCTGCCAGGCCAGCGCCTCCCCGGGGGTCAGCCCTCCGGGGATCGCGCCGTCCGGAGCCACCCGCTGCCCCTGCACCACCGCCAGATCGATCCCCGCTCGATCGGGATCCACCGGTGTCCGCTCGATGCCGAACAGATCTGCGTAGGCGTGGACCCGATCGTGGCCCGCGAGGATCCGGGTCGCCCCTAGCTCCACGACCAGCCCCCCGATCCGCTGGGTCTGCACCCGCCCCCCGACGCGCTCGCTGGCCTCGAGCAGCTGCACCCCCCGTCCCTTGCGGTTGAGCTCCAGGGCACAGGACAGCCCCGCCAGGCCAGCTCCGATCACCACCACCCGGCGCGCGCTCGCCCCGGATCGGGGACAGCCCGCCAGGGCCAGGCCCGCAGACTGCTGCAGCAGGCGACGACGGCTGAGGGGCGCGCTCACGAGTGGACGCGGATCCGCCCGATCGGGATCTCCGCCACGATCCGGGGACGCCCCGGGGCCGGCTGCGGCACCTGCGCGTCCCTCAGCCGACGGCCGATCCATCCCTCTTTCTTTGCTGGGCCCGCGTGGAGATCGAGCGTCGCGCCGGGGGGCACGGGTGGCGCTGCTTGGTGGCAGCAGGTGTGTCGCGGCTGCGTCATCCCCCGACGATACACCCGGGCGGACGGGTCGAGCAGCGTGTGGTGCCCCCTGCAGCTGAGAGGAGGGCCTCCAGGCCACCCCGACCTCCATCTCGCCCGACCAGCGGGATCTGCCTCGAGGGCTTCACCACCCCCGGAGCGTCCCGGAGCTATCCCCCCAAGCCCAGCAGCTGGATGTTGACCAGGGCCGCGACCTCGGGCGTGCTCTCGGCCACGATCGAGCGCACTTCCATGAAGTAGCGGATGTGGGCCTCCCGGATCCGCTCCAGATCAGCCCGGCTTACGGCCACCACGTTGTACGAGATCATGTCGCCGGGCCGGGGCTCGGTGGCCCGGGCCAGCCCCAGCGCGGCCCAGTGGGCTTTGAGGCGCCGGGTCTCCTCGGGGTAGGCCTGGGTGTCGATCGTCAGCTCGTGCTGGATCTGGTAGGGGCCTCGCCCTCGACGGCCGATCAGCCCGGCCTCCTCGAGGCGCTGCAGGCAGCGCTCCTCGATCTGAGGATCGAAGCCCATCTGTGCAGCGATCCACCCGGGCACATGTGCCCCGAGGGACTGGTAGGCCTCGGTCCCCAGCACACACATCACCCCGCCCACCCAGGGCTCGTCGAACGCGACCCGGCGGGACGCGTGGCGCTGGCGGTGGGCCTCGATCAGGGCGGGGATCTGCTCGATGTCGACCAGCTCGGCGATCAGATCCGACAGCCGGCTGGTCAGGGCCTCCACCACCCGGAGGAAGTCGGGCAGCCGGGGACGGGTCTCCCCCGCGAGCCAGCGCGCCACGGCATAGCGCGAGGCCCCCACCCGCTCGGCCACCTCCTTGATCGAGGTGTTGCCCCGCATCGCTGAGAGCCAGTCTGCGACCCCCTGATCGTCGAGCGCACCCTGGGTCGGGGCCTTGTCGGGGCTGAACCGCTGCACCGCCCCGAGCACGTCGATCCCGGCCACGGTGGCCGCCCGCAGCGCCTCAGCCGCGGTGGGGAAGCGACGGCCCGCCTCCCAGTCGGAGACCGGGTTGCTGGTGTACCCCAGCCGTCGACTGAAGGCCTCCTGGGAGCGGTGGGCGCGCACCGCCCGCAGCAACTGTCGCGCCACAACCTCCACCAGACCTCTCGCTTCTGCACATGATAGCGCAACACCGCGACCCAATAAGTGCAACTTCGGGATGGTTCCTCCTTGAGATGTTCAGCCCAGGCTGCGACAATCGAAGGTGTACAGGGAGGCGCGATGCGGAGCCCAGCCCCCGTGTGGGTGGCCTTGACGCTGTTTGGCTGCACACCCAGCCCCGACGATGGCATCCAGATTGGATCACTGCGGGTCGATCCCCCGCCGGCCCCCCCCACCGACTTCAAGTCCCTGGATCTGGCCAGCGCCCTCGCAGATGCCTTCGAGATCGCGGGGGTGGCGACGCTGGCGACGGCCTGGGCGGGTCACACCGACGCGATGGGGCGCGGCGTGGTGGGCTGCCCCGATCTCTGGATTGGAGCGCCCCCCCAGGACATCGCAGACATCAACGTCGGCGACGATCAGGTCCCGGGCCTGTCCTGGGCCGACAGCTGCCAGACCCCCGCGGCGGACACCTTCGATGGGTTCGCCTACTGGGAGTCGGCGATCCAGCTCACCGGCGCTGAGCCCACGGGCGGGGCCCGGAGCCTGACGATGGACGCACAGGTGGCCGCCGGAGACGGCTCTGTGCTGCTGGAGTTCGACGGAGAGGCCTCGGACTCACTGGAGGGCAGCGCGTACAGCTCGAGCCTGGTGGCGCGCTCGCTGTCGGGCAGCCTGGTGGGCTTTGGCTCGGGGCTACGGGGGGAGCTCGACGTCAGCTGGTCGGGGGACGAGATGGAGCTGTTCGGCTCGATCCACACCAACGACGGCTTCGGTCCACCCGACGACCGCGATCCCGATCCCGAGGACACGCCGGAGCTCCAGAACCTCCCGAGCTGGGAGCCGGGCATGCCTCGCTTCACCTCGGTGCGGTTCGATCTACAGCTCGGCGGGGACTGCGCCCTCGAGCCCCAGGGCTACGTCGGGGTGCGGGGCAACGAGGGGTTCTGGTTCGACGTGTACTTCCTGCCCCTGTACGACCCCGAGGAAGAATCAGCTCAGTCCAACGCGTTCCCCTACGAGGCGATCGACAACCTCGACTGCGATGGGATCGGCACGATCTTCGTCCGAAACCTCGACCTGCGCGCCGCGGATGAGGGAGACCCTGAGTGGAGCCGGGAGGTCTCGATCGACTTCGCTGGTATCCTGGCCTCGATGCCCACCCCCACCCTCGACGAGTTCGTGTTCACCCTCGCCGATCTTCCCCGGGAGACCCCGTGAAGCTTCGCCTGTGCGTCTCCGTGGCGCTGTGCTGGGGCACAAGCTGCACCCCACCGACGGTCCCCGCCGACAAGGCCCCCACCGAGGACACAGACACCGAAGACGATCCCGAGGTCCTGTCGATCGACACTTCGGTGTACATCCCGGTCGACACCGCACCAGACGTGGTCCCCGATCTGCAGCCGAGCGACTGGATCCAGCTGCGGCACCAGGGGCTGTGGAGCCTGTCGGGCAGCCCGTTCACCGATCTCTCGGGCCAGCTGATCCTAAGGGAGTACCTCAACGTGCTCGACACCGCGATCGACACCTCGATCGCCACCACCGACACGGCGTACGTCGATCCCTACCTGTGCAACGTCACCTATTCCCTGACCGGCAGCGCGATCGACAACCACACCTGCGCCACCTGCAGCTTCGTCTTCGAGGTCGAGCACTACGTCAGCGACGGGGATCCCAGCCTGTGCCGGGAGCCCGACACGCCCCCCGACGGGGCCGTGTGGCAGCTGGGCTACAACGCCGGGACCGACGAGATCCTGCTGAACTACTACGGCACCGACGTGTGGCTCCCCTGGTACGACACGACCACGGGTCCCCCCAACATCGCCTTCGAGTGGTCCTTCAGCCTGGCCATCGAGCTCGAAGACACCGGAGACGGCGGCTGATGCACACCCACGATCGCCTGCACCCGGCCTCGTCTTCCCTCGTCTTGTTGGTGCTGGTGGGGCTGTCCCCGGGCTGCACCCGGGGGGTGGAGACCACCCCGGCGACCCCGACCCCCACCCCCGTCGCCCAGAACGTCGAGGTGCCGGAGTGGGTCGCCGAGGTGGACTGGCCCGCGATCTTCCAGGACGCGATCACCCTCACCCAGACCGTCACCACCCAGGCGCCATGGCAGGGCCACGTCTCCAGCCTGGAGGATCGCACGCTCGGCTGCCCCGACTTCTACACCGGCCCGTTCACCGTCGCCACAGAGCTGGTGGGCCACGACGACGGGATCGCCTGGAACGACGACTGCCAGACCACAGGGGGCACCTCCTTCGACGGCTGGCTGTGGTGGGACTCGTCCGTGGTCGAGGCCGGGGATCCGGGCACCGACGACGGGCGCACCGCAGACGCCACCCGCACCGTCGAGGGCGACGCCCTGGTGAACGCAGGCGATGGGGTGCAGTTCACCTTCGAGGGCACCGCGTCCGACAGCCTGTATCGGCTCGATGCCTACGGCTACGAGCGCTTCACCTACGCCACCACCATCGACGGCACCGTGGGGGGGCTCGACGCCTTCGAGGGCACCCTGACCCCCGAGGGCTACCGCACCGATCTGTTCATGTACCTGACCGGGGGCGACGTCGACACCTTCGAGGCGCGCGGCAACATCTACCTCTTCACCCCCCAGCTGCGCGAGCGGTTCGACTCGGTCCAGGTCGATCTCTTCCTCCCCGGCCCCAACGGCGCGGGCCCGGAAGACTGCACCCTCGAGCCCCTGGGCTGGCTCGGGGTTAGGGACGCCGACGCTCTGTGGTACGACGTCGTGTTCCTGCCCAGGTTCGAGGAGGACATCGCGGAGGAGCCCTACGACGACGAGCTGCGCTCTGCCTGCGACGGCTGCGGGCGGCTGTACATCCAGGGGATCGAGCAGCCCGAGGTCGAGATCTGTGTCGACTTCTCGTTCCTGTTCGATGGCAGCTTCACCCTGCCGGATCCAGACGACTACGTGCTGCCGCTCCACTCCCTGTAGCCGCAGCGCGACCGCAGCCCGGTGGGGGGTGCGCCCCTACGATCCCGAATCTTCCATGTTTCTCGGGACGAAGCTGTCGGCGAGTCGTCGTTCATGCTACTCACCACTCTCTCAGTTGGATGGAGGAACCAATGAACCGACTCTTCGTGCTCGCCCTGTTTGGGCTGGTGGGCTGCTCCGGCGACGCCGGCACCAACACCGACACCAAGACCGACGGCACCGATGACACCACCGGCGACGACACCACCGGCGACGACGATCCCACCGTCGACACCGTCGACACCGGTCCCCAGGGGCCCCAGTACTTCGACCCCGTCGCGGTCGGGTTCGAGTTCAGCGGGGGCATCCTGCCCGACGGGGAGCTCACCAACTACGTGTTCGATCCCTACGAGATCCTCGGTGGCGTGCTGATCACCTTCGCCAGCAAGGAGTTCTTCGGAGCGGCCGACGCCAAGGAGCAGGCGCAGTACAGCTGCGTCATGTTCGCGCCCCTGATCGGGCCTGCCCTCGTGCCGCCGAACCAGATCCCCAACGACGACGCCGTCGCGCTGTACTCCTCCTATGAGGTGGCCCTCGCCGCGGATCCCAAGCGCTCCGACTGTGCAGGCCGGGTCGATCCCAAGGTGTGGGGTGCAAACGCAGAGAACCTGCTCCAGCCATGGGTTGGAGCCCACTTCGGCCTGGGCTTTGGCCCGATGACCGACTACCTGCGCGATGGGTGGTCCAAGGATACCCTCGACACCTACGGCAACTTCATGGTCGCCTCCTACATCGCGATCAACAACGCCAGCGGTACCTGGATCGGTGAGGACTGGACCACGACCTTCGTATGGGAGTGGGATCCGGTCACCCAGACCCCCTCCGCAGACGACAAGGGCTTCCTCATCGGCGTCGACGTGAGCACCCTCGCCCCGGGCAACCGCCTGCCGACGGCCTTCCTCGACTCGAACGCCTACTGGTACCAGGACTTCCCGCTGCTCGACTTCAGCAACCTGACCGACGGCGCGCCCTAGGGATCTATCCCCGGAGCTCCCAGGGTCACCGATCCGGGTGCCCCGGGGGGCTTGTCAGCCGGAGCGCATCCTGGATCCGTGGCTCCCTGCACCTGCAGGGGGCCGCCGCTGCTCAGGGGCTCGTCTCGCCGACGGCGCTGGGATCCATGGCCCCGGCCGACGGCGCTGGGATCCAGCGAAGCGGCCGGGCCGCAGCGATCCGGGCTGTAGCGATCTCGTCGAGATCTCGTCTCCATGGCTATCCTGGGCCGAAGCACTCTCGGAATTGCACAATTCTGCGCAATCCTGGGAGCCGATAAGTGCGGTATCGAGATGGTTTGACCTTGAGCCGGAGCCCCGGGGGTGCGAGACTCAAGGGGTCAAGAAACGCAGGAGGCACCCATGAGGACCCTCGCGCCGTTGCTCTTCCTCGTCGGAGGGTGCGCCACCGAGGAGGAGGCAGAGCCCACCGTCGAGCTCCTCGACGCGCGGGGGCAGCTCATTCGGCTGTCCATGGATCTGCGCGGGATCCACCCCACTGAGGTCGAGCTGTGGGCGTTCGAGAACGCTCCTGAGCCCGAGATCATGTACGACAGCTACGCGGAGGCCTGGATCGAGGATCCTCGGTTCCTCGATCGGATCAAGGAGATCTTCAACGAGCGCTACCTGCTGCGCACGGGCGACGTGTACTTCGACACGAGCGACATGCCTGGGCTGTCTGGGATCGACGATCGGCGCATGGCCGACATCATCGCGAACGAGGCCTTCTCCCTCCTCGAGTATGTGATCCTCAACGATCTACCC
>DRPG01000728.1 GCA_011376105.1 Deltaproteobacteria bacterium
CGGGGACAGGAGGGCTCGAACAGGGGGGGAGGGGCGCCTCCCCCGGAGGGCCCCGGACCGCCGGCGCTCCGCTGAGCGCCGCGAGACACGTCCTGTCCCGGGCCGGGGATCGAAGACCTGCCGCGGGGTCGGACGAGCGTGTTAGAGGCGCCCTTGCTGACGCTGGAGCCCGTCCTTGCTGCTTGCTGCCGTGTTGCCCGCCCTCTTCGGGACCGCATCCGCCGCTGAGGTCCAGCTAGAGGGCTTCTACCGTGCGCGGGCCCGGGCCCTCGACTCGCTGAGCCTCGATCGCACCTCCGGCCAGAGCGAGGGGCTCGCGGCCTTCGCTCAGCACCGGCTGTGGCTCAAGCCGAGGTTCCTGCTGTCCGAGCAGGTCGGCCTGTTCACCGAGATCCGGGGCCTCGACAACGTGTACTGGGGGCAGCAGCCCTCAGACAACGAGACCTTCATCCAGCCTGCGCCGTTCGTGCTCGAGTACGATCTGCAGCCGCCGATCTCCGACTCCGATCCCAGCACCCAGCTGAACAACCTCACCCTCTGGCGGGCCTGGGGAGAGGTGCACACCGACATCGGGCGGTTCACCTTCGGCCGGGTCCCGCTGCACTGGGGCCTCGGGATCTGGCTCAACGACGGGATCACCGTCGATCCAGCCTTCGCCGACAACGGCGACACCACCGATCGGCTCATGTGGGAGCTGCTCGTCCAGGAGCAGTTCTACGTGCGCCTCGCCGTCGATATCCCCACTGAGCGGTTCATCGGCTTCACCGACGACAGCACCACCTACAACGCAGCGGCGGCCTACCGCTCTGAGGACATCACCGCGGGTCTGTTGGTGCAGCTCGATCGCACGGGCCCCCGGGCCGGCCTTGAGCCCCTCAGCGTCTTCACCCTCGACGGAGCCGCCGACATCTCCCTGGGGCCGCTCCAGGCCGCTGCAGAGGTGGTGGGGCACTTCGGCAGCGGAGCCCTCGAGGGGGGATTCGACGAGGCCAACATCACCGCCATCGGCGCCGCCCTCGACGCCGCCCTCGACGCCGATCCGCTGAGGTTCAACGTGCGCGCGGGCATCGCCACCGGCGACTCCACCCCCACCGCTGATCAGAACATCCGCACCTACACCTTCGATCGCGACTTCAGCGTGGGCATGTTCATGTTCGAGCACCCGATGCCCACCCTCGCCACCGGCGTCAACGCCGCCAACCCGATCAACGGGGGCCGGGACTACGACTCGGTGTTGTCTGGCTCGGCCATCTCCAACGCCATCTTCCTCAAGCCCACCGTCCGCTACCAGCTCCTCGATGGGCTGAGCGCCCGGGCCTCCTGGCTCGGGGCCCGCACCGCCCAGGGCTCCAGCGTCGGCGGCGCCACCAGCAACTCGGGCTACGGCAACGAGATCCAGCTCGGGATCGACTACCTCGGCATCGATCACCTCGAGCTGGATGGCGCCTTCGGCCTCTTCCTCCCGGGCACCGTCTACAGCCAGATCCGCCAGGACATCGACCAGACCGCGCCGACCGGCTACGACGATCCCGCCTTCGGCTTCCAGCTGTCGACCCGTATCCGGTTCTGACGATCGAGGGCTCAACACCAGCACCGCCCCGACACCTGAGCGCTCAGGGCGCACACGCCCCCCGGGTGGTCGGGCGCACGCCCCCCGGGTGGTCGGGCGCACGCCCCCCGGGTCTTCAGGGGAGCTCGTCGTCCGCAGCTGGCTCCGTCCCGCGGCTGGCTCCATCCTCCGGTGAGGTGTCCGCTCGCCCGGGGCCCACGCGGTCCGGCTTCTGTTCGGCGTCAGGCCATACCGAACGAACCCTGTTCGCCCCCAGGCCTCATAGATCGAAACCTGTTCGTCTCCAGGCCTCATAGATCGAAACCTGTTCGTCTCCAGGCCTCATAGATCGAAACCTGTTCGTCACCTGGTGAGCAGGATCTCAGCCTCGCCGGAGGCTCAGGGCTGGGCGCGGATGGTGACCGTGTCCCCGGCGCTGAAGGTGCGGGTCTCGGTGACGTCGAGGCCCAGGGCCTCGTTCTCCACCCGGATCTCGTGGGATCCCGGTGAGACGGCGTACCCCTTCACCGGAGCGGTGCGCTCGAGCTTCACCCCGTCGACGTAGATGTGGGCCCAGCCGCCGGTGAGCAGGGTCACGGTGAGCTTCGCGGGCTTTGAGACCTCGGCGAGGGTGAGCTTGAAGCTGCTGGAGCCGGGCTCGACCTCCGACAGGGTGCCCGTCGAGTCCCGGTGCCCGGACAGGCTCATCTTCACTGGGTAGCTCCGCCCCACCTCAGCGCCCCCCCAGGTCAGCGGGGTGGTGCCCACCACCTGACCCCCGACCTCCACCGTGGCGCCGGCCGGCGACGAGGTGAAGGTGATCTCGGGGGGCGCGACCACCTTGGGCTGGACCGGGGCCGCGGGCTGCACGGGCCGGACCGTGGAGGGCTTGGGGGCCCGGACCGTGGAGGGCTTGGGGGCCCGGACCGTGGAGGGCTCGGGGGCCGTGATCGGCTCGAGCTGGCGGATGACCTTGGTCACCTTGCCCTCCTCCACGGAGATCTGCTCCTCGGTGGCCGTGTATCCCTCCGCCTCCAG
The DNA here is from genome assembly GCA_011376105.1 of Deltaproteobacteria bacterium. Lineage (GTDB taxonomy): Bacteria > Myxococcota_A > UBA796 > UBA796 > DRPG01. Next base: position 2,588 of record DRPG01000728.1, read on the forward strand.
CCGGATCGTGTAGTCTCCGGGCTCTAGATCCTTGAGGAGCAGGTTGTCACCGGTGGCGCGCAGCTCGCCGTTCACCAGGATCCTGGCCTCGGGCAGCACCACGACGTCGAGCCCGGTGGAGGAGGCCACCACCACCTCGGGGGGATCGAGCCGGGGCAACAGCTGGGGGTTCGACCACAGCACATAGATCAGCGCGATCAGCCCGACGCTGACCACCGCGATGATCGCGAGCCCGATCCCCGCGACCCAGGGGACCACCTGGGTGACCACCGTCGCCTGGGTCAGCGGCCGCATGGTGGACTCGGTGTGATCGTCCCACTGATCCAGGGGGAGGCTGTCGCGCAGCTGCAGCGCAACCCGCCCGCCGGCCTCCAGGCGCTGGCGCTCCTGTCCGATCTCCTCGGCGAAGATCTCCTGCATGAACGCGCCGAGCTCAAGCCGCAGGGTGTCGCTGGTGGCGGGGAACAAGAACTCCCGCAGCGCCTCCCCCATCTCGAAGGCGGACTGGAACCGATCCCCTGGATCCTGCGACAGGGCCCGCAGGCAGATCGCCTCCAGCGCCTCGGGGATCCGGGGGTTGAACATCCGGGGAGGATCGAACTCGCAGTTGCGGATCCGCTTGATCGTGGTGAGCTCGTTGTCGGTCTTGAACAGGCGCCTGCCGGTCATCATCTCGTATAAGATGATCCCCAGCGAGAACAGATCGGAGCGGCCGTCGATGTCCTTGCCGTCGGCCTGCTCAGGGCTCATGTACTCGAACTTGCCCTTGAGCACGCCGTCTCGGGTCTGGTAGGCGTTGGACTCGGCCTTGGCGATCCCGAAGTCGGCGATCTTGATCTCGCCCTCATAGCTGACGAGCACGTTGCTGGGCGAGACGTCCCGGTGCACGATCCCGTAGGGCTTGCCCTGGAGGTCGGCCTTGTTGTGGGCATACTCGAGCCCCTTGCAGACCTCCAGCGCCACATAGGCACAGTACTTGGCCGGGAAGAAGGCCTTGCGCCGGCCGAGCTTGCGCAGGACCCCCCGCACATCCTTCCCGTCCACACACTCCATGGCGATGAAGAAGTTGTCGAGGATCTTCCCGAAGTCGTAGATCCGGACGATGTTGGCCTGCTGCAGCGCCACCGAGATCTTGGCCTCGTCGATGAACATCTCGACGAAGTCGACGTTTGCGGAGATGTGCGGCAGGATCCGCTTGATCACCAGCAAGTGCTCGAAGCCACCGTGGGAGTAGGTCTTGGCCTTGAAGATCTCGGCCATCCCCCCTGTCGCGATCCGATCGACCAGGAAATACTTCCCGAAGGGCTGGGGCTGGAATGACTGAGGCTCGATCGAAGGCTGTGGCAACGTGACTCCCTCGGCGATCCTACAGGATCGGGCGGAGCGGGTCTGGACGGTACGTATCAGCGCGCATCGTCTGTGGCTCCGTCTCCCCAGTAGCTACCGAGCGCCTCGCAGGTCCACTCGCTGCGCAGGGTGTCGGGGGAGCCGAAGTCGCCGCAGGTCTGGCGTGTCTGTCGATCGGGGGAGGAGAGATCTGAGAGGCACTGATCGAGCTCTGCGTCAGACACCACGAAGCCGCACTCCTCCGCATAGGAGGCCATGCGGAGACACAGGGCCTGGCAGCTGTTGTGGCAGCCCGCCCCGAGCCCCACGATCCACACGATCCCTACTGTTGCACGCATCGATCCTCCCAGAGGCGGGCACCGTGCCACGTTCCAGGAGCAACAGCAACCGTCAGCTATAGTACAGGACGAACACTCCGACGACCCCGACCACCGCGAACGCCAGCAGCCCGCCCCCCAGCAGCGAGAGCACGAGCAACATCGGGTGGACGCCGGTCTCGACCTCGACCCAGGACGGCTCCTCTGCGAAGCCCTCGTCGGAGGGCTCCTCCTCGAAGAGCTCCTCGGGCTCGGGCTCAGGCCCGGGTTGGCGGTCCCGGAGGCCTGCATCCGACGGCGACCAGCTCTGATCCCCGACATGGGCCAGGGAGCCGATGGGGAACGCCGCGGTGGGGTTCTCCAGGGCCCTCAAGTGTGCATCGCTGGCGATCTTCTTGCTCATGTCCCTGGATCATACACCGCCGCTGCCCCCCCGGCTCGTGGTCCGGGGCTCGGGGGCCAGGACATCAGCCAGCAGGTAGCGACCGGGGGCCCGATCCAGCAGCCACCGGGCCGCACGCACGGCCCCCCGGGCGAAGGTGCTCCGATCCGAGGCCTCGTGGGACAGCGCGATCCGCTCTCCGTCGGCGAGCAGCCACACGGTGTGTGCTCCGGTGACGTCGCCGCCCCGCAGCGCATGCAGCCCGATCTGATCGGTGGGGCGGGGGCCGACCGCCCCCCGGCGGCCATGGACGAGGGCACGCTGTGGATCGAGGCCCCGGGCCCGGGCGGCGACCTCAGCGAGGGCGAGCGCGGTGCCGCTGGGGGCGTCGCGCTTGTGGCGGTGGTGGGCCTCGATCACCTCGATGTCTGCGCTGGGCAGCGCGACGACGGCCCGAGCTAGCAGATCCTTGAGCAGCTCGATCCCCAGGCTGAAGTTGGCCGCACACAGCACCGGGGCCCGCAGGCTGTGTGCCTCGAGCTGCTCGAGGAGCGGTGTGGACGAGCCGGTGGTGCCCGAGACCAGCCCCCTCGCCCCGAGGTGGGGCAGCGCGGACGCCAGGGCGTGCGGCAGGGAGAAGTCGATCACCACCTCGGCCTCACCGAAGCAGCCGGGCCCCACGGCGGTCAGCGGCACCCCCAGCACACCCACGCCACACAGCGCGCCTGCGTCGAGGCCGAGGTGGGACGAGGCGCCCCCGACCACCGCCGCCGCCAGCGACAGCGCCGGATCGGCTGCGATCGCTGCGACCACGAGCCGCCCGGTACGACCGCTCGCCCCCAGGACCGCCACCGGGCGGGGGCTACTCTCCAAGGGCGGTCAGGGCCTCTTCGTCGAAGTCAGCGTTGGTGTAGGTCTCCTGGACGTCGTCGAGATCCTCGAGGCGCTCTAGCAGCTTCAGCAGGGAGACCGCCTCGTTTGTCGAGATCGAGATCGTGGTGTCGGGGATCTGGGTGAGCTCGGCCTTGACCTCGATCCCGAGGCCCTCGAGCTGCTGCTTGCAGGAGTCGTAGGCCTCGAAGGGGCTGGTGACGAGCCAGTCCCCGTCGTCGGCCACCACCTCCTCGCCGCCGCCCTCGAGGGCAGCCATCAGCACCGTGTCTTCGTCGATCTGCTCGGCGGAGAGGCGGAACTGGCCCTTGCGCTGGAACTGGTAGGCCACCGACCCGGGGCTGCCGAGGCTGGCGTTCATCTTGTTGAACACCGCCTTGACGTCGGCGGCGGAGCGGTTGCGGTTGTTGGTGAGGCACGCCACCAGGATCGCCACCCCACCGGGACCATAGCCCTCGTAGGTGAGCTCGACGTAGTCGTCTCCGCCGATCTCGCCTGTGGCCTTCTCGATGGCCCGCTCGATCGTGTTCCGGGGCATCGACTGGCCCTTGGCCTTGTCGACGGCGAGCCGCAGCCTCGGGTTGGCGTCGAGATCGCCGCCTCCGAGCTTTGCCGCGACCTGGATCTCCTTGATCAGCTTGGTGAACATCTTGCCCCGAGCTGCATCTTGTGCGCCCTTGCGCCGCTTGATGTTGGCCCACTTGCTGTGACCGGCCACGTCCCCTCCTGAAGGACGCACCCTAACCAGCAGCATGCTAGCCTGCCGATCTCCCTCGGGCGCGCCGATGTTCCATCCCACGATCCCGTTCCTGGCCGCGATCCTGGCGCCGATCTCTTGCGAGCACTCCCCTCCGCCTCCCTGTGCGCCGGTGGCATGCATCGAGGAGCCCGGGCCCGAGCCCCCCGATCCCTGGGTCAAGGAGCTGGCGTCGGCCACGGTGATCGCGGCCGGAGACATCCTGATGCACGGCCCGGTGGTGGCCTCGGCCCGGGCCGCCGACGAGATCGTGGACGGCGTCTCCACCAACCACGGCGGCTACGACGCGCTGTTCTCCAGCATCCGGGCGCCCATCCAGGGCGCGGATCTAGCGTTCGTCAACCTCGAGACGCCCATCTCCCCCAGCGGCACCCAGCGCCGCTCGATGATCTTCAACGCAGAGCCGGCCCTGCTCGATGCGGTGGTCGCCACCGGCTTCGACGTCGTCAGCCTGGCGAACAACCATATCTATGATCAAGGTCGGCGCGGCCTGATCGAGACGCTAGACGCCATCGAGGCCCGCGGAGAGCTGATCCCCGTCGGCGCGGCCCAGAGCTGCGACGAGGCAGAGGGGGGCAAGATGATCGAGGTCAACGGGCTGAAGATCGCCTGGCTCGCAGCCTCGGAGCTGTTCAACAACTACCTCAACGCAGATCGTGGGGAGGCCTGTGCCTTCCTGATGGACGTCGACCAGCTGCTGATCAGGGTCCAGGCGGCGAAGGAGGCCGGCGCCGAGGTCGTCGTGCTCAGCCTGCACTGGGGCGATGAGTACGAGATCGAGCCCGCACCGCGCCACACCCGGGCCGCCCACCGCCTCATCGAGGGCGGCGTGGATCTGATCCTGGGCCACCACGCCCACGTGGTCCAGCCCGTCGAGATCATCCCCACCCCCGACGGCCGGATCGGGGTGGTGGTGTACGGGATGGGGAACCTGATCAGCAACCAGTCCGCCTGGTACGTGCCCGGGCTGCACGATCCCTCCGACGGTAACCCCCGCGACGGCTTGATGGTGTCGCTGCGGCTGGTCCGGCGCCGGCACGGCCGTGCCGAGCGCGCGGTGATCCGCACCGAGATCTCAGATCTCCAGGTGATCCCCACCTGGACCCTCAACAACCAGCTTGAGCGCCGCCGGGGAGCCGATCCCCAGATCCGGGTGGTGCCCCTGCTCACCCGGATCAACGATCTCCAGGCTCAGCTGGACCTCGGAGCCAGCAGCGACGCCACGATCGTGTCCCTGAGCCGGGAGCTGGACGAGATGGAGCGACGGTGGCGGATCGTGGGCGGGATCGTCGGTGCCCACCTGCTGCCCGAGCGCCCCCCGGAGCTGCCCGCCCCTGCAGCGCCCCCGGCGGAGGAGCTCGACGAGGGGTGAAGGAGCCGAGGGGTGAAGGAGCCGAGGGGTGGAGCTGTGGCGCCGGGCAGCGGGATCGCTCCGGGCCATCTGGAGCCGCTGTCCTACAGATGCACGGCCTGGGCTCCTCGGGTGTGTACCCCCGCGGTACCATGCCTCGTCAAGTGGAGGTGCTGTGGGACGGCCCGACGAAGGCATGGTCGGTGGGGTCCTGGTCGACAGGTACGAGATCACGGCACACCTGCGCCCCGGTCGCTTCGGGGACTTCTGGGAGGGTCGCCGCCTCGACGGAGGAGGGCAGGTCGCCGTCAAGCTGCTCAAGCCCAAGCTGTTCGAGGACGAGAAGGCCATGGCCCGGTTCGAGCGAGAGACCACCCTGCTCGCTTCGTTCCACCACGACAACCTGCTCGAGGTCCTCGATCATGGGCAGACCCACAAGGGCGTCCCCTGGCTCGTGACGGAGCTGTGCCGGGGTCGCCTGCTGTCGGAGGTCATCAGCGAGCTGACCCTGACCGTCGACCAGGTGCGCCACATCGGCTCACAGATCGCCAGCGTACTGGCGGCGGCCCACATCCACGGCATCATCCACCGGGGGCTCGATCCCGAGGCCATCCTGCTGGTCGAGCACGGAGGAGACCCCCACCACGTCAAGATACAGGACTTCGGGCTGGCCCACCTCTCGGATCATCCAAACCAGCCAGCCCTGACCGTCACTGGAGAGCTGCTGGGGCGGTTCGAGTACATGGCGCCTGAGTACATCGAGGAGGAGGTCCTCGACGTCCAGACCGATCTGTACGGCCTGGGGGTGATCTTGTTCGAGATGCTGGCCGGTCAGCCCCCCTTCGTGGGGCGCCCCGGCGAGGTGTTGCGCAAGCACGTCTACGAGGAGCCCTGGGCCCCCTCGGATCTAGCGGAGGGAGACGTCCCCGAGTGGCTCGATGCCTTGATCCTTAAGCTGCTCTCGAAGGATCCCGCGAAGCGACCCGCCTCTGGTCAGGACGTCGCTCAGGCCCTGCGCACGCAGGGCTGGCCGCTGCGCTGAGCGAGTGACCGAGGGCCCCCTCGTCGTGGTGGCGGACGCCGTGCTCGCGGGCATCTGCCTGACCCTGGTCAGCTACGAGGCGTTCCTCGCCCTCAAGAGACGGGCGGGGTGGGAGCACGTGTGGCGGGGTGTGGTCGCGGCGTCCGCGGGGGCCTATGCCTCGCTGATCGGGGTCCACTACCTCGTCTCCGACGCAGCCGTCGCGGTGCAGCTGGCCAAGCTCGAGGCCGCCACGATCCTCACCGCCCTGCTGGTCCTGCCGATGCTGGTCGCGTCCATGCTGCAGCGGCGCCCTCCGCCGGCGCTGGTGGCGATGGTGACAATCCCCGCGGTGCTGTGTGCGGCGCTGCTGCCCGGCGACGTGCTGATCTCCGATCAGGTCGAGCCGCGCTACCTCTGGAACGGTGGACGGCCCTTCCTGCAGATGGTCGAGACCCCCCTGATGTGGCTCGTGATCGGGCTGGCGGTACTCAGCTCTGTCGCCGCCCTGTCCTGGCTGTGGCGCCTGCGCAGGGAGCGTCCCCGGGCGGTGTGGCACGTCTCAGCGGGCCTCGCCCTGTGGATCGGAGCCCTGATCCTGGAGGAGGGCCTCCGCTTCAGCCCCGTCGGTGCCCCCCTGAACCTGTTCGAGCACGGGTTCGTGGCGATGGCCGTGTCGCTGGTCGCCTACGACGTCCGCTGGCACGCGGATCTGCTCGAGGGCACCCAGCAGGCCCTCGATCAGCTCTTTGGGGTCGCCTCCGACGCCATCGTGGCGCTGAGCCCCGACGGCACGGTGATCGAGATCAACAAGGTGCTCGGAGACCTGCTGGATCTCGGGCCCGAGCACCACCTCGAGGGCTACTCCTTCGCCGAGATCGTCACCGACGAGGATCAGGCTGTGCTCGAGACCCTGCTCGAGCGCGGGGGCGTGGCCACCCTCTCCCTGATCCGTCCCGACGGAGACCTGGTGGTGGTCGAGGGGGTGGTGCTCCACCCCCGGGATCGCCCCGATCTGCTCCTGCTGCGCGACGTCACGGCCCGGGAGCGGGCCGCGGCGCTGCGCCTCGAGGCGAGCCGGGCCGAGGCCCTGGGCACCCTCGGGCTCGCGGTGGATCGTGGGCTGCAGGCCCCCCTGGCCGAGATCGAGTCCCTGCTGCACAGCCTGTCCGACGATCTTGGCCCGGCGCCGGCCCAGCAGGAGGGGCACGTCCGGCTGCGGAGGGTCCTAAGCACGCTCCAGGACATGTCCTCGTGGATCGAGACCGTGCAGCTGATCTCGGTCGGGGACGAGGAGGACAAGCTGGTCCCGGTCTGCCTGCAGCGGGTCGTCCAGGCGGTGGTGGCGCTGGCCACCCGGGGCCACGGGGTCCGCTTTGTCGTGGATGTTCGGCCCGATCTCTGGGTCGCGGGCCACCCCCGGGATCTAGCCCAGGCCCTGCTCGATGTGCTGCACCACACCACCAGGGGGTTGCCCGAAGACGCTGCCCCCGTGCGGATCGAGGCCCTCGCCGGAGACGATCTCGTGCTGATCGTGGTCCGCGAGGACGGAGACAGCGAGCTGGACCTCGAGGCCTCGATCCCCCCCTTCCCCCTCGGCCTGGACGGAGCCGGCCCAGGGCTAGGGATCTGCCGCGAGATGATCCGGCGGATGGGGGGCCGCCTGACCCTCCGGCCCGGCCCCGGAGGGTTCGAGATCGCGCTGCCCAGGGCCCCGGCCCGACCCCCGCAGGGCTGACTCTCCGCACGCTCCACGGGCTCCTGGCCAGCACCGCCCGGCTGCCCCGGGGAGCCCCCCGACGCAGGCGGCCCAGCGCAGGTGGGGCTGACGCGCCTATGGCTCCCGGGCCATCGCCCTGAGCTGCTGCACCGCCTCGGCCAGGGCGGGGTTGCTCGTCTGCTCCGCCACCGGGGCGAGGACCGCCGCGGCCTCGCCCGCGTGCCCCGCGAGGGGCGCGACCTTCACAAAGGCAGCCACCAGCCTGGGATCCGGCACCACCTGCATCGCCACCTTCAGGACCCCGTAGGCTCGAGCGTGCTGACCTGCATGGATCAGGGCCTGAGCGTGGGCCAACTGGATCGGGACGTTCTGAGGGTGGGCCGCACCCACCCGCTCGAGCAGGGCCAGGGCGTCGCCGGGGTGGCCCGCCGCCTCCAGGGCCCGGGCCAGGCCCAGCCCCAGGGTCCCGTCCCAGGGGCGCTGCTCCATCGCCGTGGTCAGGGGCTCCACCGCCTCAGCGGCCCGGCCCGCGTCGATCAGGGCCAGCCCGGTCACCGCCGCCACCTCGTCGTTCGTCGGATCCAGCGCGGCGGCGGCGAGCAGATCCACGAGCTCCGAGGCCCGATCCCCCGCGGCCCGGTGGGCGGCCGCCCGGGACAGGGTGGCCATCGCCGAGCGGGGAGCCTCCGCCAGGATCGCCGGGTAGCGCGCGAGGGCCGCCTCTGGATCGGTCGCCTCGAGCTCCCGAGCCGCTCCGAGCGCAGCCAGCTGCGCGTGGGGGAGCACGCCGGCCGCCACCTCCCGGGCGAACAACAGGGTGCGGCGTGCATCGATCAGGTTGGGGTTCAGCGCCAGGGCCGCACGCGCCTGCGCCAGGGCCTCATCTGCGGAGCCCTCCGTCAGGTAGGCCTGGGACAGGGCCTCGTGCAGGTAGGGATCAGCGCCCACCTGCGCCAGGGCCGCGCTCAGCACCTCCAGCGCCGACGCAGGATCGAGGCGGGCCACCAGCAGGGACAGATCCGGCTCCGACGGCACCGCCTCCAGGCCCGCCCGGGCGACCTGCAGCGCAGCGGCGATCTTACCCTGCTGGGCCAGGATCCGGGTGTGACCGTACCAGGCCTCCCCCAGGGAGGGATCCATCGACACCGCCCGGGCATAGGCCGCGGCGGCCTCGTCGAAGTCCGCCGCGGCCTCGTGGATCGAGCCCATGCCCATATAAGCCCGGGCGTGGCCGGGGGAGAGGTGCAGCGCAGCCTCGTAGGCCTGGCGGCTGGAGATGGGATCCACCCGCGCCCGCCCCAACAGGTAGTGCGCGTCGGGGTTGCCCGGATCGTCCTCGAGGCGCAGCCTCGCGACCTGCTCCGCCCGGGCCTGCTGCCCCACGTTGATCAGCACGTCGATCATCAGCTCCTGCGCTTCTAGATCCGTTGGATCCCCGGCGGCCTGGGACGACGCGAGCTGCAGGGCCTCGCTGACGCGCCCCTGCCGGAACAGGACCTCGGGATCTTCCGCGGCAAAGCTGGCGGTGGACGCCCCCCAAACCACGAGGGACAGGGACAGGGCTGCGAGCCCGCCCACGATCGATGCTAGAGTCTCACCACACCTTCGAGACGACATGCTTGGGTTCCTCACGATCGGCATCGTAACCCTCTCCCTCCCTGCCTACTCCGCAGACCGTCCGACCATCGGGATCGTGGGAATGCACCAGGCGGGGTTGGGGAGTGACGGTCAGCTCCGGGCTGTCAACGCCATCACCCGGGCCATCGAGCAGACCAACCGGTTCACGGCCCTACGCCCCGAGGGGGTCGCCGTCCGGATCCAAGGGCGGGAGGCGGTCATCGTCGAGGAGGGACTGTCGGCGATCGCGCTGGAGCAGCTCAACACCGGCAAGGCGCTGTACAACCAGGCTGCCCCCGAAGACGCCATCCCGATCCTCGAGAGCGCCATCGTCTCGTTCCGGCGAGTCATGCCCGCGATCAACACCGTCACCGAGCTGTGGGAGGCGTGGCTCTACCTGGGCATGAGCCAGCTGCAGCGCGACGAGCCCGATCCCGACGCGGCGGCCCTGGCCCTGAGCAACGCGGTCACCCTCGCGCCCACCCGCCCCCTCAACGACGCGCTGTTCCCCCCCAACGTGGTGGGCTTCTACGAGCAACAGCGCGCCTTCCTCTCGGCCAACCCCGTGAACCTGTCGGTCCAGGCCGACGGCCCAGCCACGGTCTGGATCGACGGGATCGAGCGGGGCAAGGCCCCGTTGACGGTGGAGGGGCTCCTCCCGGGGGAGCACTACGTAGTGGCCCAGGGCAAGGGGACTCAGGGCTCAGCGCTGCTCTCCCTCAAGATCCCGGAGCGACCGACGGACGGAGCCCTGATCCCACGTCCGCCGCGGCAGTCCGAGGTCGAGATCCCGATGCGGCTGCCGACCCTGGGCAACCCCTCGGATCAGCCCGCGATCCGCGCACAGCAGACCCAGGCGCTGTACCAGGCGCTGGGGGATCGCTCCGAAGACATCGACTACCTGCTGTTGGTGGGGGTCGATCAGGGCTCCCTGTACCTGCAGCTGCTCGACACCGCGTCCGAGGCCCTGTCGAGGTCGATCGTCCTGCCCTACAGCGGCGACGCCACCGACGAGGCTGAGCAGAGCGTGCCCCTGCTGCTGAACCTGATCGATGCACAGGGGGCGCTGACCGCCACCGAGGGGGCCGCAGCCCCGCTGGACGTCAGCGCCAACAGCGAGCTGGCGCTGATGCTGCTGCAGCCGGCTCCGCCAGGCGATGTCGCCGGCGCGGGGGGCACCCGAAGGGGCAAGCCGCTGCTGGTCTTTGGCCTCACCAGCCTGGCGGTCACCGCCGCCGCCGCCGGTGGAGGTGCCTACTGGCTGTCGAGCCGCCCCGAGCCAGAGCCCACAGGCCAGATCACCATCGAGTTCTGAGGGCTGGGCGCCCGCGGCCCACCTCAGGGCGTAGACCACGAGCCCTGGTAGCGCTTGTCGCCGTCGGGGTGGGGCGCGGTGAGGCTCCAGGTGCACGAGGTGGGCCCGGCGTCCGACGGGGAGGTGATCCGGCGCAGGGCCCCCAGCCGATAGGGCCGATCGCCTCCGGGCGCGATCACCTCGTAGGTTCGGGTGTAGCGCTCGGGCTCTCCGCCTCCGCTGGTGCACTCGGTGGCGAAGATCACGCTCCAGGTGCCGCGCTCGCCGACGTCGGGGACGCGGAGCTCAGCCCGGATCACGTACGCTCCAGGGGCCAGCTCCCCGGCGTCGGCGCCCAGGTAGGCCTCGCAGGTGCGCGAGCCTCTGCACAGACCGATCCCTTCCTCGCTCCAGGGCTGGATCCCAGCCCGCACGTCGTCGAGCAGGGGCTCCAGCAGAGAGGCCTCGAACGCCGTCGCGCCCGCGAGGCCGGGGTCTTGCGCGGTCGCACAGATCTCAGCGCATGCCGCCGGCCCACACTCCACGGTCTTTGGGCCACACGCAGCCAGCAAGACAAGCCACACCATCCGATCTCCCCGGTCGTGGCCCCGATCGGGGCCCGTCGAACTTCCCCACTACCACCCGAGCCCCCGCCGAGGTAGGCAGGCGTGTGAGCCTCGACGACGCGACCTTTGCCGGAGCCCCCCTCGGGCTGGCCGGCTCCGCCCCCTACCCCACAGAGGCGCTGCGCCCCTGGGTGGGCAGAGCCTTCTTCCTCCCCTGCGACGATCCCTGGGTGCGGGGGGCGGGGGACCGCGATCACGCCTACCTCGATGGCGCCCGCACGAGCTGGTCCGATCACCCCGAGTACATGGACTTCCTCGATCCAGACTCTCCGGTGTACGACCTCAAGCGCGCCGAGGCGGATCTGTACCTGCACCACTGGGGGGCCCACCGCGACGCCACCACCGTGCTCGACGTCGGGTGTGGCGTAGGCCGGTTCGCGACGCGCTTCCTCGATCGTGGCGCGACGGTCTACGGCGTCGATCCCGATCTCGAGAGCCTGCGTCGCCTGGCCTGGCATGCCCCCGATCGACCCGGGCGGCTCGATCTGAGCTGGTCGAGCGCTCACCACCTCCCCGAGGTGGAGGTCGAGCTGGCGCTCGCTGTCGAGGTGCTGTGCTACGTGCCCGACGCGGAGGGGGCGCTGGCGCACCTGGCCACCCGGGTCCGCCCCGGCGGGACGGTGCTGCTGTCGGTGGAGTCCCGCTGGGGCTGGGCCTCCTCCCCCGACGCCCCCGCGGGCGCGATCGAGGCCGCGCTACAGGAGGAGGGGGTGATCGATCTACCCGGGGATCGGTGGGTGCGCCTGTACGACGAGCCCCGGATCCGGGCCCTGATCGAGGGGGCGGGGCTGGAGCTGGTCGAGCTGATCGCCAGCCACTGGATCCCCGACGGGCCCCTCGAGGGCTGCGCTCCCCTGGATCTGTCCCTCGAGGAGCTGGTGGCCCTCGAGGAGCGCTGCAGGCTCCACCCGATCTGGGGCCCGATGCACCGGCTGTGGTTGGTGGAGGCCCGGCGTCCAACCTAGCCGAGCTCACCCGGGCTCACCTCGGCGGCTCCCCCCAGGCCTCCACGATCCGAGCGATCAGGGCCAGGTGGAGCGCGTGGCTGCCCCGGACCACCCGCACCGAGCCTGACACCGGCCCCAGCAGGGACAGATCGCCCCAGGCATCGAGCAGCTTGTGCCGCACCGGCTCGTCCCCGGCCCGCAGCGGGCTCGTGGGCCAGATCACGGTGTTGTCCTCGCTCGCGCCCAGCCCCCGGCCCGCTGCACGCAGCGACAAGACGTCGGCGGCACGGACGAAGGTCCGGGCCCAGGCGATCTCGCGGCAGAACGCATCGGCGGTGCGGGCCACCGCCAGCGCACCGCGGGGGCCCGACGCACCGAAGTCCACCTCCACCGCGATCCGATCGGGGCCGGGCCCGGCACAGGCCACCCCACCTGCGGCCTCGACCCTCACTTGGGGCAGCTGCAGGGGCTGCAGGGCAGGCCCAGACACCACGCCCGCCTCGTCCAGCGCCTCGATCCACCCCAGGGCGGAGCCATCGAGGATCGGGATCTCTGGGCCTTGGACCTCGAGGATCGCGTCGGTGACGCCGAGGGCATCCAGGGCGGCCAGCAGGTGCTCTGCGGTGTGCACCTCGCCCGACGGCCCCGCGATCACCGTGCAGCCAGCCCCGGCCGTCGCCGATCTCCAGCCGATCGGCACCGGGCCGGACGGCAGCTGTGCCACGAGGCCCTCTCCGAAGGGGGCGGGCCGCAGGCAAACCGATCCGGGCTGCCCCGAGTGCACCCCCACCCCGTCGCGGACCACCGTCCTGACCAGGGTCCTCCGAACCATCTCCCACCTCCTCCCGCCGTGGACCGATCCCGACACTTGAACACACGTACAGCACCGAGGTAGGCTGCAGCAGAGCCCTCGTCCCTCCCCCTGTACCCACCCCCCCCAACCAGGAGCTCCCCCATGGTCGTCCTCGGCATCGATCCTGGCTCCTGCACCACCGGCTTCGGCGTCGTGCGCACCCAGCGGGGCCGGCTGCACCTCATCGAAGGCGGCTGCGTTCGCACCTCCTCCAGCGATCCGATGGGCGAGCGCCTGTTGAAGATCCACGAGGGCCTGTCTGCGGCCTTCGATCGTCACCCCGAGGTCACCGCGGTGGCCATCGAGGCGATCTTCAAGCACAAGTCGTCTGAGAGCGCCCTGCGCCTGGGTCAGGCGAGGGGGGTCGCCCTGCTGGTGGCCGTTCAGCACGGCTTCGAGCCGGTGGCCTACAACCCGGGCACGGTCAAGCGCACCGTCGGGGCCCATGGCCGCGCCGACAAGCACGCCATCGGCCGGATCGTCTCCATGCTCCTCGGCGAGACCCCCGAGGGCCCCCACGATGTGGCCGATGCGTTGGCCATCGCCATCACCCACATCAACCACATCCGGAACGGAGCCGCTGCTTGATCGCCCGCCTCACCGGCACCCTGGTCCACCACGAGCCCAACCGCGGTATCCTCGATGTCCACGGGGTGGGCTACGAGATCTTCGCCACCCACCATGCGCTGGCCGCCTGGGAGGGCAAGGATCAGGTCACGATCCACATCTCCACCCAGGTCCGAGAAGACGCGATCACGCTGTTTGCCTTCCCCAGGCCGCTGGAGCGGACCGCGTTCCAGATCCTGCTGGGGGTCAGCGGGGTCGGGCCCAAGATGGCGCTGGCGGCGCTGGAGGCCCTGGCCCTCGAGGAGCTGTACCGCGCGGTCGAGAGCGACGATGTCGTCGTCCTGTCCCGGATCCCGGGGGTGGGCAAGAAGAAGGCTCAGCGCCTGGCGCTGGAGCTCAAGGGCAAGCTCCCGATCGACCTCGAGGTCGAGGGTCCCCAGCCCCGCGGGGCCGCCGGCCCAGCCGATGATCTCCCCCTGGCCCTCGCTCAGCTCGACTACGGCAAGTCCGAGATCGATCGTGCCCTGGCGGGGCTCGAGGAGCAGGGCATCGCGGTGGATGCACCCCTGCAGGAGCGCCTCGCGGCGGCCCTGAGGGTGCTGGCGGGGAGGAGGAGGTGAGCGACGACACCGATCGGTTGATGGATCCCGCCCTCGGAGAACACGATCCAGCGCTGCGCCCGCGCAACCTCGACGACTATGTGGGCCAGCAGCGGGTCCGGGAGAACCTCCGGATCTACATCCGGGCCGCGCTGCAGCGCGGCGAAGCCCTCGACCACGTCCTGCTGTCGGGCCCTCCGGGCCTGGGCAAGACCTCGATGGCCTACATCCTCGCTGAGGAGCTGGGGGTCGAGCTCCGCACCGCCAGCGGGCCCACCATCGAGCGCAAGGGTGATCTGGCCGCGATCCTCAACAGCCTCCAGCACCGGGAGGTGCTGTTCATCGATGAGGTCCACCGCCTGCAGATGGCGGTGGAGGAGGTACTGTACCCCGCGATGGAGGACTTCGAGATCGACGTGGTCTTGGGCCAGGGCCCCGGAGCCAGCTCGATCAAGCTCCCCCTGCCCCGCTTCACCCTGGTGGGCGCCACCACCCGCTCAGGCATGCTCTCCTCTCCGTTCCGGGCCCGGTTCGGCATCCACGCCACCTTCGACTTCTACAAGGTCGACGAGCTGCAGCAGATCCTGGCCCGCTCCGCCAAGAAGCTCGGGGTCTCCCTCACCGACGAGGGCTGCCGGGAGATGGCCCGGCGCTCACGGGGCACACCCCGCATCGCCAACCGCCTGCTGCGGCGGGTGCGCGACTTCGCCGAGGTGGAGGGCGACGGCACCATCGACGCAGGCGTGGCCCGTGGCGCGCTGGAGCGCCTGGGGATCGATGATCGCGGCCTCGACGAGATGGATCGCAAGATCCTCCACACCATCGCGATCAAGTTCAGTGGGGGCCCGGTGGGGCTCGACACCCTCGCCCACGCCATCGGCGAGTCCCCCGACACCATCGAGGACACCTACGAGCCTTACCTCATCCTGCAGGGTTACCTGCAGCGTACCTCCCGGGGGCGGGTGGTGACCCCCCGGGGGCGTGGGCAGCTGGGCCTCGAGGGGCTGAATCCAGAGTGATGAGGACGTTCGGATGGTGACCTTGCTCCTGCTGGCCTGCGGCTCGAAGCTCCCCGTCACCACCCTCCAGGTGGGCGGACACCCGGTCAGGGCCGAGATCGCCGCGACCAACGCCCACCGGCAGCTGGGGCTGATGCACCGCGACGCGCTGGCCACCGACTCGGGCATGTTGTTCGTCTACCCAGATCAGCAGATCCGCGGTTTCTGGATGAAGGACACCCGGATCCCGCTGTCGATCGCGTTCGCCGATCGCTACGGCAAGATCGTGCGGATCGCTGACATGAAGCCCTTCGACACCACCCGGATCTCCTCCCTCGCTCCGGCGATGTATGCGCTGGAGATGGAGCAGGGCTGGTTCGCGGCCCACGAGATCACCAAGGGCGACACGATCACCGATCTGCCCACCGACCTCACGGTGGAGTAGCGACGCCCCAGTCCTGCACCGGCCAGCCCCGCCGGGCCGCCTCCCGCCGCAGCCGGCGATCGGGGTTGACCACCACCGGGGTGCCCACGCGCTCGAGCAGCGCCAGATCGGTCATCGAGTCGCTGTAGAAGGTGGCCTCCCCCAGATCCTGATCGTGGGCCTCGGCCCAGGCCTCGGCCGCCCGGGCCTTGGCCGATCCGATCGCCAGGGTCGCGATCCGACCCGAGAGGGCCCCGTCGAGGACCTCGAGATCGGTGCACACGCCGGGCTCCAGCCCGAAGGCATCCGCTGCGGCCCGGGCGGCGAACTGGGTGCTGGAGGTGGCCAGCACCAGGCGATCCCCGGCGTCGCGGTGGGACGACAGCGCCGCGGCCCCACCGGGCCGGAGGCGGCCCTGGATCTCCGCCTCGAACCACTGCCGCACCCGGCGCTCCAGCTCCGCCTCCGACGAGCCCGCCAGCCCCCGTACGGCCGCCTCGAACACCGCCTCGAGCCCTGCACCGAGGCCCAAGCTGTAGCGGGACAGCCACCAGCCCGCCCAGGCCACGTCGCGCAGCCCGATCCGACCCATGCGCCACTCGTAGCGCACCCACAGCGCGCCGGAGTTCACGTCGAGCAGGGTGTGATCGAGATCGAACAGGGCGAGGCCCACGCGGTGCTACTCCCCCTGGCGCAGGGTGTCGACCCGGGGGGCCTCCCCTCTGCGACGCTTCCCGTCGAGATCCAGCAGCCGATCGAGCAGCGTGGCCAGCCCGCTCATGCGCTGATCCACCAGGGTGAAGCGCCGGCCGTCTTCGGTGTGGAGCACCAGGGCCGTGCCCAGGCCGCGCTCGCGGGTGTAGGTGACCAGCTCGCTCCAGGACAGGAACGCAGCGCCCTCCCGGAAGCGCGCCGCCAGGCCATCGGTGCACAGGGCCAGCACCTCGACCTTCTCGAGCCCCACCCGGGCCACCAGCTCGGCTCCTGCGGGGGTCACCGCGCGCAGATCGTCGGAGACCAGGGCGCCGGACGCGAGCTGGACCGAGTCCCAGTGCACATCCACCAGGGTGCGCAGGATCCGCTCGCTGGTGAAGCGCTTGCCGTCGTCGGGCGACATCTCGCGCAGGACCCGCTCGACAGCCCCATCCGGCAGCTGCAGGGCCGCGGCCAGCGCAGCGAGCACCCGGCGCTCCTCCGTGGCCAGCTCACCGTCCTTCCACGCCATCCGGGCCACGAAGCGCAGCGCCTTCCACTGGTCGTCGGGGGTGGTGATCACCGTGGCGAGCTGCTGTAGATCGATGGGACGGGTGTGGGCGCGGGCCCAGGCCTCCACCGCCCCGCGGCTCCCAAGATCGCTGCGGATCTTGACGAGGAAGTCGAGCTCCCGGGGGTCCATCCGGCCGTCTGAGCACGCCATCGACGCGAGCAGCGACAGCAGCGCGTCGTCTGCTGGGTGGCCGGGGATCAGGGACCGGCCCGCCTTGAGCTCAAGGTTGTCGTCGACCTGCGGCATGGATGGACTCCTCCCCATAGACGTATGGCATGTCTGTGGAGCCGTCGAAGGCAGCTGACCTACCCACCCACGTCGACGCTGGAGCTTCCGAGATCGTCGCCCGGCTCGAGGATCGACTGCTGTCGATCCACTCGCTGTGGTTCCCGACGCGATCGTCCCTTGCCGCCTGGCGCATCGCAGGGGTGCCCCTGTACGTCCGGAGGCTGGGTCCCGCTCGGATCGAGATCGGCCCCAGGCTCGAGAACATGTGGGCGTCCTGCTTCTCCCCGGTGTGGTGGGTGGACCTGGGGCCCGGGCCGGGCGCCCCGAGCGCCCCCCCCGGCGCCACCCCCCTGCGCTGGCGGCGGCGCCTGCCCACCGTCACCGTGGCCCTGCTGGTGGGCTGGTGGGGGATCCTGGTGGCGTGGCCGCTGCTGCTGTGGCTCGCCCCCGGGGGAGGGGAAGATCCCGGCCGTCAGGCGCTCTTCTGGGCGGTGCTGGTGCTCTCGAGCACCGGGGGGCCGGCCGTGGGGTGGGTGCTCGGCGGCGCCGCGCTGGACGAGGCCCTGCCCTGGCTGCGGGGGGCCCTGCTGCAGCCGAGCAGCGGGGAGGACTGGTGACTTGACGCCGGTCTAGATCCGGTGGCATCAAGCTACATGCACCCACTGAGCCGCCGGACCCTGCTCCGCTCCGCCGCCGCCACCGCCACCGTGGGCTGCAGCCCTCGACCGCTGGGCAGCGCCCCCGCTCCAAACATCGTCTACATCTACTCGGATCAGCACCGCGCCCCGCTGCTCGGCTGCTACGGCGATCCCGACGCGATCACCCCCCACCTCGACGCGCTGGCGACCGAGGCGGTGCTGTTCGAGCGCTGCTTCACCAACGCGCCGCTGTGCCGCCCGGCCCGGGCCACGATGATGACCGGCCAGCTGCCCCACGTCCACGGCTGCTGGAACAACGAGCAGATCGCCGATCGCCGGGGCGAGAGCCACGTGCGCCGGATCCGGGACGCGGGCTGGCACACGGCGATGATCGGCAAGGCCCATCTCGACATCGTCGAGGGCCACGCCGACGATCCGGTGAACGTCAGCCGACTGGAGGACTGGGGCTTTCGCTCGAGCCTGGAGCTGCTGTCCCAGGTCACCACCGTCGAGAAACCCAACCGCTACACCGACTGGCTGGCCGAGATCACGCCACAGGGGCAGCTGAGCAAGGCGAGCCGGTACCGGGACTATGTCGTCGCCTGGGAGTACCTCGACAGCCCGCCCCCCGACGCGCTCCCCACCGGGCTGGGTACCGACGATCACCTCGACGTCTTCTGTGGCCGCGCCGCTGCGCAGTGGCTGCTCTCCCGCGCGGATCCCCAGCCGTTC
Organism: Deltaproteobacteria bacterium; assembly: GCA_011376105.1. Classification (GTDB taxonomy): domain Bacteria; phylum Myxococcota_A; class UBA796; order UBA796; genus DRPG01. The sequence continues at coordinate 21,164 of DRPG01000728.1, forward strand.
TACCTGCAGATCAACCTGCCCGGCCCCCACACCCCCTTC
>DRPG01000729.1 GCA_011376105.1 Deltaproteobacteria bacterium
CCCTGGGACGCTCCCCCCGGGTGCCCCCCGGGGCCTGGAGCCCGCCACCAGGCTCCCGCCACGATCTCAGCGTCCAAGACCAGATCCCCCCGGGAGAGGATCGCCACCGGCCGAGCACCCGTCACGGTGACGATCTCGTCGATCACCACCTCTCCAAAGGTGAACACCGCGATCCCGTCCGGGGAGAGCTCCCCGGTGAGGACGAGACCACCCTCAGACAGCGTCAGGGCGTCCGTGTCGATCGTGATCGCGCCCGAAGGATCCCAGCTGCTCTGGATCAGGCCGAATCCAAGCGGATCGAGGGGGGTGGCGGACGCCCCCGGAGCGACCAGGAGCGCGAGGAGGCCGCCCAGAGGGGTGAGCGGAAGGCGAGCGGGGAGATGTGTGGAGGTTCGTTCGAGCACTGACCCTCGTCCTTGATCGTGTTGGATCATCCTGGGCTCCCATTCTATGTTTCGGCGGCGGCGCTGTCGCCCTCGATCGGACACCGGGCCCGGGCGGCCTCCGGGCGGCCTCCGGGCGGCCTCCGGGCGGCCTCCGGGCGGCCTCCGGGCGGCCTCCGGGCGGCCTCCGGGCGGCCTCCGGGCACAGCTCGACGGGGATCGCGGCGGACTGAGTCCCTGAGCGACGCCCTAGCTCAGGGCCGGACGAGGAGCCGCCGGGCCTGGCAGCTCAGCAGCACCCGGCCCGGCAGGATCAGCCCTGCGATCGAGACCCAGGCCACCGCCCCGGCGATCCCCAGGATCCCGACAAGATCCTGGTGCAGCGGTAGGGCCGCCCCCAGGATCCCCGCCCAGGGTAGCGCTCCGAGGGCTGAGAACAGCTCGGGCTCGGCGATCAGCTCAGCGAGGGCCAGAGCCGGCCAGCCCGACAGCACCAACCCCACGCCTCCGATCGAGCCCAGGCCCACGGCCAGGAGGGCGGACGCAGCCCCACAGCGCCAGCCCAGGCGCCAGCCCAGGCGCCAGGTGTCGAGCGGGGCCCCCCCCCGGGCCCGGATCCAACGCGCCCCCGCCAGCCCCCAGGCTCCGAGCGACCCCAGCGCGAGGGCCCCGATCGCTGCGGGGTGGAGCACCGGCAGACCTACGATGAGCAGCCAGCTGATCAGGGTGGGGATCGACAGCGCGAGGCTGGCCCTGAGGGTGTCGCCCCGCAGCTCCCGGATCAGGCGACGCCAGGGGGCGGGCTGGCCCACGACGAGCAGGTATGGGCCCAGGGCCAAGGGAAACGCCCAGCCCAGGCCCCTCGCCGGGGCCCCCCCGGCGAGGGGACCCCACACCCCCGGAGCCCCGAGGGCCAGTGCTGAGGCATACAGCCCCAGCGGCACTGACGCCCACAGGGCGAGGCCCCCGGGGAGGAGGAGCCGGGCGGCCCGGGCCGCCCGGGCGCGCCACACTGTGTCGAAGGAGCCGATCATCGAGGCACGCCGGATGGATCAGCGGAGACACCTGGCTCGGCGGCTGCGCCGGGCTCAGCGGGCAGGAGCGCACGCTGGATCAGGGCCTGGTTCATCGCCTCGTAGCTCTCCAGGCGCACCATCCGGTGGAGCGACGAGCCCAGGACCCCCTGGAAACGCTCTCCGTGCACGATCCGGGTGCGGCCTCCGTCCGCGGAGAGCCCCACGTAGTGCTCGACCCACAGCAGCCCGCGCACGCCGCCTCCCCAGCACAGCTGCTCCCCCGGGGTGGCGATCAGGACCCTGGCCGGGAGCTCGAGGGCCCGGCCCCGGACGCGGACGTGCAGGGTGAGCCTGCAGCCCACCCTGGGCTCGCCGATCATCTGGACCACCATCGGGTTCCAGTCGGGGTAGCGCTCGAAGTCCGTCAGGATCCCCCAGACGGTGGGGATCGGTGCGTCGACGCTGGCGTGGGTCACGATCTCGGCCATGGCACCCCCGCTGCCCCCTACCCCGGCAGATCCGATCCGGCGTGCCTGCACAGGGAGCGAGGCTGGGGTAGGAGCGCTGGATGGAACGCGACGCCCATACGACCCCCCGCTGGCTCCAGCCGCTGCAGCTGGGGGGGCTGACGCTCCTCGCCGCCTACTTCCTGGTGGTGTTCCAGGTCTCGCTGTCGGACAACATCCCCCGCTGGGCGATGCCGGGGCTATGGCAGATGTTCACCCTCCGGGATCCCAGCGGCGCTCAGGTGGTGGCCTCAGCACGCTATCCGGGCGACGGCGCGTGGCGGCCGATCGATCTGCCCGCGCTGTTCCCCTCCCGGTGGGGCTCGGGGTACCGCTACAGCCGCAACAGCTTCAAGAAGAGCCGAGGCCGGATGCGGGTGCTGGCGGCGAGCACCTGCGTCCGGCTCGAGCCCACCCCCGAGGTGGTGCGGTTCGTCGAGATCCGCTGGGACAAGGTCCTCGGCAGCAGCGAGCGCCGGGACGTCCGGGAGCGGGAGCTGATCATCCATCGCTGCTCGAAGTCGGTGCGCCTCGTGGGGGGCCGGATCCTGCCCGACGACGCGGTGACCCCATGAGCTGGCTCCAGCGCCGCCTCGACGCGATCTATGCCCCCCAGTGGGCCGGGGGCTGGCTCGCGATGCGCTGGCTGTGGGTGGTGGCCGCGACGATCCAGCATGGCTCGGATGTGCTGTCGATCCCCGACGTGTGGGGGGCCCCAGACATGCTGTTCGCCTCGGGGCCCTGGCGGCTGGCCGAGCACATCTACCTGACCCCGACGATGGCCTATGGCGTGTGGGCGATGACGATGCTGGGCATCGCCGGGGTGGCCGTGGGGGGGCGGGCCCTGCGGCCGGCCCTGGCGCTGTGGGCGATCGGGGCCTGGATGTTCCTCGGCTATGAGGCGCTCAACGTCAAGGCCCACGATCGGATGCTCGCCTGGATCAGCCTGGGGCTGTTCCTCTCCCCGGCCCACGAGCGCGATCTGACGCACAAGTGGCGCAGCCCCGCCCCCCGGTGGTTTCTGATCATCGTGTACTCAGCGATCTATGGCGTCACGGGCTGGAACAAGGTGCTGCACGAGCCCGCATGGTGGACCGATGGGGTGGTGCTGGGGCAGCACTTCCTGCACTTCCACCATGGGCTGAAGCCGCTCGGGATCTGGCTGTCGGGCCAGACCTGGCTGCTGCCGGTGATGACCCTGACCACGATCCTGTGGGAGAGCTTGTTTCCGCTGCTGATCTGGATCCGCCGCCTCAACCCGATCGTGCTGGCCCTGGGGATCGCGTTCCACTCGGTGCTGCTGTTGACGATGAGCGTGGGTCCGTTCGCGATCGTGATGTGGTCGGCCTACCCCGTCCTGCTCCACCCCGAGCTGGCCCGGGCGCTGTGGCTGCGGCTCGGAGGCCGATCGCGGTGACCCGGATCTGAGCCTGTGGGGGCCCGCGATCGGGGGGACGCCCTGCTCCGCGTTGCCCAGCACCGCGCTGCCCAGCACCTCAGCCCCGCAGGGCCTGCAGCAGGCCCGGGCGCGTGGCCAGCCTCCACCTCCTGCGGAACAAGCCCTGCGATCGCTTTGGGCATCTGGAGCAGATCGCCGGCGTCGGGGGGCTCCCGGGGTCGCTCAGCGCCCGGTCATCTTCTCGGGCACGACCACCCTGTCGAACTCTTCAGCGGTGAGGTAGCCCAGCGCCAGCGTGGCCTCTTTGAGGGTGGTGCCCTCGGCGTGGGCCTTCTGGGCGATCTCGGCGGCCTTGTAGTAGCCGATGTGGGTGTTCAGGGCGGTCACCAGCATCAGGCTCTTGCTCACCAGCTCCGCCACCCGCTCCCGGTCGGGCTCGATGCCCACGGCACAGTTGGTGTCGAAGCTGCGGACGGCGTCCGCGATGAGCTGTGCGCTCGTCAGGACGTTGTAGGCTATCACCGGCTTGAACACGTTGAGCTGGAACTGACCGTGGGTGCCCGCCACGGTGACCGCGGCGTCGTTGCCGATCACCTGGGCCGCCACCATGGTGAGCGCCTCGCACTGGGTGGGGTTGACCTTGCCGGGCATGATGGAGCTGCCCGGCTCGTTCGCCGGCAGCACGATCTCGCCGATCCCGGTGCGGGGCCCGCTGGCGAGCAGGCGGATGTTGTTGGCGATGTGCATCAGGCTCACCGCGACCCGCTTCAGCGCACCGCTGATCTCCACCATCGCGTCGTGGGCGCTCAGGGCCTCGAACTTGTTCTCCGCGGTCACGAAGGGGTGGCCGGTCAGGGCCGCGATCTGAGCCGCTACGGCCTCGGCGTAGCCCTCCGGGGTGTTCAGGCCGGTGCCCACCGCGGTGCCCCCCAGCGCCAGCTCAGCCAGGCGTGCCATGGCGTCGCGCACACACGCCATGCCCCGATCGAGCTGAGCGACGTAGCCGCTGAACTCCTGCCCCAGGGTCAGGGGGGTGGCGTCCATGAGGTGGGTGCGACCGGTCTTCACCACCGAGTCGAACGCCTCGGACTTGGCCGCCAGCGTGGCCCGCAGGGCGGCCAGGGCGGGCAGGGTGCTGGACTGCAGCTTCTCGTAGGTGGCGATGTGCATCGCCGTGGGGAAGGTGTCGTTGGAGCTCTGGCTCTTGTTGACGTCGTCGTTGGCCTTGATCCGCTTCTCAGCGCGGAAGTCAGACCCCAGGAGCTCGGTGGCACGGTTCGCCACGACCTCGTTGACGTTCATGTTGCTCTGAGTGCCCGAGCCGGTCTGCCACACCACCAGGGGGAACTCGTCATCGAGCTTGCCCTCGAGGATCTCGTCGCACACCGCCGCGATCGCGTCTGCCTTGTCCTGGGGGAAGTCGGTCAGCTCGGCGTTGGTCAGGGCCGCGGCCTTCTTCAACACCGCGAACGCATGGATGATCTCGATCGGCATGCGCTGGCCACCGATCCTGAAGTTCTGGAGGCTTCGCTGGGTCTGGGCACCCCAGTAGCGGGCGTCGTCGACCTCGACCTCTCCCATGGTGTCCTTCTCGATCCGTGTGCTCATCGTCGGTCCTCGCTGGGGTTCTCTGGCTGACGGTCGGGGATCGTCTAGAGGCTGTCCTGTCCTAGCTCGATCCACTGCACCGGGCCCCGAGCCAGCGCATCGCCTGTGCCGAAGATCCCTAGCGCACGATGCAGGCGCCCTCGACACATGCGGCCTCGAGCTCAGGGCAGGGCTCGGGGCAGCTGGCCATTGGATCCGGGACACAGCCCCGCCGGGCGGTGGCGACGGCATCGAGATCGGCCTGGGCCAGGCACCGGCTGGCGCCGACGTGGCAGCTGCTGACGAAGAACACGTCGCAGCGACTGTCCAGTGCCTGGCAGTCGCGATCGGTGTGGCAGGCGCTGGCCTCCTCCAGGATCTGGTGATAGACGCCCTGGAGCTGATCGCAGCTGGCGTCGGCCAGATCGTAGCTCCGGAGAGCTCCGCACAGCGTTGGATCGAGCCCACCCCCTGTATCATTGGTGCCTAAGGCCGGATCACAGGCCCCCAACAAGGCAAAGAGGCTGAGGGGCCGCGCCATGTCTCCTCCAGACGTCCCCTCCGGTACCGCCGGCCCGGGCGGATGGCCAGGGCTGGGCCAGGGCCGTGACGGGACCTTGACGCGGCGGCTGTGGGCCCAGACCCGTCCAACCCCGGCCCCCGGCCCCCGGCCCCCGGCCCCCGGGCCCCGGCCCCCGGCCCCCGGCCCCCGGCCCCTGGCCCCCGGGCCCCGGCCCCCGGGCCCCGGGCCCCGGGCCCTGCGGCGGACACGAGAGGCGTCGGATGTCGGTTATCGTCCTTGTAGAGGCTGTGCCGGGGGTGGAGCGTGGTGTGGTGGATCGCGAGCGTGGCCTTCGCCACAGAGCCCGGAGCGTCCCTCGAGGCCCGGTGGCTGATCCGTGAGGAGCCTCCGCTGGCGAGCGCTTCTCTCGATCCTCCGGGGTGGATCGTGCGCCGGGGCTCGGGCCCCGCGCTGGACACCCCCACGCTGCTCCAGCTCCTCGACGAGCCCGGGGCATGGTCTGCCTACGAGCGGCTGCAGCGCAGCGATCTGGTCCTGGGCGCGGGCCTCGCCGCGGGCTCCGGCCTGGCCCTGGTGGCGGGGGCGACCGCGGCGATCGTGGGGGGCACCCTCGTGTTCGAGCCTGCGATCGAGCTGGGGGGACGTCCGGCCCGGATCGGGGTGCCCCTGACCGTGGCGGGTGGCGCGACGGCCCTGATCGCGAGCGGCACGGTGTGGCTGTCCGCCGTCCCGTGGAGCCGCCGTCGGCTCCGTGAGCAGCGCCCGGACAGCTTCCTCGACGCCGATCAGGTGGATCTTTACATCGACGACCACAACCAACGGCTGGAGGCGGAGCCCGATCGGAGTGCTCCCGCGGCCGCCTCCCTCCGGCCACTGTAGCTGCACAGGGTCAGGGCAGGCTGCTGTAGGTGAGCACACCCCCACACACCGCAGCGACGGCCATCGAGGCAGCGAACAGCACACAGCTCGTCACCGCCAGGCGCTCCCGGGTCCACGGCTGGGCGCAGGCCCCCAGCTGGGCGTCGGAGGTCTCCTCCTCGGCCCGGGCCGACGCCCGGCCCTCCGTCGGGGCGAGGCGAGGCGCGATGGCCTCCAGCCGAGCGAGGACCTCCCGGGCGCTGCCGGGTCGGTCCCCGGGATCGGTGGCCATCAGGGCACGGACCAGCTCGATCAGCGGTGGGGGCAGGCCCTCCCGGAGCTGCTCGATCGGCACGAAGTCGGCGCTGGAGATCGCGGTGTAGATGTCCATCAGCTGGGTGCCGGGGAAGGCCCGGGTGGCGGTGAGCATCTCGTACAGGATGCAGCCCGCGGAGAACAGGTCGGCGCGCTCGTCGACCGCTGCGGCGCTGTGGAACTGCTCGGGCGCCATGAACTGGGGCGTGCCGAACGTGGTCAGGGCGCCGGTGAGGCGGGGCTCGTCGCCGACGTCGAACCGACCGAACACGAAGTCGTTGACCTTGGCCACGCCCTCTTGGGTGAGCAGCACCTTGCTGGGCTTGAGGTTGCGGTGGAGGATCCCCGCTGCGTGGAAGCCCTCGAGGCCTCGGACCAGGCCAGAGAACACCTCGACGGTCTCGGCCAGTGGGTGCGGGCCCCTGGAGATCCAGGCGGCGAGATCCCCGCCCCGGACGAACTCAGTCACCAGCCCCGGCCCATCGCTCGTCTCGATCACCTCCCGGACCGGGACGATATGAGGGTGATCGACGCCCTGCTGGGCTCGCCCCGCCCGGCGCAGGCGCTCCTGGAAGGTTGGATCGGGGTGCTCGAGGATGCGCAGGACAAAGCTGGCCCCGTCTCGGCTGATCAGGTAGCTCGGTCCCAGGTTGCCCCGATCGAGGAGCCGCTCGATCCGATAGCCTTCGACATGATCGCCTTCGCTCAACATGCCGGGAGCTTATCGTCTCCCTCCGGGCCGGCCCATGCGCCCGCCGGTCTGCCGCTGTGGCAGGGGATCCCGAACAGAGCGTGGGATCCGATGGATCCGTCCGGGGGCCGGCGGGGGGTGTCTCCCCCCTGTTTCCCTCAATCTTGTCTGTGGTTGTTAGCCTGCGGGGACCACGGAGGTGAACTTGCGTCCCTTTGCCCTGCTCCTCGCCCTGTCGTCACTCTCCGGCTGCTTCGGGAGCTTCGAGCTGACCAAGGCCGTCTACAGCTTCAACAAGGACCTGTCGGACAACATCGTGGTCCAGGAGGTGGTCTTCCTCGCCATGGTGATCGTCCCGGTCTACGGGGTCTCGACCTTCGTCGACGCGGTGATCCTCAACACGCTGGAGTTCGTGACCGGCGACAACCCGGTCGGATCGGCGCTCCCCGAGTCGAGGCTGGCGCAGCTACCCGACGGGCGCACCGTCGTGGTGGTGCCCGGGCCCGGGGGGGCCTGGATCGAGGTGGACGACGGGACGGGGGAGCGCCGCCTCCGCCGCCTCCGCCGCCGGGCCCGCCGCCTGGAGCTCCTCGAGGGCGACCAGGTCCTGGCCGTCGCTGAGCTCGCGGGGGACGGTGGGATCTGGGTCGACGCCGGCGACGGGCTCCACCACGTGGACGTGGCTCAGGTGGCGGCGATCACCGACGCCCTGGCCACGGGCGGCACCGAAGCCCTGGCTGAGGCCGTCGCGCAGCTGCAGTAGCCCGGGCCCCTGCAGCGGCTCCACCTGGAGCAGGGGCTACTCCTCTTCGGTGTCGGAGGTGTCCCCGGGGGCTCCGGGCAGGCCGATCGGGACGGGAGGGGGGCCGACGTAGTGCAGCTCGATCGTGAACGAGAACTTGTCGTTGGACTTGATCTTGCTCTCGAGGGTCAGCGACCCGCTGGTCTCGCTGGGCACCAGCACCAGATCGCTGACACAGTCCCGATCCCGCTGATCCTTCTTCACCCAGGTCCGACACAGGCTGAGATCGGTCTCGAAGCCGTTCGACAGGGGATCGAAGACTGAGGGCTGCAAGGTGACGTTGTAGGTCACCTGGCGCTTGCCCCGGCCCAGCACCGGCCCGATGGAGCGGGTCGTGGCCTCGACCGCGGGCTTGGTCCAGCTCTCCTGCAGCCCCTCGCTCGTCGACAGGGTGATGTGCAGGTCTGTGGCTGTCGCTGTGTTGATCGCCAGGATCCAGAACATGTTCGCTCCTCAAGGAGGTTGATCCCCCGCTCGGGCACCGCTGTCGCCCTAACTCGCCGGGGACCAGACGGGGGCGGGGCGGGCGGCGCGGGCGGGGGGGGTGCGTCAGCGCATTAGTAGCGGAGGACGCCGACGTCGCAGCCCGAGAGCTCACCCGGCAGGTATGGATCGTTGGCCCGGTTGTAGGTGCCGGCCAGCAACCCGGCGGGATCGTCCCCTGCGACGACGCAGTCGGCCATCACCTCGTCCAGATCGTAGGCCCGGAAGGCGTAGGTCATCACGTCGGCGTTGTGGTGGTAGGGGTTGCCCGCACCGTCGTCATCACACCGGAACACGGTGGAGGTGTTGACCTCCCAGGCGTTGAGGTCGACCCCGGTGTTCAGGGTGCGGGCGAGGCGATCGTAGCTGCCGCACGCCTCGTCGAAGTCGACGCTGTCGAGATCGTGCTCGTCGGACCACTGGGCGTAGGGGGCGTCGGTGTTGCCGGTCTCCTGGGAGAACACCAGGCCACCGGAGGTCAGCCCGTCGGTGTCCATGGTGAACGTGACGGTGTCGGGATCGTCGCAGGTGACCCCGATCTCCTGGATCAGGATCGGGCCCTCGTAGGGCTCAGCGCAGCCGCCCGGGGGGGTGAGCCCCGTCTCTGCGGTGCCGCACTTGTCGCAGCTCGACGACGGCGGACAGCCCGTGAGCAGGGCCGCGATCGCGATCAGGGGGGTGGCACGGAGCCAGGGATGGTGCGTCATATCTCCTCCGGTGCTGCTCCGTACCACGCTGGCTCCGTCTGCCCCCCCCGGCTCTGTCCGCTCCCCCGGCTCCGCTACAGGGCCTCGAGCGACATCACCTCTGCGGCGGGGCTCGCAAAGCGCCTCCTGTAGGCCTCCTGATCCCGGGCCCGCTCGTCTCCGAGGCGCTGATCGAGCCGCTGGAACAGCACCGGTGGGTACGCGGGGGGGGGCGCGGGGGTGGTCGGGACGTAGGGCTCTGGCTCGGGCGTGGTGAACGCGACGTCGGCGCCGTCGAACACCAAGATCTGCGATCCAGCGGGGACCTCGGCGACGCCCCGGACGTCCGTGGTGGTGGCCTGGACCCCCGACGGGGTCAGGGCCCGGACCTCGAGCCTACCCGCGGGGTGCTGTCCTCGACGCACGGTCAGCCTGCGTACCTGCCCCGCGTCAGAGGTGGACAGCTGCAGAGAGGAGCGCACGATCAGGGCGCTCGCCCACTGTCCGCCACCCTCGATCTGGACCAGCCAGGCCCCGTTGCCCCGCAGGGGCAGCCGCAGGGTCCGGGCCTCGGGGAACGGGCCCGCGCCGAGGCGGCGGGTCGCAGCCCACTCGG
>DRPG01000730.1 GCA_011376105.1 Deltaproteobacteria bacterium
AGATCGTGATCAACAGCTTCCAGCCCGCCACCGCGCTGGGCGACGTCTCCGATCCAGTGCAGCTCGTCCAGCTGTCGATCGGCGCCACCGCGGCGCTGCTCGATCACCTCCAACACCACACGATCTCCAGGCTGCTGTACACCAGCAGCGCCGCGGTGTACGGCGACAGCGTCGAGTGCAGGGAGACCGATCGTCCCCGGGCGGCGGGCCTGCACGCGGGCCTGAAGGTGGCCAACGAGGATCTGGTGGCCCGGATCGGTCGCCACCGCGGGTTCCCCGTCACCCTCGTGCGCCTGTTCAACATGTACGGAGGCGACGATCGCTTCTCGATCATCTCCAAGATCGTGGACGCGGCACGCCACGGCCACAGCCTCACCCTGATCAACGAAGGCAACGCGATCCGGGACTTCGTACACATCGACGACGTGGTCCGTGCCTACACCGCCCTGATGGACACCGAGGCCTCGCTCGACGTGGTCAACGTCGCGTCCGGCGTCGGGGTGAGCGTCAAGGGGCTGCTCGACGCGCTGGCGGTGCGGGGCCGGCTGGTGGAGACCCACAGCCTCACCCGCGACGAGATCCGGGTCTCCACCGCCAACGTCGAGCGCCTCTCCCGGCTGGTCGACGTGGCCTCGTTCCAGCGAGCGATCGACTGGGTGGTGGCGGAGGTGGGGCGATGAAACCCAGGCTCTGCCTGATCACCTCAGTGGTCGAGTCGCTGTCGGTGCTGCTGCGGGGACAGCCCCGGTTCCTCGCCGATCACTTCGACATCACCCTGATCACCTCCCCCTCCCCACAGCTCGACGCCCTCCGGGACCGGGAAGGTGTAGACGTCGTCCCGTTCAAGATGCCCAGGCGGATCACCCCCCGGGCCGATCTGGTCACCCTGCGCCGCCTCGCCCGCTACCTCCGCCACATAGCCCCGGATCTAGTGCAGACCTACACCCCGAAGGCGGGCCTGCTGGGCATGCTGGCGGCGGGGCGGGCCCGGGTGCCCCACCGAGTGCACGGGATCGTGGGCATGCCCCTGATGGAGGCCTCCGGCGCCCGAAGGCGGATCCTCGGGCTGACCGAGCGCACCACCTACGCCGCCGCCACCCACCTGATCTGCAACAGCCTCCAGCTGCGGGACTGGGTGCGCACCCACCTCACCGATCGACCCGTCACGGTGATCGGCGATGGCTCGATCAACGGGATCGACTCCGAGCGGTGGCGCCCAGATCCCGATCCAGCGCAGCGACGGAGGACCCGGCACACGCTGGGCCTCGATCCATCCCACCTGCTGTTCGTCTTTGTGGGGCGACTGGTGCGGGACAAGGGCGCCGCCGAGCTGGTGGCCGCCTTCGATCAGGTGCGGCGGGTCCACCCTGAAGCGAGGCTGCTGCTGGTGGGCCACGAGGAGCCCCGGCTCGATCCCCTCCCTCCGGTCACCACAGCCCGGATCGCCGCCGGCGACGGGATCGTGACCCCGGGCTTTGTCGCCGATGTCCAGCCGCTGCTGGCCGCCTCAGACGTGTTCGTGCTGCCCAGCTACCGGGAGGGCCTGCCCAACTCCCTGCTGGAGGCCGGAGCGGTGGGCCTGCCCGCGATCACCACCGACATCAACGGGTGTAACGAGGTCGTGATCGACTCCCAGACCGGGATCCTCGTCCCACCCAAGGATCCAGGCGCGCTGGCCGCGGCGATGCGGCGCCTCGCCTCCGATCCAACGCTCCGGGCCACGATGGGCCGCGCCGCCCGACACAGCGTGGTCGATCGCTACGATCAGACACGCTTCTGGGGACGACTCCTCGCCTACTACCAAGAGCTCCTCGATGGAGGGCGGTGAGGGCCCGGTGTGGGCGGTGTGGACGCGGGGCCCGGTGTGGGCGGTGTGGGCGGTGTGGGCGGTGTGGGCGGTGTGGGCGGTGTGGGCGGTGTGGGCGGTGTGGGCGGTGTGGGCGGTGTGGGCGCGGGCGAGCGCGCTCGCTGTGATCCGCGCGCCCCGGGCCGGAGGGTCGCCCGCCAACACCGCGTCCATCTCAGACCTCCAGGGTGGATCCGGCGCTACAGCTCCTGGGCGAACAAGAACAGGGCCACCTGGCTGGGCAGCCCCAGCGCGAGCTGTGCAGACTTCAGCTCAGCCTCCACCCGGCTCAGGGGCAGCCCCATCGCCCGACTCAGGCCCACCACAGTTCGGTTCCCACGCTGGATCTCGCGCACCAGGGCCGGCGATGCCTCCCCGGCCCGGGCCCGGGCCGCCTCGAGCAGAGACGGCGGCAGCAGCCTCGACTTCAGGTCCCGCGAGAGCCAGATCCGACCCGCCAGGGCCAGCTCGACGGCATCGAGCAGGGACGAGACGTCCTCGTCCTTCATCACGAAGCCCGACGCTCCCGCGTCGATGGCCCGCTCCGCAAACAGCTCCTCGTCATGGCCTGAGAGCAGCAGCACCGGCAGATCCGGGTGCCGAGCCTTGATCGCCTTGGTGAGCTGGATCCCGTCGGGGCCGTCGGCGAGGACCAGATCCGCGATCACAATGTCAGGGACGCGATCACAGAGGCGATCGTGGGCCTCAGCGGCGGTGCTGGCCTCGGACACCACCTCGAGATCTCCGCTGGCCTCGAGCAGCCTGCGAAGCCCCGTGCGGATCATCGCATGATCATCGATCAGCAAGGCTGTCCGCATCTGCTCCCCGGCCTACCCCACGGTATCCTGCCCAGCTCGTACCCCTCCGACAGGAATGGATCCAGGGGAACACACGACCCGGATCGACCCGCCGGGGCACACCCGACGATCCCTTCACGAGGTCCGCGGCACCGTTCCCCGCGCCGGGGTGCTTGGTGCTGGCCCCCGGACGGGGTACCCAGGGGCATGTCGAACCGATCCGATCCCGAGGGCCTCCGTCTCGGGATCCTCGCTGAAGCCTCCGCCCGCGCTGCGATCCTCGCCACCCTCCCCACACCGTCCGAGCCCGCGAACGTCGTGATCGTGGACGGTCGCTGGCCCCACCCTCCCCGGCTGGGCCCAGCTCCGCTGGTGGTCCTGCTGCGACCCCGGCCCAACGATCAGGGCTGGCTCGCTCGCGCCGACGCGATCGCGACCCACGAGGCAGATCTTCCGGCCGCGATCGCCCGGGCCTGGCTGGGCTCGGGCCGGGGCCGGTGGGGCTCTCTGGCCTGGCTCGAGGTCGTCGCGCTGGCCCTGGGCGAGGTCTCCCCCGCCCTGGTCCCGCTCGAGGGCTCAGGGGGCGAGGCCACGGGTCCAGGCGTGGAGGCGCTGGGGGATCCCGCGCTGCTGGCCACCCTCGCCCAGCAGACCCGGGGCCGCGTCCGCCCCGGGCTGCACCGGGGGCTCGACCGAGGTCCCGCTGCGGCTGAGCCCGAGCCCCTCGGCGTGATCACCCTGGATCTAGGCGAGCAGGCGCTGCTGATCGTGCACCCCAGCGCAGAGAGCACCCGGATCCTGGCCCAGACCCTGGCCCTGGCCCCGCTGCTGCGTCCTCCGCCCTCACTCCCCACCGCCGAGCTCTCGGCGCTGCTGCACGACCTCTCCCACGACGTACGCACACCGATGTTCGCCCTGCGCCTAGTCCAGCAGCTGCTCAAGCGCCGCGATCCCGAAGACGAGCTGATCGAACGTCTGGAGGAGGCGATCGTCGAGTGCCTGCGGGTGGTGGAGGTCTGCGTGCAGCAGGGGCGGCACCTGCTGGGGAGATCCGGCCCAGGCTGATCGCCCCCGACAGCCGCGCGCCGATCTCAGGCGGGACGAGGGAGCGGATCGGCAGCAGGCTGGCGCCGATCCCCCGCCCCACGAACAGGTCCCGGGCACCCTCGTGGACGTAACCCACCGCACAGCGCTGGCCGAGCCGGTTGGGCACCACCAGCTGCCCCAGCAGCGGCAGCCACACCTGCCCCCCTGGGTGTGGCCCGCCACGGTCAGGGACACGTCCCGGGGCACCTAGGGGAGCACGTCGGGGTGGTGGGGCAGCGAGCTCGTCGGACCCAGAAGCTTTGCCTGCGAGGGCGCCGCGTCGACGTCGTGGTGCAGCGTCGTCAGATCTCCGATCCCTCCGATCCCTCCGATCCCTCTGCCCGGGTCCGGCCACGCCATGCCCAGCTACGACGCCCAGATCAGCTGGGGGGCCCGGGCGATGGAGTCCAGCGACGTCCTGTGGTTCTGGGTGCCCCGGGAGCTGCAGCGCCTGCCGGGGTTCACGACCAACGTCGAGTGGGGTCGCTGGGTCCAGCGGCCGGGTGGTGCTGGGGTACCCGAAGGAGACCCCGAGGGAGACCCCGAGGGAGACCCCGAGGGAGACCCCGAGGGAGACCCCGAGGGAGACCCCGAGGGAGACCCCGAGGGAGACCTCGAAGATGCGCTACCTGGCCCGCTGGGCCCAGCGCTGGAGCGCTCCGGTGCACCACAGGCTCAGGGACACCGTGGCGGCGGCGCCCTGGGACAGCCTCCGGGCTGATCCGAACATCGATCCGGATCCAGCTGTCGCGATCTGAAGCGTCGACCCGCCCGAGGGCATGTCATGATGAGCACGCCGGACATGGCGCGATGCTTGCAATGCTGCCAGGGAGGGGTGCGCATGGCACCAGCCAACCCGACCATCCTGATCCCAGAGCCCGAGCGTCCTCCAGAGGAGCTGCCTCCCGGCACCCAGATCGATCGCTACGAGGTCCTGGGCTTGCTCGGCCAGGGGGGCATCGCCCGGGTCTACCGGGTGCGTCACCGCAAGCTGGGCACGATCCATGCTCTGAAGGTGCTCGCGATCGATCGTCCATCCGTGCAGGAGCGCGCGATCCAGGAGGGCCGGGTCCAGGCCGCGCTGCGGCACCCCAACGTGGTCGCGGTGACCGACATCATCACCCACCAGGGCGTGCCGGTGCTGGTGCTCGAGTATGTCGCGGGCCCCTCCCTCGAGCAGCTCCTCGGCGCACAGCGGTTGCCCCTGGACGAGGTCGATCCCCTCGTCCGCGGGATCCTCGACGGGGTGGCCCACGCCCACGCTCAGGGGGTGGTGCATCGAGACCTCAAGCCGGGCAACATCCTGCTGGAGGTGGTGGAGCGCACCCTGGTGCCGAGGGTCACCGACTTCGGGATCGCCAAGCTCCTCGCCCCGAGCTCCCACGCGATCCGGACCCAGGCGGGCACCGTGATGGGCACCCCCGCCTACATGTCCCCCGAGCAGCTCATCGACTCGAGCAAGGTCGACGCCCGCGCCGACGTCTGGGCCCTGGGCGTGCTGATGTACGAGATGTGTACCGGCCGGACCCCGTTCGATCCCGGCGACGCGAACGTCCACAAGCAGATCGCCACCGGCAGGTACCTCGATCCACGCACCTGGGTGCCCGAGCTGCCGGATCGGATGGTGCGCGCCATCCACGGCGCGCTGCGACCCGATCGCAGCGAACGCATCACCGACGCCGCTGCCCTGCTCACGGTGTGGAGCGACGGTGAGCGGAGGGTCCACCCCGAGCTGGGGGCGAGCTGCTCGGCGACCACCCTCGCCACAGCCTACGCCCACCGCCCCCAGCTGATCCGGTCCCCCGACGCTCCACAGCAGACCCCGATCTCCACCCTGCGCTCTCGCCCCTGGTGGCCGATGGACCCCCGGGGTCGCCCCTCGACCCTGATGTGGATCCTGGCGGTGATCCCTGCGCTGCTCACGCTGATCCTGCTCGCGATCAGCGTGTTGGTGGGGCTCTCTCTCTGAGGCGCCGGGGGCGCTGGCTCGGGGGGAGGGGCCACGACAGCCCCCAGCCTCCGGGCCCGCTCCCGCGGCCGGGCCCTGCGCGGCTGGCTGGCCGGGCCCTGCGCGGCTGGCCGGGCCCTGCGCGGCTGGCTGGCCGGGCCCTGCGCGGCTGGCTGGCCGGGCCCTGCGCGGCTGGCCGGGCCCTGCGCGGCTGGCCGGGCCCTGCGCGGCTGGGCTCAGCGCCGATCCAGGGGCTCAGGGCTCGGCCAGCACCAGGTCGCTCAGCCCGAGGGTGCAGGGCGCCCCCCTTGGGTTCACCAGGATCTCGAGCTTGCCCTGGCGGAAGCGGTAGTCCCGCAGCGAGGCCGCTAGGGTGCCGTTGAGCCACAGCCGGATCTTGTCGGCGTTGGCCACCACCCGGATCCGGTTTGGCGCGCCGAGGCCCCGCTCTAGGGCCTCACACGGCGCCCGCGCCACCAGGTGATCCCACCGGGTCCCGTGGATGTCTTGATCGATCGCGCCGATCGAGAAGCGGCCGTCGGTGGTCACGGTGACCACATAGCACAGCACGTCCTTGAGGCGAAACGACAGCCCTCCATAGGCCCCGGGCCGATCAACGCCGTTGCCCTCGAGCCCCTCGATCACCCTCAAGGTGACGGACAGATCGACGTCGCCGAACACGTCATGGCTCCTGAGCACCGTGTACAGTGCGCTCTTCGAGCCCGGGCCCATCCTCGCGATCAGCTCCCCCGCCTCAGTGTCGGCCTCGTAGCTGGGCTGGGGCAGGGTGTGGAAGCCGGGCGTGCCCTCGGTGCGGAAGTCGAGGTGGGCGATGAGCTGATCGGTCAGCGCGGGCTGGTTGGTGCTGCAGTGGGTGCACCGGATCGTCTTGAGGCCATGCAGCACCGGAGGCAGGGGGGCTGCACACCGAACGCAAGAAGCCAAGTCTCCTCCTGTCCCCAGCTCCCGCCCAGCGCGATCGTGGGCGACGGCTCCGTGTCCCTGGGATAACCATCCGGTCCCGCCGCGGCGGCTCCTGGCTCCCTCCTCCGGATCGTCGGACCCGGATACAAGGGCCCATGCGCACCAAGCCCCGCTCCGTCGCCCTGTTGTTGTCGCTGTCGTCGTCCGGGGCCCTGCTCGGCTGTAGACCCGAGCCAGCCCCCGACCCCCCGTCGATCGACCCGGGCGCACCGCCAGAGCACCCCAACGTCCTGGTGGTGCTGCTGGACGACGTGGGGATCGATCACGTCTCCACCTATGGCGTCGATCCAGCGGCTCCCCCCACCCCGACCCTCGACGCCCTGGCCAGCGAGGGCATGCTGTTCCACAACGCCTACGCGATGCCCACCTGCACCGCCACGCGCTCGGTCCTGCTCACCGGGCGACACGCCCGGAGGACGGGCCTGGGCTCGGTGCTGTGGACCGACAGCACCGAGCTGGAGCTGTCCCTCGACGAGATCACCCTGCCCGAGGTCCTGGCCCAGGCTCCGATCCCCTACCGCAGCGGGCTGGCCGGGAAGTGGCACCTCTCGGGCTTCCTCACCCCGACGTTCTCGATGCATCCTCGGCTCTCGGGCTTCGACTGGTACGCGGGCAGCATCGGCAACCTGTTCTACACGATCGAGGGCGGAGCCGGCCTCGGCTACTACGACTGGGAGAAGGTCGAGGCCGACGGCACCCTGCACCGGACCCAGGTCTATGCCACCACCGACACCGTCGACGACAGCCTGGCCCAGATCGCGGTGATGGGGGAGCCCTTCCTGTTCGTCACCTCCTTCAACGCAGCCCACACACCGTTTCACACCCCACCAGAGCACCTGTACACCATCGACGCCGACACCAACCTGACCCGGTTCGATGCGGCGGTGGAGGCACTCGACACCGAGATCGGCAGGCTGATCGACGGCATCGATCCCCAGGTCCGCGCCCGCACCCTGATCCTGGTGGTCGGAGACAATGGCACCCCGGATCTGGCGGTGACCCCCCCCCAGAACCCGAACCGGGCCAAGGGCACGGTATACGAAGGGGGCGTGCGGGTCCCGATGCTGGCGGTGGGCCCTGGGGTCCCCGCCGGGACCTCCAGCGAGGCGCTGGTCTCAGTGGTGGACCTGCTGCCCACCCTCGCCCAGCTGGCCGGAGTGGATCTGAGCGCGGTGCTCCAGGACGTGCCCATCGACGGGGTGAGCTTCCTGCCGGCCCTGTACGATCCAGACCACCCCGGTCGGTCCCACATCTACACCGAAGACATCGTGCCGGTGGGCTTCGGCCCCTACACCACTGACGATCGCTCCCTGCGGGACGCACGCTACAAGCTGATCCGGTTCACCAACGGGCACGAGGAGTTCTACGATCTGTCCACCACCCCCTTCGAAGAGGGAGAGGATCTGATCACGCCCGAGGGCCCCCCCACCGACGAGGCGTTCGCCGCCTACAAGGCCCTCTCAGCCGAGCTTGACGCGATCGCCCTGGAGCTGGCCTCAGAGCCCTCGCTGCCCTGACCGCCCCCTCCGGCGTCGGTGGAGACGGGGGCCCGCCCCGGTCGAGCGCCACACCCCCACCCCACAGACAGACCTCACCCCCCTTCCACCGGACCTCACAGGGGAGAGGAGGCCTCCTGCAGGGCCCCCCAGATCGCACGCACCGCGTCGACGTCGCCCTCCGTCGCACGCAGCAGAGCCTCGCTCGCCTCCCTGCGCGCGGCGGAGATCTCCTCCCTGAGCTGGATCGGGGCCAGCTGCCCCTCCCGGGCACGCTGCCGCGCCGCGCTGATCCGATCCACCAGCTGCACGACGGCCACCTCCACCGCCTGCTCCCGCGCCGCCTGCCCCTGGGCACCGGGGCGATCGGCGCCGAGCGCAGCCACAGCCTCCAGGGAGCGAGCACGCCAGCTCCGATCGGCGAGCTGTAGCTGCGCCCCCCACGCCGCGGCGTCCCCGACAGGAGGCACCACCGGGCGCCGGGGCGCGGGGGGGTGGATCACCCGCCGGCCCTCGATCCAAGCCCTGGATCCAGGCCCTCGGGGCCCTGACATGACGCTCCCAGCAGCGCCCCCGGGGTCGGGGGGCTCCAGCGGATCGGAGCGCAGGATCGAGCCCTCCACGGAGGGCGCCGGAGGGCGGGCCCGGGAGCCCAGGGAGGACGAGGCGATCCCGGGGGGTTGTGCCGGGGTGGACCACAGCCAGCCCACCACCACCACGGCACCCACCGATCCAATCCACCCTGCCGCTCCCTTCCACATGCGGTACCAAT
>DRPG01000731.1 GCA_011376105.1 Deltaproteobacteria bacterium
CAGCGTCAGCGTCAGCGTCAGCGTCAGCGTCAGCGTCAGCGTCAGCGTCAGCGTCAGCGTCAGCGTCAGACCCGGGCTCGATCCGGAGGGCGCGGGCTCAGGTCGGGGCCTGCTCGAGGCGGGTCACCATCCGCCCGAGATACTCCTTGACCTCCTTCGCGAGGACCGCAGCGAGGACGGGCTTGAGCATCGGGGCCATCATCGCCGGCACCCCCAGCTCGACCTTGACCGTCTCGGTGTAGTCGAGGGTGACCCCGTCTCCTGCCGGGGTGAACCGCGCCTCCCCTGACTGCTGCAGGTTGCCCTCCCGGGTCGCCCACCGCAGCGTGTCGCCCTCGAGGGTGTAGGTGCAGTGGAAGTCACCCTGGAACTTCACCACCCCGTGATCCTCCTCCTCCAGCACGAAGTGGATCGTGCGCCCGTCGATCTCGGCGGACGCCACCCCCTTGGTGGCGGCCACGATCGTGTCCAGATCTGCGAAGTGCTCGCGCGCTGTGGTGGGATCGACGTCGAGCTGACGGGACTCGCTGTGGGTACCCTCGAACCAGGCCATGGCTCCTCCAGGGCCCCTGGCTAACCAAGCCCCCGGCCCCCGGCCCCCGTGTGCTCGTGTGCTCGTGTGCTCGTGTGCTCGTGTGCTCGTGTGCTCGTGCTCGTGCCCTTGCCCTTGCCTCCTCCGCTGGAGGCTGTGGAGCCACAGGGGTGGGGGCGGTCGCTGGTAGGCTCCAGCGAGACGAGGAGGCCGGATGCCCACCCCAGCTCAGAGCCGATCCACCCTGGTGGCGGCCGCCCTGCTCCTTGGGGCCGGCTGTCCCAGGCCGCTCCCGCCGACGATGGTGCCGACGTACACCACGGCGGTGCGGACTGAGGACGGCTGGGTGAACCACCTGCGGCGGTATGCAGGCGAGGGGGAGCCCGTGCTGCTGGTCCACGGCATGGGCGCGAACCACTACAACTTCGACTATCGACACGAGATCTCCCTCGCCCACGCCCTGCAGCAGCAGGGGTGGGACGTCTGGATCACGGATCTGCGCGGGGACTGGCTGACGGTGCCCCCCTCGCCCAAGGTGCGCTGGGAGATCACGTTCGACGACTACGCACGGTACGACGTCGCGGCCTCGGTGGAGGCGGTGCTGTCAGCGACGGGGGCAGAGCAGCTGCACTGGGTGGGCCACAGCATGGGCGGCATGCTGCTGTATGCCTGGCTCGCCCAGCACCCCGAGACCATCGCCTCGGGGGTCACGATCTGCTCCCCCTCCACCTTCCAGGACTATGAGGAGCCCTGGACGGTGCGCACCTTCCGCTTCGCCACCCGGGGACGGGGGCGGATCCCCGCGCGCTCCCTCAGCGTGCTCTCCCGCCCCCTCGGGCGCGCCAACCCGATGTACGGGCGGATCGCCAACCGAGACAACCTCGACTGGGGGCTGACCAAGGGCCTGGCCCGCCACGCCCTGTCCGATCTCCCCAAGCCGGTGGCCCGACAGGCGCTGACCTGGCTCGAGTCCGACGCCCTGATCGACACCGAGGGCAGGGACTGGGTGCAGCCGGCGGACGTGCCCCTGCTGGTGCTTGGCGCCCTGGGCGATCGGGTGGTGGCCGAGGCGGACGTCCGCGCCACCTGTGATCGCTTCCCCGACTGCACCTACCAGCTCCTCAGCCGCGACCAGGGGCTCGACAACGATCCAGGCCACATCGATCCAGTCGTGGGGACGATCGTCGACGAGGTCTATCCGATGGTGCTGTCCTTCCTCGAGGCGCAGCGCGGCGACTCCTTCTAAGGGATCCCCCTGAGCTGAGCGTCCCCACTGGAGGATCGGAGATCGGGGGCCGGACAGATAGTTGAACGATCATAAAATCGCCCTCAGGAGGAGCCCGAGAGAGGAGCCCGAGATGATCTGGGCCGCCCCCGCGGTGGCCGCGGCGGCGGCCCCACGCTGGCCCGTCACCATCGATCCGCTGACCTACGCCCTAGGCTCTGCCCATGTCCCATGTCCAGATCGAGGGCCGCCCCTCCGATCGGGCGAGCCTGTACCTCGGGTCCAGCTGTCGGCTGCACGGTGGGCTGCTCACCGAGCGCTCCGAGCCCTACCTCGGGGTCGAGGCCGGGCTGCGCTGGTTCCTCCGGGGGAGCGCAGGCTCCCGGGCACACACGGCTACATCGACGAGGCGTGCACCCACACCCCCGAGCCCACCTCGATCACGCTGAGCACGTGTAACCCCTGCTCCAGGCGCATCGGGCGGCGCCGGACGCCCTCGAGCCAGACCGATCCTCGCGACGCCGCGACGATCCCAGCCCCGGGTGACCTCTAGGCAGTCGCCAGCGGGACGTCCTTGGTCCAGCGCACCTGGAGGCTGCCATCGCCGTTCAGCCGCGTTTTGTAGATCCGGACTTGGTAGGCGACCTTGTCGCCGTTCTGATCCGGCTCTGTCTTCAGGGGACCAGAGTGAGCGTGGTCCCCGATCGCCAGGGCCCAGCCGCCGCGGGCCCCACAGCCTCCGGCAGCCCACCAGCGCCTGGATCGAGGCGCTCGGATCCGCAGGACACAATACGGAGGTGGATCCACCGTTGGCCTCCACGAACGCTCTCCGGAGGCCCCGATGTCCACCGTCCTTCGTGCCCCCCTGTTCCTCGCGCTGCTCGGGGGACCGCTGCTCGCCCACGCCGAGCCCCCGGCGACCGGGGTCCTGCCCACGAGCCGGATCGCAGCCCGCCTCACCGAGCGCCTGGGCCTCGACGCAGAGGCCGGCGCAGCCGTCGCGGAGATCCTGGCCACCGGTCACGAGCAAGCCCGGCTCCTGCGATCCAGCGTCCACGACCAGGCGGAGGTCCTCCGTGCCGCCCTCGAGGGCGGAGACGTCGCCGCGATGGAGTCCTCGATGGCCGAGCTGCAGCGGCTTCAGGCCGAGATCAGCGCGCTACAGCAGGTCACCACTGGCGAGGTCATGGCCTGGATGAGCCCCGAGCAACGTGCCGCCTGGACCCTGGGCCGGCTGCGGAGGAGCCCGCAGGAGCGGTCGGGGCAGCACGCAGGGACCCCGCAGCCCACCGAAGATCTCCCCCTGGCGCTGCCCTTCGAGGGCCTCTGAGCAGGCTCCACTGGGGCCCGGAACGGTCGCGACCTTACGCCCGAGCGCGTAGTGGTCTTCGAGGGCCTCTGAGCAGGCTCCACTGGGGCCCGGGGCACAAACAACCCTCCAGGTCTGCCGTGCTGGCACCGATACCCCTCGGAGGGAGGCGGCGCCTCCGTCGTTCCCCCCCCGCCCCGGTGTGTCCGTGCGCTCAGATCCAGCCCAGCGGGTGCTGCTGTACGATGAGTCCATCCGCCCCCGACTGCTGTCGAGGCTGTGGAGCCTCAGCTCCCGGCTCGACACCTCGACCCGGATCTATGGGGTGTCCTCGTGGGACGAGCTCTACGCCAGGCTCGAGCTGATCCAGCGCGCGCCGGGGCCGATCCGGGAGCTCCAGCTGTGGTGTGACGAGTGGCGCTCGGTGCCCCAGATCGCCGATCAGATCGTGGACCTGCTCCGGCTCGCCGACGCCCTGGGCGTCGATCCCTCGGATCCAGAGCCCCACCTCGAGCTGGTGTGGTTCCGCTGCTGCGACGTGGCTCGCTCGTGGGACTTCATGCGGGCCGCGGCGCGGGTGCTGGGCTGCCCCGTGGCAGCCCACACCGTGGCGGTCTGTGGCCCCCTAACGCTGCGACAGCGTGGGCTGTGCGTGGTGACCCCCGCCGACGCTGAGCACCCCGGGCCCTGGTATGGGGACGGCGCGTCCCTGCCGGCGGCCAGCGCCCTGCAGGTGCAGCTGTCGGGCAGGGTCCGGCGCCGCGCGATCGACCAGAGCGCTCAGGGCTGAGCACGGGCTCCGGCGCCTCCCGGGCAGACACACGACCTCCCCACGGCGCCGTCCCGGGCCCGACAGCCTCCAGGGCGCGCTGGCGAGGGTCCGACAGCCTCCAGGGCGCGCTGGCGAGGGCGCACCGGCGAGGGCCCGACAGCCTCCAGGGCGCGCTGGCGAGGGCCCGACAGCCTCCAGGGCGTGCTGGCGAGGGCGCACCGGCGAGGGCGCGCCGGCGAGGGCCCGACAGCCTCCAGG
>DRPG01000732.1 GCA_011376105.1 Deltaproteobacteria bacterium
GCAATCGTGTGGGTGGCGTGGCTGTGGGTGGCGTGGCTGTGGGTGGCGTGGCTGTGAGTGGCGCTGAGGTCTGGAGCGGGGCTCCGTCTCTTACCATACAGGTGGACCTTGTCTGTGCAATATAGGTCTAAACTTTATTATAGTTCTTTTTGTGCAGAAACTTGTGCGGAGCGGTGGGCGCCCCCCGCCTCGGGGTCCCGAGCTCGGCGGATGGCGGATCCTGAGGCGCTGACTCCGGGGCCGAGGTCGGGGCTGGAGGACCTAGGTCCCACAGCCGGGCGGTGGCCATCGCGTGTCGACGATCGGCGTCGCTGACCTGGCGGTAGCGCTGGAGCATCACGGTGGGGGAGTGTCCCAGTAGGGCCGCCGCCGTGGCCACGTCCACCCCCGCCCTCGCCAGCCGATCCACCGCCAGCCTCCGCAGGGCATGGGTGGTCCAGGGGCGTACTCCAGCGGCCTCACAGGCCCGGCGCAGGTAGCGCCCCACCCCCCGCGCCGAGGCAGGGCGGACGCCGAACACCCACCGCGAGCGAGCTCGCCCCGCCTCGAGCCGCTGCAGCAGGTGTTCGGGCAGCGGGACCTGGCGGCGACCGGTCTTGCCCTGGAGCGACAGCAACCCCACGTCGGCGCGGACGCCGTCCCAGGTCAGATCCGCCAGCTCTCCGATCCGGGCCCCGGTGGCCAGCTGGACCTCGATCAGCAGCTTCACCCACGCTGGAGCCTGCCCGTCGAGGGCGCAGAGCACCGCCCGGACCTCGGGCAGCGATGGGGTGTACCGATCCGAGACGCTCTCGATCTTGCCCAGATCGATCTCGGGCAGGGGACGATCGAACACTCCCATGCCCCGACCCCAGCGCCAAGCCGAGGCGAGCACCTGCAGATCGAGGGCCAGGGTCTGGGGCGCATAGCGGTCCTGGGCCTCGTCGGCCCAGGTCTGCAGCACATAGCGGCTCACGCCCTCGAGGCGCACGATCCCCAGA
This sequence comes from Deltaproteobacteria bacterium, assembly GCA_011376105.1. Lineage (GTDB taxonomy): Bacteria > Myxococcota_A > UBA796 > UBA796 > DRPG01. The sequence goes on from DRPG01000732.1 coordinate 981, forward strand.
GGGCTGTCGATCAGACGCTTCACGCCTCCTTCGTAAGCGATCACCGTGCGGGGGCGCCGCCGCTGCCGCCGGAGGGCGGGGAGCCAGCGCCGGAGCAGATCCTCCACCGTCCGGATCCCGTCGAGGTGCGGACGGGTGGTGCCCAGGCGATCGCTTGCGATCTGGCCCGCGAGGATCTGGCGGACCTCGTCGCGGGTCCCCCAGCCGGTCCAGACGGTGTGGGGACCGATCTCAGCGCGCCAGTACCAGCGCTCGTCCTGTGGGCCCCGGCTGCCACGGGGACGGACCGGGCGGGCCCGGACGGGATCGAGCACGATCGGATCTGGCCTCGCCATGGACGCTCCGGGCGTGGGTGGAGGTGGCTCGCTCCCGGTATCTTCACCGCCCCGTGCCGGGGCGCTCCTCGACAGAGGCGCTCACTGTAGGCCACAGCGGCTCTCGTAGCCAGACGGGCCGGTGCCTCACCGACCGCGGAGCATGGCGCAGCCCCCGTGCCTACCTCCGTCGCTGCGCAGGCCGCTCCGTCCCGCCCCAGCATCGCCAACAGCGCTTGCCGCTGCAGGGGCGCCCACTCCGCATAATGCTCTGCATTATAGAGTATGCTACGAATTATATTCGTTTTTTGTTTATGATTTCCGAATACTATCTGGCCTTGAGGGCGGCTCTGGGGTTGCCGACAGAGCGCAGAGTCGGGGGAGGGGCGCAAGAATCCCAGAGCTGGCGACGGGGCGCTGGAGGTCAGGGCGAGACGCCGTACGCCCAGCGTCTTCGGCGTTCGCCCTCGCACTGAGGTCCTCCGCAGCCGCCCCCGCTCGCCCAGCGTCCACACCGCTCGCCCTTGCACTGAGGACCTCCACAGCCTCTCCCGTTCGCCCATGTCCGCCTCCCGCCGCTCCGCAGGCACCCCGCCCAGCCCGTCGGTCGCCCCGAGCAGGGCCGTGCCCTCCCCGGGCGCCTCGCCGAGCCCAGCGCTCGCCCCCCCGCTGACGCCTCGCCTCTCCCCGAACGCCCCGCCGAGCCCGTCGGTCGCCCCAAGCAGGGCCGTGCCCTCCCCGGACGCCTCGGTGAGACGTGCTGCTTCGTGAGGTTGTCGCGGGGATAGCGGTCGAGCGAGCCCGACCACGCCCGACCCTCCCCAGTCGCTCGTGCAGACCGCGTAGGGTTCCCAGACAACCGAGCAGCAAAGGGGAGGGCTGTGGGGGCTTGTACCACCCCGGGAGCCCCGCTGAGTCGCGCCCACAGCGCCCGGGCGCCTCGCCTAGCCGGGTCCGAGGCGCCGCCCGCCCAGCGTCTGCAGCGCTCGCCCCTGCACTGGGATTCTTCGTAGCCGCCCCCGCCCAGCGTCTGCAGCGCTCGCCCCTGCACTGAGGTTCTTCGTAGCCGCCCCCGCCCGCCCAGCGACTCCAGCCCCCGCCTCTCCCCGAAGCCTTCGCCTCTCCCCGAGCGCCCCGCCGAGCCCGGCCTCCGCCTCTCCCCGAGCGCTGCGCCCCTCCTCGAGCGCTTCGCCGAGCCCGTCTCCCGCCCCGAGCAGGGCCGTCCCCTCCCGGACGCCTCGGTGAGACGTGCCGCCTCGTGAGGTTGTCGCGGGGATAGCGGTCGAGCGAGCCCGGCCACCCCCGCCCCTCCCCAGTCGCTCGTGCAGACCGCGTAGGGTTCCCAGACAACCGAGCAGCAAAGGGGAGGGCTGTGGGGGCTTGTACC